>JANNXP010000122.1:0-2257 GCA_031409615.1 Haliea sp. | reverse complement strand
ATGAGCCACAGCGCGCTCAACTTTAACGCGCCGGCCAACGCGCATATCGCAGTATCGATAGCAGGCACCCCGGTTTGGGAATCCACTGTCCCTATCCCCAGCGACAGAGGCATCATAAAGGAGACTCTGGTATTGCCCTTTGCGGTAAGCCAGGGCGATTCGATCGAAGTGCATTTGCACAATCACGGCAACAACACCTGGGAGATTCGCACGCTGGATGCACTCATTTCCAGCGATGAGGAACTGACATACTGCCCGACGTTTGACAGCACCTTTGAAGCGATTCAGGCGGTTGTCTTCGAGCAGAACGGTTGCGCCAACTCGCTGTGCCACGGTAGTGCCAACCAGGGTGATCTGGACCTAACGCCGTTGAACGCATTCGACAACCTGGTGGCAGCGCCATCCAAGGGCTCATCACTGGCGCTGGTGGAGCCGGGCAATCCCTCGCTCAGCTTTCTCTACCACAAGCTGTCGGCCAAGACCTTCCCCGGCAGCTACGCTATTGGCGGCGCGCCCATGCCCAGCGCTGGATCGCCCATCTCGCCCGGACAACTGGAAGTCATTCGATTGTGGATAGAGGCGGGAGCTCCCCGTGAAGGCTCCGTGGGTGACACCCTGGGCCGTGGCGAAGACGAGATCGAACGACTGCTGGGTGTGTGTCTGCCGGAGGCACAACCCCTCAATACTACGCCACTGCCGCCGCCCGCTGCGGATAAAGGCGTACAGTTCAAAATGCCTGCACACGCCGTGCCCGCAGAAAAGGAACGCGAGCTGTGCTTTGCAGTGTATGAAGATTTCCGCGATGTAATCCCACCACAGTATCTGGACGAGACGCGTGACAACTTCTACGCGAAGAGCGGCGAATCGCGCTCGGATGCCTTCACGCACCATAATCTGCTCTATCTCGCTCCGGTAGACGCAGACCAGATTCACGATCCCAGTTTCGGGGAGTGGACGTGCGCGGGTGGCGACAAGGAAGGCCAGGTGTGCGAGCCGACGGACCGCAGTTTTTGCGGTACACAAGGGCAGTGCCGTGCTGTGGTTGAGGACAGTATCGCGTGTCAGGGCTACGGACCTCCTGCCCCCCCGGGAAGCAGCAGAGGCACCATTCTGGGGCTGGGCGCGGGAATCGAGCGCGAGGGTTTCTACCAGAGCTTTCCAGCCCATGGCATTTTTTACTGGAACTCCCATGCCTTTAACCTGACCACCAAGGACGGTGTTCACCACCTGTGGCGCAATATCTATTTTGCCGATGATCGACGCTTCAACGCCAAGGGCGTCAACGTCACTAACCACATAATTGCCGCTACCGGCACACAGCCCTTCACGAAGAAAACGGTGTGCCGCGATTATGTATTCGATCAAGGCGATGGCCTGCTGGCCCTCAGTTCCCACACCCACAAACGCGGCGAGCGGTTTTTCATGTCCGTAAAGGGTGGTGAGCAGATCTATGAAAGCTTCACCTACGACGAACCGGTGTACAAACTGTTCGATCCCGCGCTGGTGTTCAATAGCAGCGACCCCGCGCAGCGCACCATGGAGTGGTGTGCCACCTACAATAATGGCGTTAACACGGATGGGTCGCCCAATATCGAGACCGTTACGCGGTTGTCCAAACGGCCAAGCAATGCGTCTGCCTGCAATCCCACGGCCTGTGTAGCGGGCAACATCGGCGCGAGCTGCAAGGGCAAGGATGACGATACCAGCTGTGACTCCTCACCTGGCGCCGGTGATGGCTGGTGCGATGCCTGTATCATTATGCCCGGGGCTGCAACCGATGATGAGATGTTTATTCTGCTGGGTGCCAAGCTGTCAAATCACGATGCCTTGATCAACCCACCTGCGGATACTAACTGACCAGGCTCCTGCCGCCATCCACCACAATGACCTCGCCAGTGATGAAGGGTGCATCACAGGCGAGGAAAGCCACGGTTCGCGCGATGTCAGTCGGATCGCCAAGACGTTGCAGCGGCGTGCTGGCTACCAGGTTGGCGCGGCCAGGCTTGTCATGGGAATCGTTGCCCTCGGGCCACAGTATTGCACCCGGCGCAATTCCATTGACTCGCACCCCAGGGCCCAGTTCTATTGCCAGACTGCGAGTTAGCGAGGCCAGGCCCGCTTTAGCCGCACTATAAGCACTAAAGTGGCGTAAGGGACGATCCGCGTGGACATCGATAATATTGACAATACTGGCACCGCGCGCACGCAGCCCGGGCAGCAGACCTTGAATCAGAAAGTAAGGCGCGCGTAAATTGGA
>JANNXP010000121.1:0-57138 GCA_031409615.1 Haliea sp. | reverse complement strand
GCGAAGGGCAAATAAATGACCAGAAGTAAGCCATTTGCCCTCGCCATGTTTCTTTACGCCATCACTATGTCCACGTGGGCAATGGCGACTAACCAGGCCCAGGCCCCCTCGCTCCAGGATTTCCCTGCAGATGTACCCAGGCCACTGCGGGTTGGCGTTGGCGTCTATATCAGTGACGTGAATAAACTGGATGAAAGCGCCGGGACCTATAGGGGTCTGGTCGAGCTACGTTATCGGTGGCGAGAGCCGGCGCTGGCCTTCTCCACAGCTACCACAGGACTTGCCGTCCAGACGTTTGCAGGACAGGAGGCACTCGACAAACTCGCCACCATCTGGAGTCCGCAAATTGCGATAAGCAACCTGCTCTCCAGCGATAACAGCATTGCTACCGGCCTGATTATTCGTGCTGACGGCACTGTAGAACTGATCCAGAGCATCAAGGGCACCTTTGAAACGCGCCTTAAGCTCGCAAACTTTCCCTTTGATCGACAAAATCTGCCGGTTGTCATGTTGTCCTCGCGCTACTCCAGCAATACTGTTGTCCTGGTGCAGGAAAGCTCGCAAGTGAAGACATCTGGCTTCGCACCTGAGCTGAAAATTCCCGGATGGCACATCCAGAGTCTGAACTTTAAGCGCGAACAAGTGATCGCGGTGAATGGTCTGCCAGCCGAGCAGTTTACCGCGAATCTGCGGATTCAGCGGATAGCCACTAGTATCCTCTCGACGATTTTCATTCCGTTGCTACTGACGCTGCTGGTACCTACCGTTATTTCCCTGGTCCCATCATTTGAGCTACCTGCGCGACTGACCTCCTGGGCCGGCTCAATTTTGGCGCTGATAGCACTGAACTTTACCTTGTCCCTGCGTTTTCCAGGCCTCAGTGAGGGCAGTCTGGTGGGACAAATCATTATGATCGGGCATATGTATCAGCTTGTTTCAGTACTTCTGACCGTGACTCTGTTCAACCCTCAGTTCATGGAGCGCAGAGGTGATCCATTTGTCGTACGTGAGCTATCCAACTTTTTACACTGGGCTATTCCGGCAGGATTTATCGGCGTGCTTGCCCTGCAAACACTACTCATCGCCGCCGCCTGGTGACAGTACCCAGTCACGACTTTCCTCTACATATGGCCGTATAGCTTCCAGCTGCTCCTCGTAACAGCGCCAGGCACTGACCGCCCCGGTGTGTACCTCACGGCGAACCTGCTGCACACTCGCGGTGCGCACGGCGCGCGGATTCAGATGTGGATGGAGACAGGCATCATTCCAGTCTAGCCCCAAAAAATGAATGAGACGGTGCGCCTGCGTCGGTAAATCGCTGACCAGGTCCTCATAGTCGAGCTCAAGCAATTGCTCGCCCAATAGCGGACGCCAGCGCTCCATGAGGGCCTGATACATGCCATAAAATCGCGCCCAGTCTTCCACCGTGAACGCCAGTGCCGGATCGGAAAAGGGCGTTCTGATACACGAGGCGATGGTAGCCAGCGGATCGCGGCGAATATGTATGATGCGTGCTCGTGGAAATATCAGGCGGATCAGGGGTAGTAGCGCAAAGTTGGCGGGTAATTTGTCAGTGATCCGCAGTGAGTCACGGTCAATGTCCTTCATACTGTTCAGATAGTCGTTGCCGGCGTTCTCCCAGACGTGGGTGTGCAGACTGTCTATGGCTTCAATCATGGAGCCGGTACGGTGCGGGGCAGACTGCACCAGACCACCCAATACGCCACCCCAGAATAAGCGCTCACCGGCGGCGTGCACATCCGGATGAGCCGCCAGGATCTGTTCTATCAGGGTGGTGCCGGAGCGTGGCATACCAACGATAAACACAGGGCGTTGTGACGCGTTGCCGCGCCCACTGCAGCGCTCGAGAGTAGCGGCGTTGATGTCGCCTAGCACCGCTCTGGAACCACGCTGTTTAGCGGCGATATTCATGCCTCCGGCCGCCGCCCTGGTGGTATTGGCTTGACGGAGTGTTGCAAACGCCTCATCAAACCGTTCGGCCTGTTCCAGCAAACGTGCGTGAGCATAGCCGAGGTTGTTGCGCTCGGTAGTGGTGATGTCCCCGGCGGCGAGTCGCATCTCCACGCGCGACAGTCCACCCACGTCATCACCGTGACCTTGCATCACCATTGAGCAAAACGCACCAATATGTCCAGGCTCATACTTGAGTATGTCCTGGTACGCTGCCTTGGCTTCGAGGAAATTACCGAGATACGTATCGATACGGGCGCGAAACATCAGCAAGCTGCAATCGCGGGGCCACCGCCCAATGGCCTGGGCTAACAGTTGCTGCAACTGCGCATAGTCATCCAGCTCCTCAAGCACCACCAGCAGTTGCGTCAACAGTTGGACATCGTCGGGGCGCGTCACGCGCGCCTGCTCCAGGCGCTGACGGGAGATTCTCAGGGCATTGGTACTGTGCATGCGTTAGCCTGTTGGATGACAAACTCGCTGCATCGAGGCCGGTTGCGCGCCTGTATATTGCGCTACATATCGGGCTACTGTGGCGCGGCGTGATATACGAGGAGGTCTATCCAAAAGCCGAAGACAGCGGCTCCTGAGAGAGTCTCTGCAGTTCGATCTCTATACTACCCGCTGGTTGTGGTAGAGGACAGCGGGGGTTTGCGAGCTAGATGTGCAGCCTGCGTTTGCGGGCAGTGAAGCCCAGCGCGCACAGCGCTAGACCCATAAGCACCATGGTATTGGCGATCGGTATTAATGATGCATTGGGATCGCGAACGAACCATCCGCCAATATCCTCACTCCCACTGCAAATAAGCGTAGTTTTGGGAGTAGTAGAACTGGATGTCGCATTACTTGCCCTGCATCACGGGACCGCCGCGAGGGAAAAGGCGACTGGTATATACCTGCCCTGGTAAGCACTTACCGCGTCGAAGCTATCGCGCAATCTACCCTCAATTTGCTCAAACTCGGGGATTCCGCCGGTCACAAACCCGTCAGCCCTCATCAAATCCAAGCCCAAGCCGCGGCAACCCTCACTATGCCACACCGCGCGCGCCGCCTATCAAGACAGGTCACGCATAACTTACAATGCCGCGCTGTTGCACGCGCTCACTATGCCAGCGCCGTGACCATCAATAACACCTGCCAATAACCCCTGCGGCTGATTAAGGATCATTCATGCGCAATAGACTGTTTAGCTTAGCCCTCATGCTGCTGGCCGCTTGCGGTACTGAAGAGGAGTCAAGTGAACAACACCTTGCCCGTGCGAAAGACTTTATCACGGCGTCCAATTACACCTCTGCCACTATCGAATTGCAGAACGCGCTCCAGTTGGAGGGTGCATCCGCAGAAGCCCGCTGGCTATTGGGTAAGATCTACCTCGATGCAGGCGATATCCTCACCGCCGAGAAGGAGTTGCAACATGCACAAGCCTTGGGCTGGACGGCGAATGACGTCCGCCCCGCGCTGGCCAAAACCCTGCTGGGCCAGGGCAATTTCGCTGCAGTTCTTGCGCTGGAATCGCAGGACCTGAACGCCCAGGCGGCAGCCCTGCTGCTGTCCAGCCAGGCGCTGGCCGCATTGTCCGATCGACAACCGGACAAGGCCCATACTCTGGTAGCTCAGGCCCTGCACAAGGAACCACAGTTGCGGGAGGCACAACTGGCCCAGGCGACCATTGCCCTCCACGAGGGCGACCCGACCGATGCGCTGACACTGACCGGGGCGATCCTCGCTCAAGCACCGGACACTGGCGAGGCGTGGTGGCTGAAGGGGCAAGCGCTGTTGCAGCAAGGAAAGCTGGAGGACGCCCGCGCAGCGTTTGACCAATCCATTGCTCACTCGACCATAGGCTTTGCTGATCGGATCGCACGAGCCTTGATCAGTGTGCAACTGGAGGATTACGCCGCCGCCCAGACTGATGCCACGAAGCTGCTACAGCAGTCGCCCAAGGATCCCGCTGCCAACTACGTACAGGGTCTGCTCGATTTCCACAATAAGGACTATCGCAAAGCCCTTTCGACACTGACCCTGGCCGAACCGGCAGCCGGTCAGTTTCCCCTGGTACTTTACTACCTGAGCATGGGCTACCTGATCGACAAGAATCTGCCGTTAGCTGAACAATTCGCAAACCAGTTTGTGGCTACAGCGCCCAACGACAGCAACGGCCGGAAGCTGCTGGCTGCCATTCTGGTACTGCAGAACAAGGTCGAGGACGCCCAGAACATGCTGCGGTCGGTACTGGAACAGAATCCAGACGATGTCGCGGCGCTGAACATCATGGCCAATGCCCTGCTGCTGGATGACCAGGCGGATATCGGTATGGTGATGTATGCACGCATCGCACAACTGCAACCGGACTGGCAGTTTGCCCCCTTGCGACTGGAGGCCGCTCTGGTGACGTCAGACTCCGGTGCAGCAGGCCCGCTCACTGCCCGGGCGCACGATAACGCGGCGAACTATCCCCAAACCGACATTCTATCGATCTTGAGACATCTGGCAAAAAAAGATTTCCCCAGTGCCATTGAGGTGGCAACGCACTACCACATTCAGGATTTTGAAAGTCTCGCACCCTTTCATGTACTGGGCAGAGTCTACCTCGCTGCCGGTCAGCCGGCTGACGCGGAGGACGTGTTTAAGCAGGCACTAACGCGTGAGCCGGGAGACCCTATCGCCAATCTGAGCCTGGCTGAAATGGCACTGCAGGCAGGTGATAAAGACGCAGCGCGGCAGTATTACCAGACAGCATTGGACCATCATCCAGATGACTTGACCACGTTATTGCAACTGGCCGCGCTGGAGGCCAGAGAAAAGAACGCGGAGGCGATGATCGCCAGACTGAACCAGACTATCGCGGCGCACCCGACAGTACTGGAGCCGCGCGTGAGACTGGCGAGCTATTACATGGACTCAGGGAGTCCACAGAAGGTGGATCCTGTGTTAGCGCCACTCACCGCCTTGCAGCGCCGCTCTCCCGGGGTGCTGGAATTGACTGGCCTGGCACAACTTGCACAAAAGCAGAACGACAGCGCACTGGCTACCCTGCAACAATTGGCTGATGCCATTCCCGCATCCGCCCAGGCCCATTACCTGCTGGCGATGGCCGCCAGCGCGACGGGTGATCCAAAGAAATCCAAACAGCAATTGTTGGAAGCCGTACAGCGAGATCCGAAGCATGTGCCGGCGCTGATGAATCTGGCGCGAATCGCAAGGTATGATGGCGATCAGGCACAGTTCGAGCAGCATCTCGCCACACTCGTTGCACTGGCACCTGATGCACCGGATGTATTGCGCCTGCAGGCACTGTCGGCACAGGCGAGTGGCGATGCCGTTGCAGCACTTACGTTATCCCAGCGTGCATTTAAAGCGGCACCGACCACGCAATCTGTGCTGGAGCTAACCGCTCTACAGAAAGCGGCGGGGAGTAATGAAGCGGCGCGCAACACACTGCAACAGTGGATAAAGGATCATCCGACTGACGTGGCCGTGCGTCTCTATCTGGCCAATGAGCTGGAACTTGGCAACGATAGTGCCGCAGCTCAAGTGCAATATATTGCGGTGCTGAACCAGGAGCCGGGCAACGTTATCGCTCTTAACAACCTGGCCTGGAACCTGAGACTGAAAAACCCCGGCAAGGCACTGGAGCTTATCCATAGCGCCATCAGCCATGCACCGAATTTACCCGTGCTCCTGGACACACTGGCGGTCATCGAATCAACCAACGGTGACCACCAGAGCGCTCGAAAAACCATTCAGCGCGCGCGCGCGGCGCTCCCCGACGATGCCACAGTGCGCTACCATGAGGCAATGATTACGGCAGCGCTTGGCGACACAGCGCAAGCGATCGCAGCACTGGAAGAACTGCTTGGCCATGGGGTCGGTCAGTTCACCGAAAGGGCCGAGGCGGAAGGCTTGTTGAAGGCACTGAAAGGAGAAGCACCGACGCTGCCCACACCCGGGTGATTCTAACAGCTACGATGACTTACTTCGGTCCTGCTCCAGTCTCTAACGGGAATCTCTCAAGGCATCGGTATAGCTGAGAGGTTAGCCGGTCACACAGAAAACTCGGCAATAGGGGACAGGTTGCTTAACGGTTTGCGATGTGCCTATTATCTGCAAACCTTTGGAGTCACACATGTTGCGCGCACACACACTGTCTGTATTTTTAGTCTATTTGCTGCTTATTCTCTCTGGAAGGGCGCACGCCGCCACTGCAACCACCGTGGCGATTTCGGCAGAATTAGGCACCAGCATCGCCGCAGACCTTTTCCCCGTCACCATCACACTGACACCGGGCAATGTATTCCTGACCGAGCCGCGACTGCTGTTCCTGGACAAGGGCCGTATCGGCATGCAGGTACGCTTTCAGGCCTACGATCATCGCCCGGCGCAGGGTATCGCCATCAGTGAAATGGGGCGGGCGGTTTTTTCCGGCAAGATCGGTTATGACCTTGGCACACGCCAGATCTTGTTGCACGACCCCAGCATAGACACAGTGGAATTCGACCAGAAGAGCGACGTCACGCAGCGCTTATTGACCCAGTTGAATGGAGCCTGGACCACTCAGGTAACCAACCCCATACGCGCGGAACTGCCACCGCATCCCTATTTGGTGCCATTTAGAAATAACATCCAGGCTCTGTCCTACGACGGAAAAAGTATCAATTTGACACTCTCCTATGAGTAAAACAGGATTGGCTCGAGCGCCAGTACAGATGAACCAGCGGCAATCAAACGCCATTTTGTCCAACACACTAAAATAGCTATTGGGTTTCTTTTATGCAGCAAAGCATTCGGATTGTCGCGCTGGCAACAGCACTGTTCCTGCTCACGGCCTGCAGCGACGGCTCTAACACTACGATTACCTCGCAACCTGTCTACAATTTCGGCGCAGTGGACACCGAGTTGCAGCAGTTTCTGGATGAAAGTCCCGTGTTCGATGGCATCTCCGTGATTCTGGTGGACACCGCACAAGGTGCAGTCCACGAGGCAGCCTTTGGCGATCACACTCTGGATACCGTGGTGATGCTGGCGTCCACCAGCAAGATGCCCTCTGTGTCACTGCTGATGGCGCTGCATGACGATGAGTCCCTGGATTACGACGTAGCAGCGACCATCGACACCTACCTGCCCTGGAACGGCGTGTACGGGGATCGCACTACCACGGAGCTAGTGAGCCATACGTCAGGCATTCCTGGACTGGAGGGTATCGGCGATTACGGCCCCCACATGTGCCAGTTCCTCAGCACGGTGACTCTGGAAGACTGCGCCAAGATCCTCTACACCGTCGAAGTGCCAGGCACGGTGCCACCCGGTACCCGGTTTAGCTACGGCGGCTCGCAGTGGCAACTGGCCGGCGCGGTTGCGGAGCACGTCAGTAACAGCACCTGGGCGCAGGCCTTCGATCAGTACGTCGCAGGCCCCTGCGATCTCGAAGTATTTGAATACGGCAATATGTGGTCTGTGCTCGGCGCCTGGAATGGCAGCCCGGACAGCCTGCGCGGTCAGCAGAATGCCCATATAGAGGGTGGCGCCATCACCAATTTACAGGACTACGCGAAGATACTGCTGATGCATCTGCACGGCGGCCGTTGCGGCGATACCCAGGTGATGTCCGCAGAATCTGTGGCATTCATGCAGGAGAATCGGGTGGGAGATCTCGGCAAGAATTATGGTATGGGTTGGTGGATAGTCCCGGGCGATACGAAAAACACCACGATAGTGTTTGACCCTGGTTTTTTCGGCGCGGTGTCCTGGCTCGACACGGAGAGGGGGATTGGTGGTTATGTCGCGATAGACGACTATAGCGGAGAAAATGCTGACGATGTGCGTGACCTCGTACTTGAGCAGATTATTCCGTTGCAACAGCAAGCCGTTGATGCCGCTCGCGCCGCCGGCAACTAGACGGGCAGCAAGCGCATCCGATCAACGCAACGCAGCCATTGCCTCCAAACCCTCAAACACCAGATCCGGTAGCCACTGTCCACCGCGATCAACCAGCTGCATAAGCGCCTCACCCGCGCCGCCACAAAATAACAGCGCGACAGGCTCGCCCATGACCTGATCCAATGCCAGGGTAACCGCCCCCGCCTGCGCCAGAGCGATGCCATGGCGCACCGCTGTTGCCGTGGAGGTGCCCGGCGCAAGGGCATACCCCGCCTCTTCGTCAAAGCGCACCCGATCAGTATCCAACAGCAGGGCACGCTCCATTAACGCCGCGCCCGGAATAATGTAACCACCCTCGTGCTGGCCGGTGGCGCTGACCCTGTCGATGGTCAGCGCCGAGCCAGCATCGATGACGCAGACCCTGCCCGGCTCCCGTTCGCGGGCGCCCAGCATGGCCAGCCACCGATCAACACCCATGCGAGAAGGCTTCTCATAGCTGCTATGGAGATTTCCGGTACTGGCCTGGGTGCGCGCAAACCAGGGTGCAATGCCCCACTGCGCCTGCAACAACGCGGCCAGTGCCGCTTCCGCCGCTGGTGTTGCCACGCTCGCAATCCAGATGTGGTCCAGGGTGTCGGCGCAGTGAAGTAATCGTTTCTGCGCGCTTTCGTCATCGCGCCGGTAGCTGCCCCGGTCAATAATTGCCGCGGCATTCACGAGGCGCCATTTCGTGCTGCTATTGCCAACATCCAGTTGCAGGCAGGTGCCAGCGATGCTCATGACGCTGCTCGCAGCGAGATTTCGCCGCCATACACTGGCTGCACTCCGGCGCTGGTTTCGAGCAGCAATGCACCGCGCTCATCCACGCCCCGGGCGATGCCACCCAACGGCGCGGCGCCAGTGTGCAACACTACCGCTGCACCGGCAAAAGCATCGAGCGCCTGCCAGTCATCGCGCCAGTGGGTGAAGCCCTGCTGTTCGAAATCGGCTACCAGCGGCAGCAACTCGTTCAACAGGGCAGCCAACAGCCGGTTGCGCCCGGGATGCTGGTTTGCGGTGATGGTCCTGATATCAGTCCACGTCTGGTCAATGGCCTGTGCCGCCGCAGTGGGCATGGCGACATTCAGGCCCACGCCGATAACCACCTGACACGGGCCGGCGGCATCGCCCGTCATTTCCAGCAGAATACAGCCGAGTTTGGAGCCGACGTACAGCACATCATTGGGCCATTTGAGCTGCACAGAGGGCACAGCGCAGGCGCGCAGGGCCCGGGCCACGGCTACACCGACGGCCAGACTCAGACCTTCCAGTGCGACCGCGCCCTGCTTGAACTCCCACAGCAGTGACAGGTAGAGATTGCTGGCATAGGGGCTAACCCACTGCCGCCCGCGGCGCCCGCGACCGGCGGTCTGTTGCTCCGCCGTACACACCAGGCCGGGGGCGCAGCGCTGCTCCACCCGGCGCATGACCTCGGCGTTCGTAGAATCAACCGTATCGAAAACCTCCAGCCCAGTGAGCAGTGTGGCGGCTCGAGCATTCAGGGCTGCCTGCACCTGATCAGCGTCAAGCAAATCGATTCCGCCCACCATACGATAGCCCTTGCCCCTCACCGACTCGATCGTAAGACCCAGGTCTGTCGCTAGTCTGTTGACCTGCTTCCACACGGCCGTGCGGCTCACCCCCATGACATCCGCCAACTCCTGACCCGAATGAAACTCACCATTGGCCAACAGCGGCAGTAGTTTTGCTCTAGACAAAGACACAGACACAGACACGAAGGGCGGCACCGGGCAGGTTGGTAGTGGCGCGATCATAACAAATAAATCCATGATGTCGGATATGCCCTTTAGGACGACGGGGACTACCGGAGATAAAACCAATGCAGGCGCCCAGTAAGCAACGCGATGACTATCTGTCTCATCCACTATCTTTCTCTATCTTTACGTTTACGTCAACGTGACTATCTACTACACTGGCATCCTATCAGGGATGCGAAGCCAGGGGGCCAGACGAGGTGCCAGCACAGACCTACACCATTTCAGAACTGGCCCACGAGTTTGGGGTTACCACCCGCACCATCCGGTTCTACGAGGAGAAGGGGCTGGTTTGCCCTATGCGGCAAGGACAAAAGCGCCTCTACACACCTGCCGACCGCGTACGCCTAAAGCTGATTCTGCGGGGTAAGCGAATCGGTATGACGCTGCAAGACAGCGTAGAACTGATTGACATGTATGAGCCGCAGCGTAATAGCGGGCGCCAGCTGCAGTCTCTTATCAGTAGTGTAGCGGAGCGCCGCGCCACTCTGCTGCAGCAAAAGAAAGACATCGACGACATGCTGGCCGGATTGGACGAGGTACAGCAACTGTGTGCGCAGGCGCTGAGCAAGCGCAGCAACAAGCGTGCAGGAACGAAAAAAAAATGACGGGAACTCGCCCATGAATACTCGCTACCCTACCCTCAAATTCGGCCTCGGCGAAGACATCGACATGCTGCGCGATGCGGTTTACCAGATGTGCCAGAAAGAAATCGCACCGCGCGCGGCCGATATTGATCGCAGTAACGAATTCCCCGCGGAGCTGTGGCAGACATTCGGCGCCATGGGCCTGCTCGGCATCACCGTGGAGGATGCCTATGGCGGCAGTAATATGGGCTATCTCGCCCATGCTGTAGTGATGGAGGAGATCAGCCGCGCCTCGGCATCGGTCGGACTGTCCTATGGCGCCATGTCCAATTTGTGCCTGAACCAGCTGTGCAAGAATGGCAGTGAGAAGCAGAAAGCCCGATATCTGCCCACACTATGCAGTGGCGAACACGTAGGCGCGCTGGCCATGTCGGAGGCCAATGCCGGGTCCGACGTGGTGAGTATGACGCTGAATGCGCGCAAGCACGGCGACACCTACCTGCTCAACGGCACCAAGATGTGGATCACCAACGGACCCGATGCCCATGTCTACATTGTTTACGCCAAGACGGATCCGCAGGCCGGCTCCAAAGGCATTACCGCGTTTATCGTGGAGCGCGACTACCCAGGCTTCTCGCGCTCGCCCAAATTGGATAAGTTGGGTATGCGCGGCTCCAACACGTGCGAGCTGGTCTTCCAGGATTGCGCCGTGCCGGCAGAAAATGTGCTGCGCAACGAGGGCGACGGGGTACGCATCCTCATGTCCGGCCTGGATTATGAGCGCACCGTGTTGTCTGGCGGGCCGGTCGGCATCATGCAGGCCTGTCTGGACGAAGTGCTGCCCTACCTGCACGACCGCAAACAGTTCGGCCAACGTATCGGGGAGTTTCAACTGATGCAGGGCAAGCTGGCTGATATGTACGCCGACCTCAATGCCTGTCGCTCCTACTTGTATGCAGTCGCCGCCGCTTGCGACCGGGGCGAGGAAACTCGTCAGGACTGCGCGGCGGTGATTCTGTATACCGCCGAGAAAGCCACGCAGATGGCACTGCAGGCCATTCAAGCACTCGGCGGATACGGTTACACCAATGACGCCAATGTCGGCCGCCTGCTGCGCGACGCCAAGCTCTATGAAATCGGCGCAGGTACGTCTGAAATACGGCGCATGCTGATCGGCCGTGAACTGTTCAACGCAACCGCCTAGGAGCAATCGCATGGCCGTGCTGGTATCACGCATCAACACTCGCGACGAAGCCTTCGGGCGCAATCGTGATCACATGCAGGGCCAAGTGGATGACCTGCGCCAGAAAGTCGACACGATTCGTCTGGGCGGCGGGGCCAAAGCACAGCAGCGCCATACCGCCCGCGGCAAACTACTGCCACGGGATCGCCTCCACGCCCTGCTGGATCCGGGCTCACCCTTCCTGGAACTGTCCCAGCTGGCGGCCTACAAAGTGTATGAAGACGAGGTACCGGCAGCCGGCATCATTACCGGCATCGGACGGGTCGCCGGCCAGGAGTGTATGATCTTTATCAACGACGCCACGGTTAAGGGCGGCACCTACTACCCGCTAACCGTAAAAAAGCAGGGCCGTGCACAAACCATTGCCGCAGAGAATCACCTGCCGTGCCTCTACCTGGTCGATTCCGGCGGCGCTTTCCTGCCATTGCAGGACGAGGTCTTTCCCGACCGCGAACATTTCGGGCACGCGTTTTACAATCAGGCCCGCATGTCTGCGCAGGGCATAGCCCAGATTGCCGCCGTGCTGGGCTCTTGCACGGCCGGGGGCGCCTACCTCCCCGCCATGGCGGATGAAGCGATCATCGTCAAAAATCAGGGGACTATTTTTCTGGGCGGCCCACCCCTGGTAAAGGCGGCTACCGGCGAAATTGTGTCGGCCGAAGAGCTGGGCGGCGCCGACGTGCACTGTCGCACCTCCGGCGTCACCGACCACTACGCCAACAATGATCACCACGCCCTGCAACTGGTGCGCCGCGCAGTGAGTCGCCTGAATCGCATGAAATCGCTCACCATGGACGTGCGCCCCAGTGTCGAGCCGCTCTACCCGGCGGCAGATCTCTACGGCGTGATCCCGGCAGACACCAAACAACCGTACGACGTGCGTGAGGTGATCGCCCGCGTGGTCGACGGTTCCGATTTTGATGAATTCAAAGCCCTGTTCGGCGCGACCCTGGTGTGCGGCTTTGCCCGCATCCACGGCTATCCAGTCGGTATCGTGGCTAACAACGGCATCCTGTTCAGCGAGTCCGCCGTGAAAGGCGACCACTACGTCACCCTGTGCGCCCAGCGCAAGATGCCGCTGGTGTTCCTGCAGAATATCACCGGCTTCATGGTGGGCAAACAGTACGAGGCCGGCGGCATCGCCCGCCATGGGGCAAAAATGGTACACGCGGTGGCCTGCGCCCGCGTGCCCAAGTTCACGATCATGATCGGCGGATCCTTCGGCGCGGGGAATTACGCCATGTGCGGGCGGGCTTATGATCCGCGTTTTTTATTCATGTGGCCCAATGCCCGTATCTCAGTAATGGGTGGCGAACAGGCTGCGGGCGTACTGGCCACGGTGAAGCAGGAACAGCTGGCGCGCGATGATGGGCAAATGAGCGCCGCTGAAGAAGCGGCCTTCAAACAGCCGATCGTGGATTTGTATGAGCAGCAGGGCCACCCCTACTACGCGTCAGCACGGCTGTGGGATGACGGGGTCATCGATCCGGCGGATACACGCATGGTCTTGGGGCTGTGCATTTCGGCAGCGCTAAATGCACCCATAGAGGATACGACGTTTGGCGTATTCAGAATGTAGGTGCGAGGGATAACGCATGTTTAACAAGATTCTGATTGCCAACCGCGGTGAGATTGCCTGCCGCATTATCAAAACCGCGCGGCGCATGGGCGTGGCTACGGTGGCGGTCTACTCGGATGCGGATCGCGCGGCGCTGCACGTGCGACTGGCGGACGAGGCCATCCACATCGGGGCGGCACCGGCGCGCGAATCCTACCTGTTGGGTGAGCGCATACTCGCCGCCGCACACACCACCGAGGCCGACGCCATCCATCCGGGCTACGGCTTTCTATCGGAGAATGCCCATTTTGCGGCGGCCTGCGCCGAGC
This sequence comes from Haliea sp., assembly GCA_031409615.1. Lineage (GTDB taxonomy): Bacteria > Pseudomonadota > Gammaproteobacteria > Pseudomonadales > Halieaceae > Marimicrobium. Next base: position 43,759 of record JANNXP010000121.1, on the reverse strand, counting down.
AGGGCGTGGTGTTTATTGGCCCTTCCAGCGCGGCCATTGCAGCGATGGGCAGTAAATCTGCGGCCAAGCACATCATGGCCCAGGCCGGCGTACCGTTGGTGCCAGGCTATCACGGGGATGATCAGGATCCGGCGCTGCTGCGCGCCGCAGTTGAAAAAATGGGCTACCCGGTGCTGCTCAAGGCCACGGCCGGTGGTGGCGGCAAGGGGATGCGCCAGGTGTGGTCAGCGGACGAATTCGATGCGGCCCTGGCGGCGGCCAAACGCGAGGCCCTGGCGAGCTTCGGCGACGACCGGATGCTGGTGGAAAAATACCTCGGCAAAGCCCGGCACGTAGAAGTGCAGGTATTTTTCGATCATCTGGGCAATGGCATCTACCTGGCAGAGCGGGACTGTTCGGTGCAGCGCCGCCACCAGAAAGTCATTGAAGAAGCCCCGGCGCCGGGCATGACGGAGGCCCTGCGCCAGGCCATGGGCGACGCCGCGCTTCAGGCAGCCCGTGCCATTGACTACCGCGGCGCCGGTACCGTGGAATTCCTGCTGGAAGGAGACGGTAGTTTTTACTTTATGGAAATGAACACCCGCCTGCAGGTGGAGCATCCGGTGACCGAGATGATTACCGGGCTGGATCTGGTGGAATGGCAACTGCGAGTGGCCTGCGGCGAGCCACTGCCACTGGCACAGGACGCGGTGCATCTTCGCGGTCACGCCTTCGAGGCGCGGGTGTACGCCGAAGACCCGGACAACGATTTTCTACCGATGACCGGCACCCTGGATTTTTTGCGGCCACCGGAAGAATCGCGCCACGTGCGCGTAGACACCGGTGTGTGCCAGGGTGACGAGATCAGCGTGTACTATGACCCCATGATCGCCAAGCTGATCGTGTGGGATGAATCGCGCGAGCGCGCCCTGCACCGACTGGGCACTGCCCTGGCCGAATATCGCATCAGCGGCACGGTGACCAATCTCGATTTCCTGTACAACCTGGCCACCTGTCGACCCTTTGCTGACGCAGAACTGCACACCGGCTTTATCGAGGAACACCATGACCTTATTTTTCATGAGCAGAGCCAGGATCTGGAACGTGAGTTGCCGCTGGCCGCATTAGCCCTGCTACTGCACAAACAGGCGCAGACCCAGCCAGTCTCCTGCAGCGATCCCTACTCACCCTGGCAGCATAACAACGCGTGGCGCCTCAATGAGCCGCACACGCACCGCTTCACCCTGCACTGTCATCAACAGGATCACCGCGTCGAGGTGGAGCAGTGCGCGCCATACTATCGGGTGCGCGCAGCAGGGCGCGAAACACGGCTGGAGGGCACACTGGCGGGCGATATCCTGCAGGTTGAGATTGAGGGTCATCGCCGCCGTGGCACCCTGGCGTGGACCCGTGACAGCGTTACGCTCTACCTGCCCGAAGGCGCCTGTCACTTCCATGAAGTACTGGCGGATACGGGCGAAGAAGACCAGGCCGGCAGCGCTGGCGGACTGCGGGCGCCAATGAACGGGACGATCGTCGCGCTGCTAGCGCAGGTGGGCGTGCTGGTAGACACTGGCACCCCCTTGGTGGTGATGGAAGCAATGAAAATGGAACACACCATTCGGGCGCCGGGCCCCGGTGCAGTGCAAGCATTCTATTACCAGAGCGGTGAACTGGTGGCCGGCGGCGCCGCACTGCTCGACTTTGCCGCGAGCGCGGAGTAATCACCCATGACGTTGCCGAAAAGAGTACAACTTGTGGAGGTCGGCCCCAGAGACGGCCTGCAAAGCGAGTCCCAGACCATTCCCCTGGCCGCCAAGGTGCAATTGATCGACGATCTCGCCGACGCCGGTCACACCTACATCGAGGCAGGCAGCTTTGTGAACCCCAAGTGGGTACCGCAAATGGCCGACAGTGAGCAGGTGTTCGCAGGAATAGAGCGGCGCGCCGGTGTGCGCTACTGCGCACTCACCCCTAATCTTCAGGGTTTTGAGCGTGCATTAGCAGCAGGCGTCGACGAGGTCGCGGTTTTTGCGGTGGCATCAGAAACCTTTTCCCACAAGAATATCAACTGCAGTATCGACGAGAGCCTGCAGCGTTACCGCGAATTGATGGCTGGTGCACAGCAACACCGTATACCGGTGCGCGGTTATGTGTCCTGCGTGCTGGGCTGTCCCTATGAAGGTGAGATATCCCCACAGCAAGTGGCAGAGGTCACGGGTAGCTTACTGGACATGGGCTGTTACGAAGTGTCTCTCGGTGACACCATTGGAGTGGGCAGTGCGGGCAGTATGGCGCGTCTGTTGGACGTACTGCTGACGCGCTTCAAGCCGACAGAACTCGCTGTGCATTGTCACGACACCTATGGTCAGGCCCTGAGCAATATCCTCGTGGCGCTGCAACATGGCATCCATACGGTCGACGCGTCGGTGGCCGGGCTGGGTGGTTGCCCCTATGCGCCTGGCGCCTCAGGCAATGTCGCCACCGAAGATGTGGTCTACATGCTCGATGGCATGGGCATACACACCGGTCTGGCGCTGGACAAGTTGATTGCGGCCGGCAGCCGAATTTCTGCTACGCTGGGCAGGGTTAACGCATCGCGCGTAGCGCGGGCGCGCCTCGCAACCCCATAAACTGAGCGTCACATGGCAAACGGACCCGGTTCATTATTGCGCCACGCCGCCGCCACACTGATGTGCCTGTCGGGTGTGGCCCAAATCGCCGCGCTGTGGCTGCGCGAGCTGACCGGCACAGCGCTGGTCGACGGATTGCTGGGGACGGTATACCTGATTACCGGTATCGGCCTGTTCGGGCTCTCGCGTTTTTCGCTGTTCGTGGCCATCGTGATTCCTGCTGTTGCGAGCGGCGTGCTGCTTTACACCGCACCCCTACCCGGGCAGGTGTACCTGCTGCGTATCGCGGTGGATGCGGCGATCGTCCTGCTCAGCACAATCGTGCTATGGCAAGTGCGGCATCATCCCAGTGTCTGAGTCCAAGGAAGTCGTTTAAACATGGCGTTAAAACCTACCATTTACAAAGCCCAGATCGAACTGGCGGACAGTGATCGCAATTGCTTCGAGTCGCTGGCGCTGACCCTTGCCAAACACCCCTCAGAAACACTGGAGCGCATGGTCGTGCGCCTGCTCGCCTACTGCCTGAACTGCACACGCGGTTTGGAATTCACCAAAGGACTATCGACCGCGGACGAACCCGACTTATGGGTACACAGCGACAGCGGAGAAATACAGAACTGGATCGAGATCGGGCACCCCGAGACACCGCGCCTGCGCAAAGCCTGCGGACGGGCCCGGCTGGTGAGCGTGTACGCCTTCGCGAAAAGCACACCCACCTGGTGGCGGTTGAACAGCGAGGCGATGAGCGCCCTGCCGCATTTACAGGTGTGGCAGTTTGACTGGTCCGAGGTACAGGCCGCCGCCAATCTCATTGATCGCACCATGCAACTCAATATCAGCATCGTAGGCGGGATCATCTACCTCGACAACGGCAGTACCTCCACCAGTCTCGAACCCACACTGCTGTGCCAGAACGATTGAGTGGGCTGGCAGTCGTAACAGCGTTGTACGGTCAGGTCTGCAGAGCGCGCCTGAACCGCTGATGCAGTGGTTGCTCCAGCCAACGATAGTGCGCAATGCTGTAAGCAACGATCAATACGACCACCAGAACGAATACCACCTGCGCCGCCCACGCCGGTAAGTGCGTCACCCAGCTGTTCAGCCCCAAGGTCTGTGTGATCGTCAGTATTAACGTGTGACTCAGATAAATGGCGTAGGAGGCGCCACCGGCCAACACACTGAAGCGCGGCCAGAATGTCCGCCCGGACAGTTCCAGCCGCACCAGTCCAGCAACTAACAGCACCGCGGGGCCGCCAAATACCAGCACACGCCAAATGACAAAATAACCCTGGGTGAGTTTGCCACCGAACTGGGCATCATTGAGCCAGCCACCCACAAGCCACAGCACGATACCTGCCACCAGCAATGGCCACGCGGAGCCAGTGGACCTGCTGCGCAGTCTTTCTGCCAGGATAGCACCGGCCAGGAATTCCAAGAGAAAGGGGAAGGCCCAATAGTTTTCGTAAACGTTCATCGTCTCGAGTTGGCCCTGATCATAAGCGTGGCGTGCGACGTGGCTGTACAGACTCCACGCGAGCATTGCCAATGCCAGCCACCGTATAACGCCAGTCCGGTGCGCTCCGCTACCGGCGATGAGCAGCGCGAATAGCAGGTAAAAAAACATCTCGAAGATCAGCGTCCAGCTCACTGGAATCAGCAAATGCTCCAGCGCGGTGGGCCACAGCAAAGCTGATCTCAGCAACTGCACATTCTCCAGCCGGTGCGCATCGATGACGTAGAAAAGAACCAGTGCGAGGAGAAAAAACGGCCAGTAGCCCGAATAGATACGCGCACCCCGGCGCTTGATAAAGGAGATCGCATCTGCGCGGCCTGCAGCACCGGTGGTGGTCCACGCCATGATGAAGCCAGAAATAACAAAGAAGATATCGACACCACCAAAACCGCTGGACCGTCCCAACGCAAAAAGGGGTCCCAATGCATGACCACTGGCGTGCAGATGGTCCGAGGAGTGATGGAGCACGACCAGCAGCGCTGCCACAAAGCGCAGCAACTGAATATTGATCAGCATGGCGCGCGCGTGGTGTCGCCGGCCTGCGGCGCGCGCAACAAGCGCGACAAAAACAACAGGTTCAGGATACCGTAGACGCAGGCCCAGATCAGGCCTGCACTCACATCCGCCGGTGCGGCGAGGATCAGCATCAGGCCGATAGAGCCCAGGCGCAACCACTCCCACTTGCGCAAGCTGGCGGCGGGTCTGCCTTCGAGCCACAGCGCAGTGGTGACGGTGGTGGCCAGCAAAACGCCCCAGCCGGCCAAGCCATGCCAATACGACGGTGCGTTGCTTTCCATAACATTGAGCAGCAGCACCACGGACACCAGTTGGAAAAACGCGTAGACCGACACCAGCGTCGGCACCTTCGGATCGTAGCGCTCGAAGTGGCTCAAGTCGTTTTTCTCACGCGGATACTGCATGGCTACGTCCGCGGGCCGCCAGCCGGTGCGCGCCACCCACACGTGCACCTTGTCACGCCAACGGGCTGCGCGCCAACTGTCCTGCGCCATATCCACATAGATATGGGTGAGCGCCTTTACCGGACTCCAGCTCCTGAGCGGGCCGCGAATACCAAAAACCACGGGCTCGTCGGTCAGCTCCTCCTGAAACGTACCAAACAGGCGATCCCACAGAATGAACAGGCCACCGTAATTACGGTCCATGTAGCGATCATTCTGCGCGTGGTGGACTCGATGGTTGGAGGGTGTGACGAAAATCCACTCGTACCAGCCCAGCTTGGGCACGTGCTCTGTGTGCACCCAGAACTGGTAGATCAGATTGATGGAGCCCACCGTCACTACCACGGCTGCGGGAATGCCGAGCAGGTACATCGGAATGTAGAAAATCCAGCCCAGCAGGAAGCCAGTACTGGTCTGGCGCAGTGCGGTGGTCAGGTTGTAATCCTCGCTCTGGTGATGGGCTACATGGGCGGCCCACAAGAGGGTGCGCTCGTGACCCATGCGATGCAGCCAGTAATAGCAGAAGTCGTACAACACCATGGCCAGCACCCAGGTGAACCAGTGGCCAGGGTCCATCAGGGGCAGGGAGGAATACTGCGTGAGCAGGTGATAGACATAGCCGCCGAGCCCTAAGGTGACAAAGCGCTGTGCCTGGCTGAGTACACCGAGGGACAAACTGCTGACGCTGTCGTTCAGGCGGTAGGTATTGCGCTGCTTCGCCCAGCCGTAGAGCAGCTCCAGCACAATGGCGAGGATGAAAAATGGCACCGCATAAACGACGAGATTCATAATGCCGGGCCCGCTTTACTGCTGCACGCTGGCAACGAAGGCGTCAGAACGCGCCATGCTGCTGTTGAGCTGTTGCACCAATGCCCCGATAGCGTTCTCCAGTGCACCCAGTTCACCTATTCGCGCTGTCACCGCACCCGCATTGAGGTTGGCCTGCAGCGACACTACATTGGCATTGAGAGCGGCTAACACAGTATCCACTTGCGCCGCAGACTGGTGCAGGATCTGGATCAGGCCCTCGTAGCTTTGCCACGTCTGCGCCAACTTGGTCTGATTCTCGGCCTTCAGGCGAGCATCGGTGTAGACCTCGGTCTCTATCTGCCATTGCCGGAATAAGGGGTCGGCTGTCTGTTCGATGGCATAAATAGCACTGCTCATCGCCACGGCGGCCTGGACGGCGGCGTCGTGCTCCTCAACGGTAGCGTTATACAATGTCTGCAGGTTACCACAGCCACAACTCGTCAAATGTGACAGCCGTACCTGTGTCGCCTGGAATTGCTCCGCCGCCGCGCGCTGGGCCTCCCGGGCCTGTACCACCTGCTCCACCAGCGGAGCCAGGTTGGGGTAGGCTGACTGCAGCGAAGGCTCAGGATTGGTGGTCTGGCAGGACACTAGCAGCAGTGAGAACAGCGGGAATAACACTCTGTACATCAACATTACCATTCTCCCTAACATGCCCGGCGCGGTACCTGCGATTTTAGACGCCAGTGTATAGAGGGCGTAAAAAATAGAAAAGCTTCTGTATCCACGCTTCGCTATACAGGGCCGATTTTGACTAGTACGGGCGCTGCGGTGAGCCTATATTACCGGCATGAACGGTGCTCCCAAGAAGATACCCCGCGAGACAATCCCTGTCTTCGCCCTCGACCCCGAGGTATGTCGCCGGGCCCGATTGTCCCGCGATGCACGCTTCGACGGCGAGTTCTACCTGGCGGTGCAGACCACAGGCATTTACTGCCGGCCTATCTGTCCGGCGCGGGCGCCGGCGGAGAAAAATGTCCGTTACTTTCACAGCGCCGCCCTGGCCGCTCAGGCCGGTTTTCGACCGTGCCTGCGCTGCCGCCCCGAATCAGCTCCCAATAGTCCCGCCTGGAACGGCACGTCCACCACGGTGCAACGCGCACTGCAGTTGCTCAGCCAGGGCGCCCTCAACGAGGGGTCGCTAGCTGATCTGGCACTGCGCCTTGGCGTGGGCGAGCGCTACCTGCGTAAGCTGTTTCAGCGTGAACTGGGTATCTCGCCCCAGACTCTGGCGCTCAACCAGCGCCTGTTGTTCGCCAAGAAGTTGCTGGCGGAGACCACGCTGTCAGTGACGGAAGTGGCGTTCGCCGCAGGTTTTGGCAGCGTGCGGCGTTTTAACAGTGCCGTGCAAAAGCAGTTCAGCCTGTCGCCCACTGCGCTGCGCGGCAGGCGCAGCGGCCAGACCGCCAATGCCGGCATAACCCTGCAATTGCATTATCGCCCACCCTATGACTGGGCGGGTGCCCTGGACTTCTTCGCGCGCCATGCCATCGCGGAGGTGGAATCCGTTACGCCAGAGAGCTACCGACGTAACATCATGCTCGGCGGTGCGCACGGCAGTTTCGAGGTCAGCCCCGTGGCGGGGAAAAACGCCTTGCGACTGGAACTGCAACTGGTGGATCACCGCCTGTTGCTGCCCGTGGTGACCAGAGTAAGACGCATGTTCGACCTGGATGCCAACCCGGCGGCAATTCATCAGGTACTGGGGCAGGATCCGCGGCTGGCACTGCTGCTGAAGCAGTTTCCGGGTATTCGCGCGACCGGACACTGGTCCTTGTATGAAGCCTCGATACGCGCCATCGTAGGTCAGCAGATCAGCACGCAGGCCGCGCGCGGGGTGATCGCCCGCCTCGCCGCCGCAGGCGCTGCTGCTGAGCACGGCGTGTTTCCTGCAGCCGCGGCCATTACCGCTCTGGACGATACACACTTCCCTATGCCCGGCAGACGGCGGGAGACGCTGCGCGCCCTGTGCCAATACTGCAGCGGGCGGGAAGACGAACTGGATATCGAGGCGGTAGCCGCCCTGCAAGGGGTGGGACCGTGGACCATCGCCATGGTAGCCATGCGCGGTAGCGGACAACCGGATACCTTTCCGACCAAGGATCTCGGTTTGGAAAAAGCCTGGGCGCGGCTGGCAGGCGGGTCTATCGACCTGCACGACCAGACGCAACACTGGCGCCCCTGGCGCAGTTACGCCGCCAACCTGCTCTGGAGGAGCCTGAGCCTATGAATTTTCAATACCTGGACACGCCCATCGGCACGCTGCGCCTGGTGTCCAATGGCATAGCGCTGGTCAAGATCGAGTTTGAGGGCCACCACAGCGCAGACGGTGGCCATCAAACAAGCGATGCCGTGTTGGCGGACTGCGCTGCGCAATTGGCCAGCTATTTTGCCGCCCAGCGGCGCCACTTTGATCTGCCGCTGGCAGCGCAGGGCACCCCATTTCAACTGTCAGTCTGGAAGGCGTTGACTGACATTCCCTACGGTGAGTTGCGCAGTTACCGGGATGTTGCCACCACCATCGGCAATCCGGCTGCGGTGCGCGCGGTGGGGGCCGCCAATGGCCGCAACCCGCTGCCCATAGTGGTACCTTGTCATCGGGTGATCGGCAGCAATGGCACCCTGACCGGCTTCGCCGGGGGATTGGAGACCAAACGATTTTTGTTGCAGTTGGAAGGAGCGCTAAGTGATTCGCGCTGACAGCCGGGTAACGTGTTGGGCCAGGTCAGGCATTGAGGTCAGGCATTGAGATCGGGGATCATGTCGTCTTTAAGTCGCGTTATAGCGTCTTTCAGGCGCAGTTTCTCTTTCTTCAGGCGCTGTAGCAGGATCTGGTTCTGGTAGGGATAGCTGTGCAACTCTTCAATCCTGCCATCGAGCTCCCGGTGCTTGGTCTGTAAACTGAGCAACCGCATCGCGGGCGTCATCAATTCGTTGGCCGCTTCTTGGTCGTCAGGGGTGCCGGTGTCAGTTGGCCCATTCATTATGCTTGCACTACTACCCACACTTATTCAGACGGCCTGCAACTCTATACCCTGAAGGAACGTCGACACAAGCGTGCGTATTACGCCCCTACGCTATGGCAACTCCTCCTCTAGCAGTTGCCGCCAGAGGGGGTGGGCGGCATCGGCGACAGCGTAGAAAGGTGGATTGTAGAGTGAATCACGGCAATTGTAGCGCAGCGGCTTACCGTCCAGATCCAGCAAGCATCCGCCCGCAGCCTCCAGTACCGCCTGGCCCGCTGCGGTATCCCACTCGCAGCAGGGCGAAAAACGCGGATAAAAATCCCCCTGCCCGCTCGCCATACGACAGAATTTCAGTGCACTTCCCATATTGCTTCTGGACACGGGCCCCCAGTGCTCACCTAACCATGCAAGGCACGCGTGCAAGCGTGCATCGCGATGTCGCCGACTGGCCAACACCGATAGAGTCGCCCCGGTTTGCAGGTGCCGTGTGGCCAGTTCACTGACTGACCAGTGGCCCGCACCAGCGTCACTGTATAGCTGCGCCAGCACGCCCGGAATGCCGACATACGCGAGCCGCTCCAGTGGCAGGTACAGCACACCCAGTACCGGCCGATGATTATCGATAAGCGCAATATTGATGGTGAATTCACCGGTTCTGGCCAGGAATTCCTTGGTGCCATCCAGCGGATCGACCAGCCAGTAGCAAGACCATTGGTGCCTACTGGCAATATCTGCCGGCAGCGACTCCTCGGACAACACGGGGATTAAGGAATCGAGAGCGCTTAATCCCGCCTGCAACACACCGTGGGAGGCAAGATCGGCGCGGGTCAGGGGGGAATCATCGCCCTTGGCCTCGAAGTCCTGGGCCCCGGGCGCGTGGTAGTGCTCGCAGATGGCCTCACCCGCATCGCGGCATAAACGCAGCAGCGGATGTATCCACGGTTGTAAGTCCTGCGTGTTTACTGTGTACGTCATGACCCCAATATATCACTGCCGTGCGTGCGGACGCATCGAACCTGCCAGCACCGGCAAAAACAGGCATAATCATCCCCACGAAGACGGCCTCGCCATACCCGGTGAGGAATGGGAATGACGCATGGTTGACTGGGGTTGTATCGACACCGTATTACTGGACATGGACGGCACCCTGCTGGACCTGCACTTCGACAACTATTTCTGGACCGAGCATCTACCGCGCCTTTACGCCGCCAGGCATCAGATCACCGAGGAGGAGTCCAGCGCCCGCTTGCACGGAGAGTTCAGTGCGCAGCAGGGAACCTTACAATGGTACTGTCTGGACCACTGGTCACAGCAACTGGACATGGATGTAGCGGCGCTAAAACGGGAACTGCAACACATGATCAGGGCCAGGCCGTTCGCCATTGAATTCCTCACCCGCTTGCACCACAGTCATCGTGACGTGGTCATGGTCACCAATGCCCATCGCAAGACACTGGCCATCAAGATGGAAAACGTTGATATCACCCACTGGTTCGATCGCGTGGTGGTGTCCCATGACCTGCACGCCGCCAAGGAAGAACAGGATTTCTGGCACCGGTTACAGGCCCTGCACCCGTTCGACCCCACCCGCACCCTGCTGATCGATGACACCGAGCAGGTACTGGCCAGCGCACAACACTATGGCATCGCCCATTTGCTCACCTTGCTACAGCCAGACAGCCAGCGCCAAAAACGACTCGATACCCGCTTCCCGGGCATACACCATTTTGACGAAATCATGCCCGATGCGGCTCAACCATGAGCGACCCATCCACCCACACCACGAAAGTACGCCTGGATAAATGGCTCTGGGCAGCGCGTTTTTTCAAGACACGCGGCCTCGCCAAAGCCGCCATCGATAATGGCAAGATCCACTTCGATGGCCAGCGGGTGAAGGTTTCAAAAGAAATCTCCGTGGGTGCCATCCTGCAAATTCGCCAAGGCTGGGATGAAAAGGTCGTCGTGGTAACACAGCTCAGCGACCAGCGGCGCGGCGCGCCTGAGGCGCAGTTACTGTACGCAGAAACGGCCGAAAGTCTTGCCAAAAGGGAGGAACAGGCGCTGGCCCGCAAAGCGGCCGGTGGCATGATTGACCGCCCGGCACAGCGACCCACCAAACTGCAACGGCGCCAGCTTCACCGCTTTAAGGATTACCAGGAGTAGTCTGCACTGCCGTGCGCTTCATTCAACCGCAATGGCGTTGCGTCCGGCCCCTTTAGCGCTGTAGAGCGCCTTGTCCGCTCGTTTGATCAGTTCTGCGGGCAAATATTCACCATCGGGTCGCACGGTAATGACGCCCTGGCTGATTGTAATGTGTTCCGCCACCATGGATGCTGCATGGGGAATGTGTGCCTGCGCAATCATGTCCCGCAGACGCGAGGCAGTGCGCAGCGCGGATTCCGCCGACGCACCCGGCAGTAACAGGATAAATTCCTCACCACCATAACGCGCCACCAACTCCCCCGCCCGGGTGGATGCGCGCAGCATGATATCCGCCAATTGCTGCAGCACGGCGTCGCCCGCCGGATGGCCGTACTGGTCGTTGTAGTTCTTGAAATGATCGACATCCAGCAGTATCACCGACAGTTCGGCGCCGCCGCGACGCGCCCGGTTGATCTCCTCCTGGAGCACGCGGTTGACCAGGCGCCGGTTACCCAGTCCAGTTAGTTCATCGACATTGGCCAGATCGGTCAGCTGGCGCCGCGCATCCCGCAACTGGCGGTTACGGTCGCGCAGGAAGCCGGTGATATCACCCAGTTCCTGCGCAATATGCTCGCGCTCCCAGGTCAGGGAGATCATATTGCGAAACGACTTGTAGGTTAGATCACTGACGACGACGAGCAGGGCGCACATGGCCAATAACACCAGTCCCAGCAGCAGGTTGTAGGGTTGATCCCAGTAGTGGACCAGCTTCCACCAGGCAATGGGCCACAACGTAGTAAATACATAAACAATGTAATACTCGCGCACCACCACCGAGAAACTCAGTGCAAACGCCGTGAGCATAACGATCAGTAACAGGAACACGTACTGCATGGTCACCGGCACATGCTGGTCGGCAACAATGTAGGCACTGGACCAGACGGAGCCGGTCAGCGCCGCACCGAGAATGAGCTGCCAATAAACACGTCTCGGGTGACTTTGATAGCGCCGCTGTACCAGTGCATGGCTCATCAACAGCGACCGGGTGAGCAGCAGGACCAGGAAGGCAGCGGCCCACAGTAGCAGTGTCGTCACCGCCATGAAGGGCCAGAACATCAATACGGTGGCAATCACCCCCACCAGATGCAAGCCGAGGGTGGCGCGCCGTCCGTTTTGCAAGAGCATTTCGAGCTGCGCTGCAAGCAACTCTTGCGGCGGGATATGGCGTTGATAAATCATCAATGAATCCTACACTGCAGTGGTGGCCACCAGCCACTTTGCACTTCAAGCTGAGAACAAGGTCACAGCATAGCGCCTCACCGCTTTTACAGGCGGCAGTATTTACTCCACACTCACTCGAATCGCATCACTCAGGATCCGGAGCATGTACTCCTGGAAAGCCATTCGCATCGCCTGCGCGGTACTGCTGCTCTTGCCCCTCGTTCACCTGGCCTATCTGGTCTCTCGGGAGACCATGGAGACGCTGGACAACTCACCCGAGGCCTGGGCGCGAGAGGTCAATAACTACGCTGCCGCCGACGCCCTCATGCAACTGCCGCAAAACCCTATCGTGGTGGTCGGTGGACTACGGGTGAAACTATGGCGCGACCTCAACGACCTGCTGGGACCTCGACCGGTATTGATGCGCGGCCTCGGTGATGCGCTGGTTGATGACATCAACTTCAACTACACCCGCCTGATCGGATTCTACCAGCCTGATACCGTCGTCCTGCTACCGGGCAACAGCGAGTTTCATATCCGCGATAACAAATCGGCCGTGCAACTCGCCACCGCCATCCGCGAGCTGGTCGCAGTGGATGCCTCCTACGGCATCACTCGCCGATTTTATGTTTTCACACCCCTGAAAACGATCCTGCATCCCCAGGATTACCTGACCATAGACCACACGGCGCAACTATTGCAGGCGTGGGCAAAACTCGATGACCGCGTCGTCATTCTGGACGCCAATCCGCTCCTGTGTGGCCCTGACGGCATACCTCAGGGAAGGTACTACCGCGGCGATGGCGTCAATCTCAATGAGCACGGATATTTGCGCCTGTCGGTATTGTTGCGTGCGCAGGTGGCAGCGGACGCGGTGGCGCTGCAGGAGTATTCTTCCACGCCCTGACCCACTACTTTTGCGCCCAGATGCGCTAGAATCGCGGTCATGCTGTCGGATATCCCCCTAACCCTACCCAATACTCCACTGCTGAATAGCATTGATCAGGGCGTTACGCTGCATGATCTGACCACGCCACAGCTGCTGCAACTCACTGAAGAGCTCAGGGCCTACCTGCTGTACAGCGTGGGCCAGACCGGCGGGCATTTCGGCGCCGGCCTGGGGGTGGTGGAGCTCACCGTCGCCCTGCACCATATCTACAATACCCCACACGACCGCATCGTCTGGGATGTCGGTCACCAGACCTATCCCCACAAGATTCTCACCGGTCGCATGGGGCAAATGCACAGCATGCGCCAGGCCGGCGGGCTGGCGGGATTTCCCAAGCGCGCCGAGAGTGACTACGACACATTTGGTGTCGGCCACTCCTCCACCAGCATCTCCGCCGCCATGGGTATGGCGCTGGCGGCCAGACAACTGGGCATCAACCGCAAAGTCATCGCAGTGATTGGGGATGGCGCCATTACCGGGGGCATGGCCATCGAGGCACTCGCCCACGCCGGTCATGAGCGGCCCAATATGCTGGTCATCCTGAATGACAACCAGATGTCCATCGGCCACAACAAAGGCGGGCTCGCCACTTACTTTGCCAAAATTTGGGCCAGCAAGTTCTATATCGCCATGCGCGAGGGCTCTAAAAAGGTGCTGGAGAAGATTCGCCCGGCCTGGGACCTGGCCAAACGTACCGAAGAACACATGAAGGGGATGGTCGCCCCCGGCACGCTGTTCGAAGAGCTGGGCTTTCACTATATCGGCCCGCTGGATGGACACGACCTGCCGGGACTGATCCACACACTGGAAAACATGAAAGACCTGGAGGGGCCGCAGTTCCTGCACATCATGACCATGAAGGGCAAGGGCTTCGGGCCCGCCGAACGCGATCCGGTGGGCTATCACGCCATCAACAAGATCGAGGCCAAACCGAAGGGACCGCAGCCGGCCGCCACGGCGCCCAAACCCGCAGGACCCAAATACCAGGATGTGTTCGGGCGCTGGCTGTGCGATATGGCGCAGCGCGACCATCGCCTGGTCGGCATCACCCCCGCCATGTGCGAGGGCTCGGGTATGGTGGAGTTCGCCAAACGCTTCCCCCAGCGCTACTACGATGTCGCCATCGCTGAGCAGCACGCTTTGACTCTGGCCGCCGGTATGGCCTGTGACGGACTCAAGCCGGTGGTAGCCATTTACTCCACCTTCCTGCAACGCGGCTACGATCAATTGATTCATGATATCGCCCTGCAGAATCTGGATGTGACCTTCGGCATCGATCGAGCGGGCCTGGTGGGACAGGATGGTCCGACGCATCACGGCGTGTTTGACTTAAGTTACCTGCGCTGCATTCCCAATATGGTGGTCGGCGCGCCCTCCGACGAGAACGAGTGTCGACAGATGCTCTATACCGCCTATCAACACCCGGGTCCCGCCGCCATTCGCTATCCCCGCGGCACCGGGCCGGGGGCCATCATTAGCGATGCCATGGAGCCTTTAGAAATAGGCCGGGCGATACAGGTGCGCAGTGGAGAGCGCGTGGCGATTCTCAACTTCGGCACCCTTCTGCCCCAGGCCATGGTGGTAGCGCAACAGGTGAATGCCACCGTGGTGGACATGCGCTGGGTGAAACCGCTGGACGAAGCAATGGTGCTGGCTATGGCGCAGCGGTATGCACTGCTTGTCACCCTTGAGGAAAATGCGGTGGCCGGTGGCGCCGGTGCAGCGGTCAACGAATTCCTGGCTGCACAGGGCCTATCTCCGGCGGTACTTAACCTGGGAATACCCGATACCTTTGTCGAGCACGGCACCCATGCCGATCAATTGGCATGGTCCCGACTGGATGCACAGAGTATTCTGCAGCGCATCAAGGCCAAACTGGTGGCAAGCGATAACACGACCGGCACGAACTTGAACTTTGATACCGCTATCGAAGTATCCAGGAAGCGTACGTGACGTGTTCTTCCGGAGTATGACACCAGACCACCTGTTCAATGACTCATTCTGGTCGGACAGCCAGCACCGCGCCCTCTTACCTCTTATTGATTGCTCAGCGCATCTGGACTGTGAAAAAAATCACGCCCAAGGACCGGGTTGAGCGCGATGCAGCGGCCCGGTAGTAGACCCAGTATTTTGCTTGTCACTCGGAATCTGCCCCCACTGATTGGCGGTATGGAGAGGATGATGCACCAGTTTGCCCTGGGCATGAGCCAATACGCAGAGCTGACGGTGATAGGCCCAAGGGGATGTAAGGCGCATCTTCCCCGCGACACCACGGTCTACGAAGCGTCCTCAAATCTTGGGCCCTTTCTCCTCCTCTCGACATGGCTTGCGCTAAGAGCATGCAGGAAAAATCATTTTGATGTGGTTGTTGGCGGTAGCGGGCTCGTCGCACTCACACTTCGAATACTGTCTCTGCTGTTCGCCAGCAAAACCGTTGTGTACCTCCACGGGTTGGATTTGGTAGTGGACAGTGCGATCTACCAACGACTTTTTGTCCCCTGCATACGCCACATCGACCGTATCGCGATCAACAGCCGCAATACCCGCGACCTTGCTGTGATGAAAGGTATTGATCAGAACCGCATGCAGGTCATCAACCCGGGCGCCAGCCAACCGGCCCCTGCGGACTGTGCGGCCCGGCTGGATTTTCGTCAGCGTCACGCCATCCCCTTTGAGCGCTACATGGTGTTTGTCGGCCGTATGACCAGACGCAAGGGCCTTTCGCATTTTTTGCAGCATACCCTGCCGCTGATCCTTGACAGTGATCCTGACGTTGGTCTGGTTGTGGTAGGAACAGATCCGGCGGAGAGTCTGAACCAGCTGGGCGAGCACGCGGAGGTACTTCAAGCTCTATCGACCCCCGCACTGGAGAAACGCGTTGTCTTTTTAGGACAGATAAGCGATCGCGATCTGGAGATCTGCTATGCGGATGCGACCGTCCAAGTCTTTCCGCTGGTGCAGATCCCAGGAGATGTAGAGGGGTTCGGCATGGTTGCCATTGAAGCCGCCGCCTGCGGCACACCCACGGTGGCTTTTGATCTCGGCGGTGTGGCGGATGCCATCTCCGAGAACAACGGTTACCTTGTGCCACCTGGTCAGGCCAATTTATTTGCAAGCGCGGTACTCAAGATTCTGCAAGACGGTGAGCCTAACTCCGAGTTGTGCCTGACCCACGCCCGCCAATTCACCTGGCAGATCTACAATGACAAAATGCGCACGTTGATCGATACACTCGTGCGCCGATAGACTGGGGGTGATCACGCCAAGCCCATGAAATTTAATCGGAAGAAGCCCCAGCACTGGCTATTGCTGTTGCTGCAGGGTGGCTATACATTGCTAGCCATTGGCGCACGATACCTGTCGCGCCGACCAAGGAAGCCGGTAGTGGTTCTCTACGGCCACCAGCTCTCCGGCAACCTTAAGGCGCTCTATCAGGAATGGCAGCGCAGCTACCGCGATGCATTCGACTGCTTCTTTCTCTCACTCGACCCACAGTACAGTCAACAACTTCGCGCACAGGGAGTGCCGATACTGCAATGCAGCAGGCTTCTGGATATGTTACTGGTCGGGCGTTGCGACACGGTAATTACTGACCATGGCTTACATGCAATGAGCCTGTTTATCCCATTTACCACTATCCGCTTTATTGATGTCTGGCATGGTATTCCCTACAAGGGATTCACGCCTGATGACTTTCGTGTACAGCATCGCTATGACGAGGTGTGGGTATCATCACCACTGCTCAAAGACATCTACCAACGTCAGTTTGGCTTTAAACCCGAGATCGTATTGAGCCTTGGCTATGCGAGAACTGACAAGCTCTTCCTGCAGCAACTCCCTGATCCAGTATTCAGGGAGTACGCCTCGATCCCGGCAGGGCACAGGATTGTACTTTATGCACCCACCTGGCAGCAGGATGACTCAGACCGGGATTTGTTTCCGTTTGGGCAGTGCCAGGACACATTCATCCACAGTCTTAGCGCTATCTGCCGCAAACACGCGGCGATTCTGGTGATCCGCAGCCATCTCAATGCCAATATCAGCAGCGAGACCTGCAACAACGTGCGGTATTGTTCCATGAAGGATTTTCCGGACACAGAAAGCCTATTGCAACACACGGATATCCTGATCTGCGACTGGTCCTCAATTGCCTTCGACTATCTGGCACTGAATCGTCCTACGCTTTTTCTCGAGGTAGACCCGCCGTTTAAGAATGGCTTTTCCCTGGACAAAACATATCGTTTCGGAAAGGTCGTCACCAGTATGGAAATGCTCTGCGAAACACTGGCTCGAATTCTTCAACTACCCAACTCCTATGCAATGGAACAGGGCGACCTTCACCGGGAAATTACCTGCGCCGTGTATGGTCAGAACACGGATGGAAAGGTCGCCAATCGACAACTGTCAAGATTGATGGGATTGATCGCCCAAACTTGACTGCGCTCGGTCTAAACCCCCGGTAGCAGACTGCTTCATAGGCGAATTTTTTCGATCACCGCTGTCGTAGAAATGGCTGGTGTACGTGGAAGATAGACCACTTCACAAATACTGCTGAAGTCATCGAACTTGTCCTGCCAGTCATCTCCCATTACCAATATATCTGCTTTGTGTGCCTTGATATATTCTCCTTTCAAAGACAATGATTCCTCCAGGAAGACCTCATCGACACACTTGATAGCTTTTACAATTTCACTCCTTTCATAGTGTGAATAAACCGGGGGGCGTCCCTTTTTCTCGATATTTAGCAAATCCGAGGAGACCCCGACAATCAATCGTGACCCCAAGTTGGCCGCTCGCTCTAACAGTCGCAAATGTCCCACATGAAAAACATCGAATGTCCCAAACGTAATGACCACTTTAGTCATAGAACATTCTCTTCAGAAAATCTTTCACAATGAAATCCCTTAGGCCAGAAAATCGACCAACATTCCTTACTTCGTTCAAACAGAACGCGTGATACTTGCCGCGCCGTACCTTAGAAAAAGGAGCTATTAGAAATACAAAGAGTGGATCACCTATATCAATGTACTTACAGTCAATCTTTCCTCTGTGACCATATCCGCGTGACAACGAATAGTAGGCATGCAGGGTAGTCGCCAACGGCAAATCGGTAGTGGTGCGAAATTTTTGCCTCATGGTATTCAATAACTGCGGGCCATAGCGTGATTCAATCTCAAACAAAGTGGACTTCAGCAATGGGTATGGCGCGTGATGTAGTTTCTTCTCTGGCAGAAAATTGAAATCCATCTCAAGAAGTTTCCCCACGTTTATCGCGGCGATATCCACAGGCCTCAAGCCATGTTTCTTCTGGTACGGTATATCGTGCTTAGACAAAAAGATATAAGGCTTACCGCTATCTGAGAAGAAATTCGTGCTTGAGACTGCTTTACTCAGGAAGAAGTCATCGTTGAAATATAGAAACTGCTCTGACAATCCTGGCACTCTATGCAGGTTTGCTTCTATTGCATGTGAGTTGAAGGTAGGAAGAGCCGAGGGGTCAGCAAATATCTCGTCATGCGCAATCCGAAATACTTTTTTATCATCCAGGACAGCCCTTGGCAGAGCACAATTGGTAACTACAAATACATTCTCAATCCAGGGGGCGTACCGACGAACAGACCTAATCGAGTAAATCAATTCATCTCTGCTCTGGAATCGAGCAATATCGTTTACACTCTCGTGTGATTGTGTTGCGTCCAGCAACTCATTCTGTACAGCAGAATACGCCTCAACCCATGCAGGGTCGCTGTGATTCACCCATGTATATACCGCATCTATACCCATTAGCACTGATCCAGAGTAACTCACCGAAAATGAGTCACGTTAATATAACCTATATTTTTCTGCGTCGTATAACTTGCTTTGAACAATAAATCCCAACTACTATCTTTACCATACGTATCCAGAGTTCAGTGTTCTCTTTTGCACTCGAGGTCTGGTTTTTGAATCACAATGACTCGCCTCTCCTAACCAACATACCGGGCCAGTAGTTTAGATTTTTTGTGATTGGGATGTAACGTTATCACCCGCGTCTATTTTTCTGGAGACCTCAATGGTTCGGGCGGCATTTTTAGCTGGTTTTGAATTGGTAATGCAAATTGCCCGCGCCCTGCTATCGGCCACACATATTTACAAAGCGGAATTTCGGCGCGAGGCACTTACGTCTCTACTTCATTGGCGCGCCATTAAGCGTCAAACGTCCAGAGCACCTTCAAATCCTCCGCCTGACCATCCTCGTGGAATAGGTGACTTCGCAAAAAGGAACCTGGACGCCATTGCAAATTTGCTGGATATCAATGCTATAGACTTCTATTGGGTACCCACCCAAACATACTCACCAAACATTACTCGCCTCGCCATAAACGCAACGAGTATGGAACCGTTTTTTGCGCTATTTGGGTCACTCGATTGCCAGCAACGAATTCTCTGCTCATTTGAAGGGTCATTGCCAGGCGCTCACTATTATGTGGATAAATTGTCCGGTCACAAAATGGGTAAAATGGGGAAGCGGCCCGTGCGTTTTTTCTTGAGTTATCCTCACCCTGCCCTGGACAAAATATCATACAGCGCCGGCTGCGAAGTCGAATTTTTCAATCTTCAGGGCGATGAGTATCACCTCGACTCCGTCAACGATATAACAAGCATCGTGAATTCGGTAGATGAGATTGTGTCTGTAGCGATACTGGGACGAAATCTTAAAACCTGGGCGGTAATGCGGCGTTACAAATCTTTAGATGTTTGTGACTTCGATATTGATCTAGTTTACACATGGGTAGATGGAAGCGATGACGAGTGGATACGGCAACGGAAACAACACTCTTCAATAGGCCATCATGATGACGCAGTAGACGACGCGAGATTTCTTAGTAGGGACGAGCTGAAGTATTCTCTAAGGTCCATTTCATATTACGCAAATATTTTCCGACATATCTTTATAGTAACAAATGCTCAGACTCCAACGTGGCTCAACACAAGCAGTAATCGCATTTCCATTGTTCCTCACAGCGAAATCTTTAGAGAGCCGGACAGTTCATTACCTACATTCAATTCACATGCTATCGAATCAAACCTGCATAGGATCCCGGGATTGTCTGAGCATTTCGTTTACCTGAACGATGATATGTTATTTTGTGACTTTGTATCCAAGAACGACTTATTTAGCTGCCAGGGAAACCCCCACATTTTTCTTAACAATGATCGGCACTTTGATTTTGCTGCTCCTGATCTCACCATTTCGCCCTTCCAGAATGCCGGAAGAAATACAGCACTCACTATCTTTAGCGAATTCGGAAAAGTTCCAAGAAGGAAGGTCAGGCATGCTCCATATGTAAATCTGAAATCTGTCCTTGAAGATATAGAGAACAAGCACTATGAACTTCTGCTAAGAACAGAAAGCAGCAGGTTTCGGAGTCACACCGATGTATCACTGGCTGCCTCATTGGGACCGTACTGGGCGCTAGCCTCGGGTATTGCAGTAGAAAGCGCCCTGGAGACATCGACTATTCAGTTATCGGAGCGATTGGATATGTCCATGGCACTGATCAGACTGCTGGTCTTTCAGGATAGACAATTTTTGTGCATAAATGAAAGTACGCGGGAAGAACCACATATTCAGGTTCGCATAGATGCTGAAGTGAAACATTTTCTGGAACGGTATTTTCCTGTCGCCTCTGAATTTGAGGTATCGTCCTAATGTGGCGAGTACACCGCGAGTGGTTGTTCTCCTTGCATCGATCAAGCTCCTCAACCCGTCCTATCCGAATTGCATAAATTAAAGGTCTAGTCATGGCATTTTTTGTACGAGTTCCAAGCCTTCCAGCATCCACCCTGATAGCACTCAATCGAAAGCAGGAGTTTCCGAAATATATAAACATTATTAATGGGGATAACTCCATCGACCAAAGAGAATTGCGAAGAAGCGGCTATGCCGGAATAGAACCAGATACGGTAGCTACTTTCTTGAACCTTTGCTGCGAATTGGTTGTGGAGAGAGGTCGCATCAATGTTTTCGATATTGGCTCAAATTCAGGAATGTATGCGTTGGCTGCAAAGGCCTTGCTACCAAATAATGTGACGGTTACGGCCTTCGAACCAGCGCCTGAAGCAAATTTTTGGTTGCAGCAAATTTCAAATGTTAACAACCTGGACATAGACACACATGATTGTGCTCTAAGCGATAAGGCAGGGAAGGCCGATTTTTACCTTTCAACCAAATCCGATGCATCAAACTCACTCGCCGCTGATTTTCGAGATCACAAAGGGGTGCTCTCGGTACAAGTAGAAACACTCGATAATTTCGTCAAGCAACGTGGGGCGCCACCTGACCTGATTAAGATTGATGCCGAGACATTTGATTACCAGGTTCTCAGTGGCGCAAGAAGTGTCATTTTTGAAAATCGACCCTATATTATATGCGAGGTACTTAATACACAGAGCCAGGACTATGGCAAGAAGATCGACGCCCTAATGCGCACTATCGGAGGTTACTATTATTACTTTATTGCCTCGTCTGGCATGCTCGAACACCGAGAGCAGATATCAGGTGATCCCAATTCATTGTTCCGTGATTGGCTTTTTTCGCCGACAGAGTTGAGCGACCAGATTTTGCAAAGGAATCAAGACTGGAGAATAGCTGTTTCCGAATGCATCCCTATGAATAATATCGCTCCGCCGAATCCCTATGTGAGGGCACTTGAGGGTCTTGGGCTAAAGAGGCGGCTGAAAAAAATCTTATGGCCAAGCAGGTAATTAGCGCTTTACCTATGCAATCATAATTCGATCACCATTGACATTAACGCGACGCTAAATCCACGACATTGTTGGCCGTTGAAATGCCCTCCGATCTGTGGGTGACCATAATAACAGTCAAATTTACGCCCATATCTCTCAGATTATTGAGAATCTCTGATTGTGTCGCGTTGTCTAAAGCACTGGTAGCTTCGTCAAGAACCAGCACAGTTACGTCCCGGTAAAAAGCCCTGGCAAGGCCGATACGCTGCTTTTGTCCACCGCTAAATTGAGCACCTCGCTCTCCTATGGCAGCATGATACTGTCCGGGCAATGTCTCAATGAAATCGTGTATTTTTGCCATCTTCGCAGCGACCACAACACGCTCCATATCAATGTCTTCTTTTTTAACCCCGAACGCGATATTCGCAGTGGGATTAGTATCCGTCAGATAGATCTCCTGCGGGACGTAGCCAATCGCAGCGCGCCATGCCGGCAACATCTCAGCAGTGACCCTTTCTCCATCAACAAAAATACCACCACTCTCAGGCTCCACCAGACCCATCAATATATCCAGTAACGTGCTTTTACCTACACCCGATGACCCAATAACAGCGGTCATTTCCCCAACATTGAAGTGCACGGAGTACGAATTGAATATCGGTTCCAAACCAGGCCGGTAGCCAAAGGTAATATTTCTCAGTTCGATACTCGATGCAGGCCTGAGGGGTTCAGCCACACTTTCTCCAAATGATTTCCTTCCTGTAGCCGCCTTGAGATCTGGATATACATTGGCAAAAGCAGCCTGTGCGCCGCGTATCCGTGTAATAGCGACGTAAGATTGCTGTAGTTTGGGCACAATTTTCATTCCCGCCATTCCGTACAATGTCAGAATGGGCAAAGCAGATTCCATTCCCCCAGCAGAAGAATAAAGATACAAGGTAAGCAGGACCATTCCCGCAAAGACAGCTGTTTCAACGAGATAGTAGGGAGAATCTCCCAGAATCAAGTTATCTGCAGATGCCCGATCGGACGATTTCGTCGCCGCACTATAATCCTTCAAATAGGTCGCTTCAAAGGAATACAGCTTCATATCCTTGATGCCACCGAGACTTTCGTTTAACAGTCGATTCCGCTTTTGTCCAAATTCCGAAATGACTTTCCCATTGCGGTAGATCTTTCCCCTAATGACATAAAAGATAAACCAGTACACCGTGCCCAACATTAAAATAGCTGAGCTTGCAACAATCGCGTCGACGTAGATTATCAAGGCGGACAACAAGAAAATTGAAATAACACGAGCGTTGAGTTTCAGCGCCGGCGCTATCAGTCCGGTACTCAATACTGCAGAGTCGCGCATGATCCGTTGAATAAGTGTGGCGCTATTTGTTGCTCTATGGAAAGTAATATCTTTTGCCAGATAGTAACCATAAAGTCTGCTGGAAATTTCTCCGCCGAGCCTGAAGGAATACCGGCTCATAAAAAAGTGATCGGCGACCATCAAACCGTTGGACAGAGTAACCAGTGATACAAAGCCAGCGCCGACATAGAGCAGAAAAACTTCATGGCTTGGGGATCCCAAAAGGTTATGAAGCCAGGAGAGGTATTCGTTGCTACCAACAATGCCTGGATTAGCGGCGAGTGCGATAAACGGCATTATCGATACAGTACTAACCAATTCGGTTAAAGATGCTACTATCACCAAAAATTGCAGCAGATAGAGTTCACGTCTTTGCTTTTTTGTAAGCAAATGGAATAGCTTTAAAAAGGTGTCGATCATAGCAGTATCAAAGGCCCTCGCATGAGCTTTCGATACTAACATAGTCACAGCGCAATACCTGTTACCTGCAATACGTATGGCTGCACATTCTTGCTATAGTTGCAGTCCAATTTCATCAATGAAGTGAGCGGCATGGCATCGAAAAACGACAAAAGGAGTGACGGCATTGCAGGATTTGAATCTTCGACGAAGCAACTGGAAGCCATCATTGAAATACTGGAAAATGACAACACCACCCTGGAACAGTCCTTAACCGCCTTCGAGCAAGGAATCAAGCTGACTCGCAATACCCAGAAAAGTCTCGCGGAGGCAGTGCAAAAGGTGCAATTGCTGCTGGAGGACGATGGCCAACCCGTCTATAAGGAATTTGAGGAACAGGAGTGAGGGACGCTTTTCAGACGGTATTGAGTGCGGGCATAGACCAAAGCCAGGCGGCAATGCGCCGACTGCTGGATGACGACAGTGTTTCGGCTGACACACTGTCGGGCCTGTTCGACGCAGCTCGCTACAGCCTGGAAACCGGCGGCAAAAGAATTCGACCCCTTTTGGTCAGTCTGTCTGCGCGCGCCGTGGCTGGTGAGCATTCCCTGCCGGCTTCAGATCACCTGAGCTGCGCCATCGAGCTCATCCATACCTACTCCCTCATCCACGACGACCTCCCGGCCATGGATGACGACGACCTGCGGCGGGGCAAACCCAGCTTGCACAAGGCCTACGATGAGGCGACGGCAATACTGGTGGGCGACGGTTTGCAGGCCAGGGCATTTGAGTTGCTGGCTCAGGCACCGGGGCTCACTGATGGACAGAAAATTGCGCTGATCAAGACTCTGGCCGGGGCGGCGGGCCTGCGCGGCATGGTGGGTGGCCAGTTTGTCGATATCCAGGCCACTGATTCAGAAAAGAACCTGGATGAGTTGCAGGCCATGCACTCTCTGAAAACCGGCGCCCTGATTCGCGCTGCACTGGCGCTGGGCGGCATCGCCGCCGGAGCCAGCGCGCAGCAACTGTCCGCCCTGGACCAATACGGTGCGCACATCGGCCTGGCGTTTCAGGTGGTGGACGACATCCTGGATGTTGAAGGGGACACAAAAACGCTGGGTAAGACGCGGGGCAAGGATAGCGCAGCCAACAAGCCGACCTATGTCAAACTGCTGGGTCTGGACGGCGCGAAGACAGAGGCTAGGCGCTTGCTGGAAGCGGCGCTGCACGCCCTTGGAGATTTCGGTGAGTCTGCCGATCTATTACGCGAACTGGCCCGGTATATCGTCGAACGCGACCGCTGACGCGGCGATACCAGTCCGCGCCCTAATCCTCGCCCCTGATATGCCCCAGCTTGCCCACCTTGGTGCGCAGGTACTTCTCATTGTGCGGATTGCTGTCGGTGTGC
Source organism: Haliea sp. (assembly GCA_031409615.1). Lineage (GTDB taxonomy): Bacteria > Pseudomonadota > Gammaproteobacteria > Pseudomonadales > Halieaceae > Marimicrobium. The sequence continues at coordinate 18,693 of JANNXP010000121.1, read as the reverse complement.
AAGGCAATGCGCTCAAACACGGTCACCCCCTGCTCCTCCAGAGCGGCCACTTTGCGCGGATTATTGGTCATTAGGCGTACGGATTTGAGGCCGAGGTGTTCGATCATGGGCTGCAACATGCTGTAGTCACGCATATCGGCGCCGAAGCCCAGTTGCTCGTTGGCTTCGACCGTATCGGCACCTGCGTCCTGCAGTTTATAGGCCTTGATCTTGTTGAGCAGGCCGATGCCGCGCCCTTCCTGGCGCAGGTAGAACAAGGCACCCCGGCCCTCCCCGGCGATAGCTTCCAGAGCGGCCTGCAGTTGATTGCCACAATCACAGCGCAGGCTAAACAGGGCGTCGCCGGTCAGGCACTCGGAGTGCACACGGGTCAGTACCGGCTCACCATTGGCAATGTCGCCCATGGTCAGGACGACATGCTCCTTACTGAACTCGGTATCCTCGAAGCCGTGAATGTCGAACTCGCCCCACACAGTGGGGAGGCGGGAGGATTCTATGTAGCGTACTGCCACGCGGGACATCCGTCGGAAATGGCCGAACAGTCTACCAGCATTGTGTCGCCAGGCGCGAGGGCTGGCTAGTGACTTCTGGACAGAGACAGGATGCCGTTATGCTCGGCAAATTTGACGTGCCTCAAGTAGCTCATGCCCAACAACACAGTGCCGGGATAAGCGCCCTCTACGACCATGGCCGGCACATTGTCCACCTGAATTTCGCCCACGCTAACCGACTGCAGGGTAACGGCGTAGGCACTGCTGAGCCCGCTGGCCGTTTCCACTTGGGCTGGCGTACCACCGCTGTAATCGATATTCATGGCACTGGCTTGTTGGGAACTGATGGCCACCATGTTGGCCCCCGTATCCACCATCACCAGTACGCTGCGACCGTTAATGGTAGCGTTGGTCTGGTACTGCAGCATGGCATCGCGAGCAATGGTGACGACCTGCTCCCTGGTCTCCTGAAATTTTGTGCTGACACGCCGCGACATGCCGACCGTCTGTGCTCGGCCGTTGACTTCGATCGTTGCACTCGTCGACTGCGTCTCTACCAATGTAACATCGGCGAAAGATTGTCCCACCCGCAGCGTTTTGCGTTCGCCGTCAATCAGCAGCACGGCCGTATCACCTAAGAGGGCCTCGACCTCGACGGAAGCAGATGCCGCGCTGCTCTGTAGCACCGCCAACAACAGTCCCATCGGCGCAAGGACCATCACTTTCTTTAATGCCATCACTCTCGCTTCCAATACAGCCTTACAACAAACGCAAGGCAATATGTAAGGTCAGGCAGGCCATTACTCCGGCTAGCATGTCATCAATCATAATGCCGAACCCTCCACCCACCTTTTTGTCCAGCACGCTCACCGGCCAGGGTTTGAGGATATCGTACAACCGAAACACCACAAAGCCCGCGATGACCCACATCCAGTTCGACGGCACGGCCCACATGGTTATCCAGAAACCCACAAATTCATCCCAGACAATACCCGGGTGATCGTGCGCCTGCAGCTGTCGGCTAGCGGTGCCACAGATCCAGACACCCAGCAATGCGGCCAGCACGATAAGCATCGTGTAATGCAGCAGGCTCCAGTGTGCAACCATCAGGTACAGGGGGATGGCTACCAGCGTGCCGGCGGTGCCGGGGGCCTTGGGAGCGAGTCCGCTGCCAAAACCAAAAGCCAGGAACTGTACCGGATGGCGCAGGAGATCGGGTGCAGGATGGGACTCCGGTAGATTCTCACGTGGTGCAGGCATTGTTATTACCGGGTCGATAGGTCGCGCGCAGCGGCGCTAACTGTGTTCGCTACTCGCTAAAGTGCTGATATCCCGCCGGAATGTCAATCTCCCGCCCACAGTCCACTCCGGCGCCTGCTGCAACGTGGCCGATCCGTGTGCTGCCAGCTGGGGCAGGAGCACCGGCCGGCAGGCAGAAACACAACTCGTAGTCATCTCCGCCGGTCAGCGCCCATTGCAAAATTTTCTCGCGGCTATGATGGGAGGACAACGCAGGTGACAGGGGCACCAAGTCAGTCTCAATGCAAATCTTCACGCCACTGGCTGCCGCCATGTGACCGGCATCCGCCAGCAGACCATCGGAGATATCGATCGCAGCGGTGGCGCGCCCCAGCAACTCAAGTCCCAGTTCGAGGCGGGCCCGGGGACGGTTGAAACGATCCAATAAATATTCTGCATGGTGCGGCGCCGGCTGCCACTGCTCCTGTAAAAAGGCCAGGGCACCCGCCGCGTCACCGAGAGTGCCGGACACATACACCGCATCACCCACCCGGGCACCACCGCGCAGCAATGCCTGATCCAGGGGCAGCGCACCCAGTACCTGTACAGATATCGTGAGCGGGCCGCGCGTGGTGTCACCGCCGACCAGCGGCAAACGGTACTCGGATACTGCTGCAGCCAGCCCCTGACTGAACGCATTCAGCCACAGCTCGTCCACCGCGGGCAGCGTGAGTGCCACCGTCATGCCAAGAGGCCTGGCACCCATGGCGGCAAGATCACTCGCCGCCGCCGCCACCGCGCGAAAGCCAATATCCTCGGGAAAGCTGTCGCTTGGAAAATGCACACCGGCCACCATCGTATCGACCGACGTCGCCAGGCGCTCATCCTTGCCCAGGCGCAGAATGGCACAATCATCACCCACAGAGAGGTCTACGGCAGTGCCGCGACCCAGGTCGGAAAAATAGCGACTGATCAGGGAAAATTCGGGGGAAAACGCTGGCGCTGGCATCAGGACGCCGCGTCGATCTCAACCTTACGCAGTTGCCGGGCGGCCTTGTCCAGCACACCGTTGACATACTTGTGGCTGTCAGTGGCACCGAACTTTTTCGCCAGCGCTACCTCTTCGTTGATGACGACCTTGTAGGGGACATCGATGCGCTGGGTCAATTCGTACATACCCATGCGCAACAGCGTGCGTTCGATAGGATCCAGATCATCCACCTTGCGATCCAGCATGGGCGCCAGTGCATCGTCCAACTCATCGACACACGCTGGAATGCCGTGCAGCAGGTCCTGGAAATAGGCCAGGTCGACATGCGTGAAATCGTAATCGGCGCGAAACTCTGCCTCGATGTCGCTCACGGCAGCACCGGCCATATGCCATTGATACAACGCCTGCAGGCCATAGTGCCGGGCCTTGCGGCGCTCGGCGGCGAGCGTATTGTGCAGCGGCTTATTCATTCAGCCGAGCTTACCCAACAGACTGACCATCTCCAGCGCGCACATGGCCGCCTCGGCACCCTTATTACCGGCCTTGGTGCCCGAGCGCTCGACGGCCTGTTCAATGGTGTCCACTGTCAGCACGCCGAAGGATACGGGCACACCATACTCCATGCTCACCATAGAGATGCCCTTGGTGCACTCTCCCGCCACATATTCAAAGTGGGGGGTACCGCCACGAATCACCGCACCCAGCGCAATGATAGCGTCCACATTCCCTTTGGCGGCCACTTTCTTGCACACCAACGGGATTTCAAAAGCGCCGGGGGCACGCACGATGGTGATCTGCTTGTCGCTGACGCCATGGCGGCGCAACGTATCAACAGCGCCCTCCAGCAAATGCTCCACGACAAAACTGTTCCAGCGCCCCACGACAATGCAGTAGTTGCCTTTGCCGCCGGTGAAGGTGCCTTCAATGGTCTTGATATCAGTCATAGCAACGTCCTTTGGATTATCCGGGATCCACAAAATCCAGTACTTCCAGATCAAAACCGGAGATAGCATTGTACTTTATCGGTGCACCCATCAGGTGAATTTTTCCGACGCCCAGATCCTTGAGTATCTGTGAGCCCAGGCCCACCGTGGTGTAACTGTCTGGCGTGACTCCAACTACTGCACTGTGCTCGCCCAGAGCCATATCGATACTGGCCAGTAACTGCTCCGGTCGTTCGACGCGTGCCAGCAACACGATCACGCCGCGCCCATTCGCAGCCACTGCCTGCAGGCACTTGCCCAGACTCCAGGTGGGCCTGCCTGCAATCTTGCTGGTCACCAGGTCGCGCATCACGGCTTGCACGTGCACCCGCACCAGCGTGGGTTCGTGCGCCACAATGTCGCCGCGCGACAGGGCCAGGTGCACGTCTCCCGCCGTCTGGTCGCGATAGGCCGTCAATCGGAACTCACCGTATGCGGTGTCTATCATGCCCTCGCGAATGCGGCGAATAGTGCGCTCATGCACCATGCGAAAGTGAATCAGGTTGGCGATAGAGCCCATTTTCAACTCGTGCGTGGCGGCAAATTCGCGCAGCGCGGGAGCGTCGGCCACCGTGCCCTGCGGGGTGAGAATATCGGCGATCACAGCCGCTGGCAGTAACCCGGCCAAGCGCGCATAGTCGCAGGCCGCCTCCGTGTGGCCAGCACGTATCAGTACACCACCGGGCATGGCAGTCAGCGGAAAGATATGACCCGGCTGCACAATGTCTGAAGGCTGGGCATGCGACGCCACGGCCGCCTGCACCGTGCGAGCGCGATCGGCTGCGGAAATGCCCGTCTCAATCCCGACGGCCGCTTCTATCGACAAGGTAAAATTGGCTTTTTCCCCCTGGGCGTCCTCCACCATGGGCGGTAGGTTCAACTGCCGGCAGCGCTCCTCAGTCAGGGTCAGGCAGATCAGCCCGCGGGCCTGGCGCGCCATAAACGTCACATGCTTGGCCTCGCAGTGCTCGGCGGCCACCATCACCACGCCTTCGTTATGGCTGTCGGCATCGTCATCCAGCAACACGACCATGCGTCCCTGGCGGATATCGCTGATCAATTCGTCTACGCTATTTAATTGCATACCAATGGTTTCTCCAAGCTCCTACGTCTTTTTGCTGCTTGTTGCTGCGCCCAGAAAACCATTTTCAGCCAGGGTATCCATGGAGAGCCCGCCCCCGTTGGCCGTCGTAGCCGCATCACCCTGCATGAGTCGCTCCAAATAGCGGGCAATCACATCCACCTCGAGATTCACGCGGCTGCCGGGGCGGTACTGGCCGAAGGTGGTCTCTGCCATCGTCTGGGGAATGATATTCAGATCAAACTCGGCGCCGTTGACCGCATTGACCGTCAGGCTGGTCCCATCCACGCAGATGCTGCCCTTATGGGCGATATACTTCGCCAATTGCGCCGGCGCGCGCAGCACCACCCGAATGGAGCGCGCGTCTTGACTGAGTCTCAGCACCTCACCGATGCCATCCACATGGCCGCTGACAAGATGGCCTCCGAGGCGACTGTGGGGCGTCAGTGCTTTTTCCAAATTGACTGCGGACCCAGCTTGCAGGCTACCGAGCGTCGTGAAATTCAGGGTCTCCACCGAGACATCGGCCCAATACCCGTCACCGGGCAGTTCGATCACTGTCAGGCACACCCCATTGGTACAGATACTGTCGCCGAGGGCCACATCATCCAGCGGCAGCTTGCCGGTGTCGATACGCAAACGCAGGTCGCCCCCGCGAGGCTGCATCGCGGCGACGCTACCGACGGCCTGAATGATCCCTGTGAACATAGTGGTCCCTCGCTGCCTATGGTCTGTGCCCGATTAGCGCGCCGGCTCAGGCGGGAATGGCGGTGAAGCGCCAGTCCGTGCCCACTTTGCGCACGTCGGTAAATGTAAGCGAAATCTTGTCCGCCATGTAGGCCAGCGGCAGTTCCAACAGGGGGCGCGCACTGTCGCCCAGCAAGGCGGGCGCCATATAGATAATCAACTCATCCACCAAACCCGCCTGCATCAGGGCGCCGGCCAGACGGGGCCCGGATTCTACCAGAATTTCGTTGCATTGCTGCGCCGCGAGGTAGGTCATCAAGCTATCCAGATCAAGACCATGCGCTGTGCGCGGCAGCGCCAGCCGCCGGGCACCACTGGCGATAACCGCAGCTGGCACCTCCATTGTGACGTCATGACACAGCAGCGTTGGCGCATCGCTGCTGAGTACCCTGGCAGCGCCCGGCGTTTGCAGGCGGGAGTCCATCACCACCCGCAGCGGCTGTCGTGTGCCGGCCAGTCTCGTGGCCGCGCGCGACAGGCCTAACTCATCCGTTCGCACGGTAAGTGCACAGTCATCCGCCAGCACCGTATTCACACCGGTAACAATGGCACAACTCATGGCGCGCAGGCGCTGTACATCCTGGCGCGCCGCCGGGCCAGTAATCCACTGACTCTCACCCGAGGCCATGGCCGTGCGCCCGTCCAGAGACATGGCCAACTTGGCCCGCACCCGCCCCCGGCCCCGCGTCATGCGGGCGATAAAGCCCGGAATCAGGCGACGCGCCTCGCTCTCCAGCAGGCCGTGTTCCACCGCGATACCAGCGGCGCGCAATATTTCCAAGCCCCGGCCCGCCACCAGCGGATTGGGATCCGACATGGCGATAACGACCCGCGTCACGCCTGCCTGAACCAGTGCGTCAGCGCAGGGCCCGGTTTTGCCGTGGTGGCTGCACGGCTCCAGTGTCACATAGGCGGTGGCACCGAACGCGTCGCCTGCGGCGCGCAGTGCTTCAATCTCTGCATGGTTGCCACCTGCCGGACAGGTAAACCCCTCGCCGATCACGTGGCCCTCGCGCGCCAGTACACAGCCCACGTGGGGATTGGGCATGGCTGAATACTGACCGCGCCGCGCCTGCTGCAACGCGCGAGCCATCATGCGGGTATCAAATGAGCTATCCATGAGCGACAGAGACTCGGGTCAGTCGGCGGCTGGCTCAGCTTCCAGCCGTTCGATTTCATCGCGGAATTCGGCGATATCCTGGAAGCTGCGATAAACAGAGGCGAAGCGCACGTAGGCGACCTGGTCCAGCCTCTTCAGGGTTGTCATCACCAACTCGCCCACGACCAGCGACTTGACCTCGCGCTCCCCGGTCGCGCGCAGGGCGTGTTTGATGTGATTGATATCCGCCTCGATGTCCTCGACCGAGACCGGACGTTTTTCCAGCGCGCGCAGCAGGCCGGCGCGCAGTTTGTCTTCATCGAAGGGCTCACGACTGCCGTTCTGCTTGATCACCCGGGGCATCACCAGCTCCGCCGTCTCATAGGTGGTGAAGCGCTCGGCACAGCTGAGGCACTCCCTGCGACGGCGCACCTGATCCCCTTCTGCGACCAGGCGCGAGTCGATAACCTTGGTGTCCTGCGCAGCGCAAAACGGGCAGTGCATGGGCGTATCTCGTTAATCTAAGTGGCTGAAGATTAACATATTTTCGCCGCGGCGGGTGTCACTCATTTGGGGTACGGGAATGGTGATTTTGGAACCTTGCGACCGGGAGTGCGGGGTTTGGTGCTCCTGGTGAACGGCCGCAAACTTTTCCCGCGTTTCGGGCTGCTGCGGAACTCGACCAAAATTGCTGCGCAATTTTTGGGACTCGGACACTCCTCGCAGAAAGCCCCCGAAACGCGGAAAAAGTTTAAGCAGCGGCCTGATTGTTCACCAGGAGCACCAAACCCCGCCCTCCCTCCGAGCGAGCAGCGAAAAAAACTAGTGGGTCCAAGATTTTCGAAGAGACCACCAATGAATTAACCGTAAACCGGAAACCGCTTACAGATAGCCAGTACCTTAACCTTCACTGCAGCGATCACAGACTCAGACGTGCCATTCTCCAGCGACTCCAGCACCTCACACATCCAGCCGGTCAGCTCGATCGTCTCGGCCTCGCCAAAACCGCGCGTGGTGATGGCTGGAGTGCCGACGCGCAGGCCGGAGGTAATGAACGGCGAGCGGGGGTCGTTGGGCACGGCATTCTTGTTGACGGTGATATTGGCCGCACCGAGGGCGGCATCCGCATCCTTGCCGGTGTAGGGCTTGCCGATCAAGTCCACCAGCATCAGGTGATTTTCGGTGCCGCCGGAAACGATCTTGATGCCCCGCTTGATAAAGGCGGCGGCCATCGCCTTGGCGTTCTTCACCACCTGCTTCTGGTACGCGACGAACTCGGGGCTCTGGGCTTCCTTGAAACTGACTGCCTTGGCCGCAATGACGTGCATGAGGGGGCCGCCCTGCCCGCCGGGAAACACCGCCGAGTTGAATTTCTTTTCCAGTTCCTCATTGGCTTTGGCCAGGATGATCCCGCCACGGGGGCCGCGCAGGGTTTTGTGGGTGGTGGATGTCACCACGTCGGCGTAGGGCACAGGGTTGGGATAGATACCAGCGGCGACCAGGCCGGCCACATGGGCCATGTCCACCAACAGATAGGCGCCCACTTTGTCCGCAATTGCGCGAAAACGGGCCCAATCCATGATCTGGGAGTAGGCCGAGAAGCCGGCGACAATCATCTTCGGTTTGTGCTGCAGTGCCAGAGCTTCCACCTGCTCGTAGTCCACCTCGCCGGTAGCCGCGTTCAGGCCGTACTGCACAGCATTGTAAATCTTGCCGGAGAAGTTGGGCTTGGCACCGTGGGTCAGGTGTCCGCCATCGGCCAGGCTCATGCCCAGGACAGTATCGCCCGCATTACACAGTGCCAAATACACGGCCGCGTTCGCTTGCGAACCGGAGTGGGGCTGGACGTTGGCGTAGTCGGCGCCGAACAGGGCCTTGACGCGCTGGATGGCCAATTCCTCAACCTTGTCCACGTACTCGCAGCCGCCGTAATACCGTTTGCCAGGGTAGCCTTCGGCGTATTTGTTGGTCAGCGCGGTACCCTGCGCCTGCATGACGCGTGGGCTGGTGTAGTTCTCCGAGGCGATCAGCTCGATATGCTCTTCCTGACGACGCTCCTCCTCGCCGATCGCGGCAAAAACCTCGTCGTCGAATCCCTCAATAGTCATGTTGTTGTCAAACATGCTGATCCCCTGGTTGATGGTGGGAGCTTGCGCTGTGCAGCCCCGCGGAAAGCGGCGAATTCTACCCTAAAACCAATCCGACAAAGAAGCGACACCGGCTCAATTATCCCGACAATCCTTTCGTCCAGTGACAGTCTGCAGCAATCTTGAGCTGGCACGGCCCTTGCGTAGTAGTTGCCTGGACCGATCCACAAGGGCGATGATGAATAAAAGCTGGAAATCCTATGACGCTGGTCCGTTCTTCGACGAACTGATCACAGGGTCTGGTCAGCCGCGGGTTGCAGCGCGGCGGGTGGTCAAGCTATTGCAGAGCCTGTCCGATGAGGAAATGGCCAGCCGTCGCGCCGCGGCAGAGTTGGCAATCCGTGAAATGGGCATTTCCTTCACCATCTACAGTGAAGGGCGCAATATCGACCGGGCCTGGCCATTCGACATTATTCCTCGGGTTATTCCTGCCAAGGACTGGGCCCGGGTGAGCCTCGGGCTGGCGCAACGCAGTCGCGCGCTGAACTGCTTTATTGACGACATCTACAACAAGCAGAAAATCCTCGCTGCAGGCGTTGTACCCGCCGACCTGGTGCTGGAGTCAGGCAATTACAAACCGCAATGCGCGGGCGTATCGCCTCGCCATGGTGCGTGGGCCCATATCTGCGGCACTGATTTGGTGCGTGAGAAAAACGGGAAGTTCTATGTGCTCGAAGACAACCTGCGCGTGCCATCCGGCGTGTCCTACATGTTGGAGAATCGGGAGATCACCAAACGCGTGCTGCCTGAACTGTTTGAGAACTATAGCATTCAACCGGTAGACGATTATCCGTCGCGGCTGCACAGCACGCTGGCCTCCCTGTCGCCCAGGGTACTGCGTCGGCCCTGCATCGTGGTGCTGACTCCCGGTATTTATAACTCGGCGTATTTTGAACACGCTTTTCTCGCCCAGCGTATGGGCGCAGAGCTGGTGGAAGGCGGCGACTTGTTTGTCGGCGAGGACGATGGCGTCTACATGCGCACGGTGGACGGACCCATCCGGGTCGATGTGGTATACCGCCGCATCGACGACGATTTTCTGGATCCGGAGGTGTTCCGGGACGATTCAACCCTGGGCGTACCCGGTATCATGCGCGCCTGGAAAGCAGGCCACGTGGCCATCGCCAATGCTCCGGGCGCGGGCGTGGCCGACGACAAGGTCGTGTACTCCTTCGTGCCGCAGATGATCCGCTATTACCTGAACGAAAAGCCACTGCTGGCCAGCGTTAAAACCTACCTGTGTGTGAATCAGCGGGATCGTGAATATGTTCTGGCGAACCTCGACAAACTGGTGGTCAAACCAGCCAATGAATCGGGGGGCTACGGCCTGATGGTGGGGCCTCACGCCACCAAGGCCAAGCGCGCGGAGTTCGCCAGGCTGATCGAGCAGAACCCGCGCAATTACATTGCCCAGCCCACCCTCGCGCTGTCGACCGCACCCACTTACATCGATAATGCGGTAGAACCCAGGCATCTGGACCTGCGACCTTTCATTCTGCAGGGCAAGGACACCTGGGTCACACCGGGAGGACTTACACGGGTCGCGCTGACAAAAGGCTCCCTGGTAGTGAATTCTTCGCAGGGCGGCGGCAGCAAGGACACCTGGATTGTGGAGAGCAATCAGTGACCATGCTGTCGCGGGTTGCAGACCGGCTGTTCTGGATGGCGCGCTACCTGGAGCGCGCAGAGGATACCGCGCGTCTGGTCCATGCCTACACCCACCTGGTGATGGATATACCCAGGGGGTCTGAACCGGGCTGGGATATTCTGGTACGTATTCTGGATGCCGAGCCCGAATATGCGGAGCGCTACCGGGCCTACAACGAACACAATGTTATGAAATTCCTGATCGCCGACATGGACAATGTCGGGGGCATACTGAGTTCGATTCGCGCGGCCCGCGAAAATGTGCGCACCACCCGTGACGTACTGCCCGGCGAGATATGGGAAACGGTGAACGAGCTGTATCTTTATGCTCAGGAGACTGCCGAAAAATGTGTAGGCCGACGCAACCGCTACCAGTTTCTGGAAACGGTGATCGCGCGCTGCCAGATGATCAATGGCATGGTGATTTCAACCCTGCCCCGGGGCCATGCCTACCGCTTTATCAAGCTGGGCCATTTGCTGGAGCGCGCCGATATGACCACGCGCGTAATCGATGTGGGCGCTGCAGCCCTGCTCGGCGATGAACGCCACCGCAGTACGGTTGATCCACTGATCTGGGCGAGCTTGCTTAAAGCGCTGTCCGCCATGGGCGCCTATCGACGCGAAATCGGCCCGCAGGTCGAGGTCGGCGCAATGGTTGACTTCGTCCTGCGCGAGGATTCGTTGCCGCGCTCGGTAAAATTCTGCCTCAATGGCATACGCAAAGAACTGTTACCGTTAAAAAACAACAAGGGTGCGCTGCGTCTGGTAGACAAGGCTCGACGCAAGCTGTCCCTATTTGACCCGCAGCAGTGCTCACGAGAGGAGTTACGCGCTTTTATCGACCAGTTCCAGCTCATTCTCAGGCGACTCTACAGCAGCATCGACCACACCTGGTTCATGACCGACCAGAAGTGAAACGCGTCTACCGGCACCCAACAAGCAGGCCAAACATGTCCTACAAAGGCGGCAAACATAAATGACCATCCGTGTTGCCATCAACCATCGCACAACGTACACGTTTGACCGCGCGGTTTCGCTCTCACCACACACCGTGCGTCTGCGCCCGGCCGCCCACTCGCGCACGCCAATACACAGCTACAGCCTGAAGATCAAACCCGCAGAACACTTCATCAACTGGCAACAGGACGCGTTTGGCAACTATCTGGCGCGCCTGGTGTTCCCCGATAAGTGCACTGAATTTGAAGTTGATGTGGAAGTGATTGCCGATATGACAGTCATTAACCCTTTTGACTTTTTCGTTGAGGAGTACGCACAGAGCTATCCTTTTATCTACGACGAGCAGGTAGAAAAGGAGCTCCTGCCCTATCTTGAAACGTTGGACGGCGGACCACTGTTCACACAATTCCTGGCGGCAGTGAACACCGAAAAGCGAGCCCTCAATGATTTTCTGGTGGAACTCAACCAGCAGGTGCAGGGCGCAATCGAGTATCTGGTGCGTCTGGAGCCGGGGGTACAAACGCCGGAAGAAACATTGCAGGAAGCCCGAGGTTCCTGTCGCGACTCCGCCTGGTTGCTGGTGCAACTGCTGCGCCATCTGGGACTGGCCGCCCGCTTCGCCTCCGGTTACCTGGTGCAACTCAAGCCGGATGAAAAATCATTGGATGGCCCCTCCGGCGCGGCGGAAGATTTTACCGATCTGCACGCCTGGTGTGAGGTCTTCCTGCCGGGTGCGGGCTGGGTTGGACTCGACCCTACGTCTGGCCTGTTCGCCAGTGAGGGCCACATACCGCTGGCCTGCACGCCCCACCCGGTATCAGCTGCACCCATTGCGGGGGCGACTGACACGTGTGAAGTGGAGTTCAGTTTCAGCAATACTGTGGAACGCGTGCTGGAAGATCCGCGGGTTACCAAGCCCTATAGTGAAGCGCAATGGCAGCACATCATGGCGCTGGGCAAAGCCGTGGACAAGGAATTCGAGCAGCACGATGTGCGCCTGACTATGGGCGGCGAACCGACTTTCGTTGCCATTGACGACATGGAATCCGAACAGTGGAATACCGCTGCGCTGGGCGAGACCAAGCTCAGTCTGGCCAAGACACTGTTACTGCGACTGCGCGACCGTTTCGCGCCCAAAGGGCTGCTGCACTACGGCCAGGGAAAATGGTATCCGGGGGAGGAAGTCCCACGCTGGGCACTGGGCGTATTCTGGCGCAAGGATGGTGAGCCCCTGTGGAACAATCCGCAATTACTGGCACGAGTGGATCAGAACTACGGTTACGACACCACTGTGGCTGCGCGCTTTGGCCGCTACTTGTGCGATCTGCTGGCGCTGCCCAGAAGTTGCTGCCAACCAGCATTTGAGGATGGACTGTACTACCTGATGCAGGAACAGAACCTGCCGAAGAACCTCGATATCCTGGCGCAGAAGCTCAGCGGGGACCTCGACCGTCGCCGGCTCGCCAGGCTGATCGAGCGCGGCTTCGGTGTGCCCTCTGGCGTTGTCATCCCACTGGAACGCAGCACTGGCTGGCCGCTCGCCGAAGACCGAAAAAGCTGGCGCAGCAGCCTGTGGCCGCTGCGGCGCGAGCGGATCACCCTGATCCCGGGCGATTCCCCCATGGGGCTGCGCCTGCCGCTCAATGACCTGCCCCAGATTGCCAAAAAGGCCGATAGAGTGCGGCCGCAACGCGACCCATTTGAACCCCGTGAGCCACTGGCCAAACGCGCCGCCATGCACTTTGCCGCGCTCCCGGAGGATGCAGACGACGACCCTGTTGCAGAACAGGAATACGAGCAGGTCGTGCGCACTGCCATGTGCATCGAGGTCAGGCAGGGTCGCCTGTACGCCTTTATGCCCCCGCTGGAATATCTCGAGGACTATGTTGAGCTGATCGCTGCCATCGAGGAAACCACGGCGGCGCTAACATTGAAAGTGATCATCGAAGGGTATGAACCACCGCGCGATCCGCGCATGCAAAAATTACTGGTGACACCAGATCCGGGTGTGATCGAGGTGAACGTGCATCCTTCAAACAACTGGGATGAACTGGTGGCCACCACCACAGCGCTGTATGAGGAAGCCCGACTCTCACGCCTATCCACCGAGAAATTTATGCTGGATGGCCGCCATACGGGCACCGGAGGTGGGAACCATATAACGCTGGGAGGGGCAACGCCTGCCGACAGTCCGCTGCTGCGCAGACCCGACCTGCTGCGCTCGCTGATTACATTCTGGCAGCACCACCCCAGTCTCTCCTACCTGTTCTCGGGTATGTTTATCGGGCCCACCAGTCAGGCTCCGCGCGTGGATGAAGGCCGCGATGAAATGCTCTATGAACTGGAAGTGGCGTTCGCCCAGATGGGCGGGGGCGAAGTGCCACAGCCATGGCTGGTGGATCGCCTGTTGCGCAATTTGCTGATCGATGTCACCGGCAATACCCACCGCGCGGAATTCTGCATCGACAAACTGTATTCACCCAACAGCGCCACGGGGCGCCTGGGCATACTCGAATTTCGCGGCTTTGAAATGCCGCCGCACAGTCGCATGGCACTGGTGCAGGCGCTGCTGCTGCGCTGCCTGGTGGCGCGCTTCTGGCGCGAGCCCTACCACAAACCGCTGGTGCGCTGGGGCACGGAACTGCATGACCGCTTCATGCTGCCGCATTACATCTGGCAGGACATGCAATACGTGGTGGAGGATCTGCGCGCGCACGGTTACCCTTTTGAACTGGAATGGCTGGCGGCGTTTGAGGAGTTTCGCTTCCCGCACTATGGCCGGGTGCAACTGGATGACATCGAACTGGAATTGCGCTGGGCGGTGGAGCCGTGGCATGTACTGGGCGAGGAAACGACCAGTTTCGGCACTTCCCGTTATGTCGACTCTTCTGTCGAGCGCCTGCAGCTGCGCGCTACCGGCCTGACCGAGGGACGCTATGTGCTGGCCTGCAATGGTCGGCGCGTGCCCATGCGCAGCACCGGGCGCCAAGGTGAGCATGTGGGCGGCGTGCGCTATCGCGCCTGGCAGCCACCCTCCGCGCTGCATCCGCTGATAGGGGTGCATGTACCCCTGACCTTCGATCTGATCGACACCTGGAATGGACGCTCCCTCGGTGGCTGCACCTATCACGTGTCGCACCCCGGGGGACGCAGCTATGATAGTTTTCCGATCAACGCCTTTGAGGCCGAGTCGCGACGTATCAATCGCTTCGGCACCCTGAGCCATACCCAGGGGCCGTTCATACCGCAACCCGACGTCGTCGCCCTGCGGGAGTTTTTCCCGAACCAGCATCTGCCCAGACCCATGGAGCCACCACCGGAAGAGTCCTCCGCTGAGTATCCCTACCTTCTGGATATGCGCAGCCCACGCCGCTGATTACCGCAGGCTCTTTAGTCAACGCTGGCGAATTGCGGTTATACTGGCGGGCAAAACGACGTCGAGCGACCGGCCGCCCTGGCCCGCCACTGCTCCACTACACTTGCTACAGGTATAAGCTTTGCCCAACCGCGGAATTTCTCCAGAGCCAGGTCAGTCACAAGCCCAGAGCCAGACCCCGGTAACCCCGCTAAAGCCGTTGGCATACAAAAGTCGCCCTGGTTTGCTGGATGATGCCTGCACGCCAGAAGGCCGTGTCAAACCGGAGTGGGAATACATACTCGGCAGCCTGCGCGACCTGGGCGCCGAGGTCTTGCGCGAGCGCGAGCAAAAGGCGCGCCGCATCCTGCGCGACGACGGCGCTACCTTTAACATCGATAGCGGCGATGGCAGCCCCAGCAGCAGTTGGGAGCTGGACCCGGTGCCGTATATTATCGGCAGTGAAGACTGGGCGCGCATCGAAGCGGGGCTGCTGGAACGGTCGGAGCTTTTCAACCTGATCCTGCGCGACCTGTACGGCCCACGCACTCTGTTACGCCATGGCCTGCTGCCATCAGAGGCACTGTTCAGCCACGGCGGATTTCTGCGCGCCTGCCAGGGTATCCAACTACCCGGTGAGCACGAATTAATCATGCATGCGGTGGATATGGTGCGCCGCCGCGATGACAGTATGTGCGTCCTGTCGGATCGCACCCAGGCACCCAGTGGCGCCGGTTACGTGCTGGAGAATCGCACCGTCATGTCGCGCGTCTTCCCCAGTCTCTACCGCGACAGCCATGTACATCGCATCGCCAGCTTTTACCAGCGGCTGCGGCTCAAACTACTTTCGCTCTCGCCCTCCGATGAAGCGCCGCTCATTGCCCTGCTAACACCGGGCGGCCAGAACGAAGCCTACTTTGAGCATGCGTATCTGTCCGGTTACCTGGGTTTCCCGCTGGTGCAGGCCGGCGACCTCGTGGTGCGCAATGGCTTCCTGTGGATGAAGTCCATGGATGGACTGCGGCGAGTCGATGTGCTGCTGCGCTGGGTCGACGATGTCTATTGCGATCCGGTGGAGTTGCGCAGTGATTCCCGGCTCGGCGTACCCGGCTTACTGGAAGTGGTGCGCTGTGGGCATGTGGTAGTCGCCAATCCGCTGGGCTCGGGGGTGCTGGAGAATCCCATTTTTCTCAAATACCTGCCACAAATCAGCACGAGCCTGCTGGGCCGCGAACCGCGCCTGAACTCCGTGAAGACCTACTGGTGTGGAGACGATGAGGATTTAACGTTCGTCTGCGCCAATATCCGTGAACTCATCATCAAGCCCGCTTACCGCGGCAGTGGCATTCCCAGCGTCTGGGGCGGTGACCTGAGCGAGGAGCAGACCACTCAGTTGCTTGCCACCGTGCATAGCAAGCGCTTCCAGTACGTGGCCCAGGAGCGCCTCGAACAACCGCACATCCCAGCCTTTGCAAACGGTACGCTGGAGCCGAGGCCATCGCTGCTGCGCACGTTCTCGGTTGCCACAGACAGCTCCTATAAAATTCTGCCCGGCGGCCTTACACGTATCGGCATCGACACCGGCAGCCGGGTCATCAGTATGCAATCGGGCAGCCCCAGCAAGGACACCTGGGTGACAGCCTCTGAACCCGAGCGTACATCCAGGATCGATAGCGCACTGGACACTGCGCGCCACGCTATGGATTCGCCGCTGGTGAGCTTACCCAGTCGTGTGGTCGAGAACCTGTACTGGATGGGGCGCTACGCAGAACGAGGCGAGGCCTCGCTGCGCCTGTTACGCACGGTGTTTGTATTGCTGCACGGCGAAGAACCCATCGGGCCTGCCGCCCGGAAAATTCTCCTGCAGGCTGTCAGTCGAATCACGTCAACGCTGCCCGGATTTACGACAGCCCCGGATACGTTGCTGGCGAACCCGGACGAAGAGCTTATACGGATTATCACCGATGGCCGCCGTGCTGGTAGCATCAAGTCAACGTTGAATGCCATGTTGTCCAGCGCTGACGAATCGAAAGAATTGCTGTCCACTGATACCATGCGCGTGATTAACGATTTACGCGACGCCATGCAAGAACTGGATATCGCTCTCGCCGGCGGCCTGAATTCGGCGCCCGAGGAGGCATTGTATCCGCTGGTAACTGCGCTTGCCGCGTTGTCAGGCCTGATGCAGGAAAGTATGATTCGCGGCGTTGGCTGGCGCTTCATGGAACTGGGCAAACGCATCGAGCGCGCCCTGCAAATCATCAGCACCCTGCGCTGCCTGGTGACGCCGGTGACCGGAGAGGGCGACCAGTCCACACTGTTGACTGCGCTGCTGGTGTCCATGGAGGTCCTGATAACCTATCGCCGCCGCGGTCGTCAGCGCCGGGGGATTGAACTGGGGCTGGAACTGGTCATGCTTGATGGCAGTAACCCACGGTCGTTACTGTTTCAGTTGGAGCGACTGCAGGAACATCTTGCGGAACTCCCCAAAGCGGAGATGAAAGGCGGCGAACTGGGGGAGGAAGACCGCGCCCTGCTCGAAGCGGTGACCAGCCTGCAACTGTCGCGATTGCCGCAGTTGCTGGAAACGACGACACCGATACGCACCGACATGGATCAGCTGCTGCTGCAGCTGGAGGTATTGCTACAGGAATTCAACCGCCTTATCAGCGACAAGCATTTCGACCATCGCACCGATGCCCAGCAATTGATCACCAGCTTGCGGGGCGAATAGTAATGCGTTTTCTGGTCAAACATACCACCCACTACAAATACGCCGCGCGCGTGACGCGCTGCTATAACATGGCTAACGTGATACCCAGGGACACCGCGCGACAACGCTGCCTGAACAATCGGATTACGCTGTCGCCCCTGCCCGCTACAACGCACAAGCGCACAGATTATTTCGGCAACAAGACATTCCATTTCGAAATACAGAAGCCGCACACCGAGCTCATTATCACTGCCGAGAGCGATGTCCAGATCACTGACAGAGTTCACGAACTGAATCTCGACCTGGGTATCTCTTACGCGGAGGCGCTGGACTACCTGCGCAAGACCAACAAGCCGGAGACTATTGAAGCCCGCGAGTTTTTACTGAACTCGCCCATGATCGAATGCAGCCAGGCGCTGGCCGATTATGCGAGGCCCTCCTTTGCGCGGGACCGTTCACTGAAATCCTGCGTCAGTGAACTGACCACACGTATCTTTGAGGAATTTGCCTATGACCCGCAGTTCAGCACCATCGCCACACCGCTGACGCAGGTGCTGCAACACAAAAAGGGCGTGTGCCAGGACTTCGCCCACCTGCAGGTGGGTTGCCTGCGCTCCATGGGCATACCCGCCAAATATGTGTCGGGCTATATCGAAACGCTACCCAAACCCGGCGAGCAAAAGTTGGTGGGAGCCGATGCCACCCATGCGTGGATTGCTTATTTTTGCCCCGAGGAAGGCTGGATCGAATTTGATCCCACCAACGATGTCCTTGCTCACAGTGACGGCCAGCACATCGTGACCGCCTTCGGTCGGGACTATTACGATGTGACGCCGGTGAAGGGCGTTATCTTTGGCGGCGGGGAGTCTCCCCTACTCAGCGTCTCGGTAGATGTCAGCCGGGTGATTGCGGCTTAGCTGTGATCTCTGTGTAGGTCGTTCTCTCGGCGCATAAGCCGATAACGCAGGTTGCGACACAGAATACCCAAATTCGCTTCTACTATCGGCTCCGACCTGAAGCAGACAACCTGGGATCATTTTTGTCATCGGCTCCGGTCGGGAAGGCCTTTTCGTCTGCTTCCCCGATGCGGGCCACCCGATACTCGCATGCGAAAAGGCCTTCCCGACCGAAGCCTTACTCCTGTGATTACATGCAACATCGGTCCGAGTGAGGGTACGGAATGAGGGATCGGGTGTCGGGAGTGCAAATCGTCCGCGAGTATCGGGGAAGCGGGCGATTTGCA
>JANNXP010000120.1:0-9604 GCA_031409615.1 Haliea sp. | reverse complement strand
GTCCCTGCCACGGAGATAAAGTTCGTAGGCGTACGGGTCCACGTTCAAATCGCGTTCCAGTAAATCCTTCGACTTGCTGGACAGAGCAATCTTCAGGTTCTTTACGACTTCCCTGCCAATTTCATCCTGCGCACTGAATATGTTGGACGCAGTGCGGTCGTAGGTTTCCGACCAGACATGGAAGCCCGTGCTTGCATCAATCAGTTGTGCGGTCACGCGAATCTGGCCTCGCGAATGTCTCACACTTCCTTCCAGTACGTAGCGAACTCCCAAGTGCTGGGCTATGGTGGGAATGTCGAAATTTTTGTCCTTGAAATAGAAAGAGCTGGTTCGAGCGGCAACGCGCAGTTCATTCAGTTTGGCGAGGAGGTTCAGGATTTCTTCAGCCAGTCCGTCGCCAAAGTATTCCATGTCGGCGACATCGCTGAAATTTTTGAATGGCAGCACAGCGATAGTTGCCTGACCGGTATCGTCGGCGATGAATGGTTCGGCAGGACGTACCGGTGCTACTATGGGGCCTGATTCTTCGGTAAAAAGGGTGAGTTTGTTTTCGCTGAGGCGATGCAGATAGAAATAACCCGCCGCAACAAACACCAGCATGCTCGCCGCAACTGCCGTTACTCTCAGTGGCGTGAGGTGAGCTGGTACAACGTCACCACTGCTATCGACGTCCGAGGTCATTTTGATTCCGTCGGACGTGATGTCGAAAATCCAGTTTAAAACCAGTGAAATCGGAAAACCCGCCACCGCCAGCACTAGTACCATGGTGACGGCATTTTCACTCAGGCCAAGTCTGGGGAATATGAAATCGGCGGCTTGTAGCAGCAGCCATGCGCTCGGCACATAGATAACGGCGGCCCTGGGGACCTGCCTGCGCTGTAACTCCACCAGTAGTTTTGTGAGCATCAGGGTGTTCTGCTCGAATTAACTGGCAGCAGTGTAGCAGTTTCTGACCACCTGGACGCCAGACCAGCTCCGGGTGAATGGGTAATTTATAGGTCGACGAACATGGAGAAGATCTACGAAGCTGTGTCGATGCAATTATCCTGAACCCGCTATTTAGCTCGGTCATCGATGGCCAGAACGACCAATATTGCAGAGAAAACAGCTGCACCGAACAGCGGGCGCCATTGGATTGTGAATCTGGTACAACCCGCCTGCGCAGGTGGGGCCTACCCCAAGCCAATTGTGCAATTAGGGCTGGGTAGTGCTTTGCTACAAGTTGGTAAAGTGGTGTTTGCTCGAGTATTTCCCAATGGGCCCTAGTTAAACTTTGTCGGACGTTTGCTATCCTACCTTCTCGATTTCTGACCTGCGGACCTCAGGCACCAGCCGGTCCCGCAAACGGTACACAAATATGCCAGACTATCGCTCCAAAACCTCCACCGCCGGCCGCAACATGGCGGGTGCCCGAGCCTTGTGGCGCGCCACCGGCATGAAGGATGGCGATTTCGGCAAGCCCATCATCGCCGTGGTAAATTCTTTCACCCAATTCGTACCCGGACATGTGCACCTGAAAGATCTCGGCCAGCTGGTCGCGCGGGAAATCGAGGCGGCCGGCGGCGTGGCCAAGGAATTCAATACCATCGCGGTGGATGACGGGATCGCCATGGGTCACGACGGCATGCTGTACAGCCTGCCCTCGCGGGACATTATTTCCGACTCGGTAGAGTACATGGTGAATGCACACTGCGCTGACGCCATGGTGTGTATCTCCAACTGCGACAAGATCACCCCCGGCATGCTTAACGCCGCCATGCGCCTTAACATTCCCGTCGTGTTTGTCTCCGGCGGGCCGATGGAGGCGGGCAAAACCAAACTGTCGGAGCACAAGCTGGACCTCATAGACGCCATGGTGATTGCGGGTGATGACGGCGCGTCCGATGAAAAAGTCGCCGAGTACGAACGCTCTGCCTGTCCCACTTGCGGTTCCTGTTCCGGCATGTTCACCGCCAACTCCATGAACTGCCTGACCGAAGCGCTGGGCCTGTCGCTGCCGGGCAATGGCTCTGTGCTTGTGCCACCCATGCCGACCGCGAGCAGTTGTTCCTGCGCGCCGGACGCGTGATCGTTCAGCTGTGTAAGCGCTACTACGAGCAGGATGACGTTTCCGTGCTGCCGCGCAATATCGGCAACTTCGAGGCGTTCGAGAATGCCATGACGCTGGATATCGCCATGGGGGGCTCTACCAATACTATCCTGCACCTGTTGGCGGCCGCCCAGGAGGCGGAGCTGGATTTCACGCTGGCGGATATCGATCGCCTGTCGCGCAAGGTGCCGCAGTTGTGTAAGGTGGCGCCCAGTACGCCGCTGTACCACATGGAAGACGTGCACCGCGCGGGCGGCATCATGGGCATTCTGGGTGAGCTGGATCGGGCCGGCCTGTTGCACACCGGGTGTACGACCGTCCACAGCGCAACGCTTGGCGCTGCACTGGACGCATGGGACATCATGCGCACCGATGACGCCGCCGTGCATAAGTTCTTTAGCGCCGGCCCCGGTGGCATTCCCACGCAAACGGCTTTCAGCCAGAGCACGCGCTGGCCCAGCCTGGATAATGATCGCGCCGGCGGCTGCATCCGCTCCCTCGATCATGCCTACTCACTAGAGGGTGGCCTGGCCATTCTGACTGGCAATATCGCGCTCAACGGCTGCGTGGTAAAAACGGCGGGCGTCGACGATTCCATTCTCAAATTCTCCGGCCCCGCCCACGTCTGTGAAAGTCAGGACACGGCGGTTGACGATATTCTCCACGATCGGGTGCAACCGGGCGATGTGATTATCGTGCGCTATGAAGGTCCGCGCGGCGGGCCCGGCATGCAGGAAATGCTCTACCCCACCAGCTATATCAAGTCCAAGGGTTTGGGAAAAGTCTGCGCGCTGCTCACCGACGGCCGCTTTTCCGGCGGCACTTCCGGCTTGTCCATCGGCCACGCCTCACCGGAAGCCGCGTCGGGCGGGGCCATCGGCCTGGTGGAAAACGGCGATATTATCGAAATCGATATTCCCAAGCGCAGCATCAATGTCGCACTCTCCGACGCGGAGCTGGCGCGACGCCGTGCAGCGATGGAGGCGCGCGGGGATAAAGCGTGGAAACCCGTTGAGGTGCGCCCGCGCAAGGTTACGTCGGCGCTGAAAGTCTACGCCAAAATGGTAACCAGCGCCGACAAGGGTGCGGTGCGCGACCTGTCTCTACTCGACTAACCAGAAGAGGCTTTAGCGGTAGCCTTGCCTTGCGCGATAAGGGCTTCAATGTCTTTTTGCAGTGCGGACAACTTATCGCGCAGATGACGATCCTGTAAGTCACTGCGGTCGTTTAGCAGTTGCGCCAGCAGGTCGTGAATAACGCCCAGGTTGTGTTCGTAGATACGCCGGTATTCGGGCGGAATACTGTCATTCCTTGTCGCCAGCTGTGACCTGACTCGTTCCTGCCAGCCCGGTTGTCGCTGTAACAGCACTGCAAGCTGCGTTAACCATTGGGCGCGTCCTTGCAACCAGGCCTGGTCTGAACGCAGCAAGCGGCGGCTGGCGTCGCGCAGCAGTTCACGTTGTTTTTCCGACAATCCGCCCAGGTAATCCTCGACGCTGTCCACGAGGTTGTCGTAACTATCCTCGTAGAACTCCTCGTCGTTGCGCGTCAAATACTCCTCTTCATACTCCTGCTGGCGATCCCACAATACCTCAAGAAAGCTCGCCATCTGTGCGTCGGACAGGCGGGCCCCAAGATCCAGCAGCCGCTGCAGAGCCTCCGCCTCCAACCGCAACCAGGCTTGCTCGAATTCGCCAAAGATGGCCGCGATCTCCGCTGTCGTCAACGGCTGCTGGAGACTGACCTCAACACGCTCCAGCAGTGTTATGTACGTGGGTAACTCCTGTTCGCGATGCCAGATCAGAAAGGGCGCAAGCAATTCATCCAGATACACCTTTTGTTCCTGGGTGAGGTCGGCATACTCGTCGACGTACCAGGGCACCAGAAAATCCAGCCGGTTGTACGCCAGAGAAGTGCCACTGCAGGCGCTTATGAGCAGCAGCGTGGCCACCACCCACACCCTGCACCAGCGCCACCCGACTTTGTCCATCGCTTAGCGCCAGTCGGGCAAGGTTTTTTCGATGGAGCCTGCCGCCTCTGAGAATGGCACTGCCAATTCGACTCGATTGCGACCGTTGCGCTTGGCCTGGTAAAGCGCAGCATCGGCGAGCTTGAACCAGTGCTCCATATCCTGCACCTCGGTCACATCACACACGCCCACACTGATGGTCATAGTGCCCTCGGGCAGGATCTTTGCGCGCTCCACCGCTTTGCGCAATTCTTCAGCTACGTATCGGGCCTGTTGCACCTTTGTTTCACTCAGTAGCAGCATAAACTCCTCACCGCCAAAGCGGCACAAGGTGTCTACTTTACGTATGCGTAGCTGAATCAGATTGACCAGACTTTGCAATGCGGCATCGCCGATCGCGTGGCCGAACTTATCATTGACGCGCTTGAAGTGATCCATATCCAGTAGTAACAGCGACACAGGGCGCTGGTAACGTTCCCAATCCTCCAGCGCCTTGACGGTCTGTAGTTCCAGATAGCGGCGATTGAACGCACCGGTCAGCGAATCGGTAATCGCCATGCCGCGCAGACGACGGGACTGCTCGGTCATGGCAAACACCAGCCAGGCACTCACCAGCCAGGTGAGCCCCATACTGATGCCAACGGCGACACTTGTAGTGCGGTCGTATTGGGTTAACACCACCGGCGCCACCAACAAGCCGCTGAGCACGCCCAGAAACACCGCCCAACGCGTTTTCAATAACACGGGTAGCCCCACCAGCAGGGGAAACAACAAATACAGGTTGTAATTCTGGCCGTAGTAGAGAGATAGCATGACCAGCGCAATGCTCAGCAACAATACCACCGGCGGGGGCAAAAACGCCTCCCGGTTTACGCTGAGCAGCAGGATGTTCACCATCAGGATACCCAACAGCAGAAGCGCACCGGCCGCCGGCAGAAGCTGACGTATATAAATGTTGTGTGCGACTACCGGCAGCAGGATAACCGCCAGCAACAACAGTACGTAACGATAGGCGCCACGCCGTCGCTTGGCGCGCAACTCATCAACTCGTTCACCGTCCTGGGCACGCCGCTGCTGCAGCAGTTCTCCGGCAAATGACTCGGTGAAATGCCGCTTCAACTTTGGCCACAGTGGGTTTTTTGTTGTCGTCAGGTCGCTGCCTATACACCGTACCGGGCCACTGAAGTGGCACGCAGTACCGCCTTAAAAGCCCATACGTAGACTCACCATAACCCAGAGGGGAATAGGTGGCCAATGCGCCGGGCGCACAAGCTCACAAATACACAAAAATATCCCCCGCAGTGGCAGCTCAAGCCGCCGCGGGCTGCGCGCGTTCGGCGGCCTTGTTGATAGCCCCGAGTATGCCATCCAATGAGGCCTGAATAATGTCGGGGCTGCGACCGACCCCACAGTAGCGATGGCCGTCAATATTGAGCTGTATATAGCAAATCGCCTCGGCATCCGCACTGTGGCTCAGCGCGTGTTCGTTGTACTCCACCAATACAATCTGCTTACCGGTAAAATCCTGCATGGCATCGACAAAGGATGCCACGACGCCGTTTCCAGTACCGGATAAAGTGTGTGCGGTCGAGCCCTCCTGCAATTGTGCCTGCAGCCGGTCCACGCCATTCTCACGGCTCACCTGATAGTCGCCGAGTTGCCAATACCCGTTGGGCGCAAGGTAGGTATCGTGAAACAGCTGGTAGACCTCAGCAGAACCCACCTCCGTTTCACGCTCCTCGGCGTAGGCCTGCACGGGGGCACTGAAATCAATCTGCAACCAGCGCGGCAATTCCAGGCCGTAGTCGCGCTGCAGCACGAAGGCGATGCCGCCCTTGCCCGACTGGCTGTTGATGCGGATCACCTCTTGATAAGAGCGACCGATGTCCTGCGGGTCAATGGGCAGGTACGCCACCTCCCAGGGCTTGCGGGTATCCCGCTTGGCCAGGCATTTTTTGATGGCGTCCTGATGACTGCCGGAGAATGCGGTAAACACCAACTCACCAGCATAGGGATGGCGCGGGTGCACAGGCAACTGGGTACACTCCCTGGTGGTCTGTAGAATGTCGTCCATGTGGCCCAGCTGCAGCTGCGGATCAACGCCCTGGCTGTACAGATTCATCGCCATGGTAATGATGTCCATATTGCCGGTGCGTTCGCCGTTACCCATCAGGGTACCTTCAACCCGGTCGGCCCCGGCCATAACGCCCAACTCACTCGCAGCCACGGCGCAGCCACGATCGTTATGGGTGTGCAGCGATATCAACAAACTGTCCCGCCTGGCCACGTGGTCGCAGAACCACTCGATCTGGTCCGCATAGACGTTGGGCGTACTCATCTCCACGGTTGCGGGCAGGTTGATGATGACCGGACGCTCCGGTGTCGGTTGCCACACCGCCGTCACCGCATCGCAAATCTCTACGGCAAAATCCAGCTCGGTGGCGGTAAAACTCTCTGGTGAATACTCAAACACCCACTCCGTCTGCGGGTGTCTGGCGGCACAGTCCCTTACCAGTTCTGCGCCCTTCACCGCGATAGCAATGATGCCTTGGCGATCCAGGCCAAACACCTGCTCGCGCTGCACCGTGGACGTGGAGTTGTACACGTGCACAATCGCGCGGCGAGCGCCTTTAAGAGCTTTAAAAGTCTTCTCGATCAGGTCGGGCCGCGCCTGGGTCAGGACCTGAATGGTCACATCCTCGGGAATCCTGTCATGTTCAATCAACTGCCGCACGAAGTCATAGTCATGACTGGACGCGGAGGGAAAGCCGACCTCGATCTCCTTGAAGCCGATCTTGACCAACTGGTCCCACAGCAGTGATTTCTGACGCGCGGTCATCGGTTCGATCAGGGCCTGGTTGCCATCGCGCAGGTCGACACTGCACCAGCGCGGCGCCTTTTCAATGATCCGGTCGGGCCAGCGCCGGTTGGGCATAGCGATAGGCTGGAAGGGTTTGTACTTGCGATGATCGAAACTGCTCATGAGGCTGTACCTGTGGTGTCTGTAACCGTAGCCAGAGCAGTATAGATTGCTTACAGGAGAGAGTGATTGCAAAGATCGCGGTCTTTTCCCCTATCTGTGCAATATTTGTCTACAAAAAGCCGTTTTATTGGTGATACAGTTCGTCCCATGCGCAAGACCCCAACAACGTGACCCCAACAACGCCAACAACGGAGAACGCATTGTGAAACTCGATCGCACTGACCGCAGGATTCTGCACGCCATGCAGGCCAACGCGCGCATCAGCAACCTGGAACTGGCCGAAGCAGTGGGCTTGTCACCGACGCCCTGTTCGCGCCGGGTCAAGCGGCTGGAGGAGTCCGGCATTATTCGCGCCCACGTCACCCTGCTAAACCAGGCCATGCTGGGACTCAAACTTACCGCCTATATCGGCATCAGCATGGACCGCCACACCCCCGACCGTTTCGAGGCCTTTGAGGCCGCGGTGGCCAAATATCCGGAGGTGATGGAATGCTCGGTGGTGACCGGTCAAACCTCGGACTACCTACTCAAGGCCGTGGTGCCGGATATGGAGTACTACGAGCGCTTCCTGCTCGGCAAACTGACCCGCATCGACGGCGTCACCGGCGTGCATTCGAGTTTTGAGTTGCGGCGCGTGGTGCACAGAACCATGCTGCCACTCGACCATATCTCGGACACTACCGTGCGGTGAAAAACCCGTCACTTTTCGTGGCCGCTGAGAGGCTTGCCGAGCGCGCGGAGTGATCGCAAACTGCGCGTCCCTGAATCACCAGATAAAATGTGGAGCAGCTATGATAGACATGTCGGGTAAGGTTGCCATTGTTACCGGCGGCGCCAGCGGTATGGGCCAGATAACGGCGCGGCGACTGGCCGGGCAGGGCGCGAAAGTGGCAATCTTCGACGTCAATGACAAGGGGCTGCAGGACACCGCAGCCGAGTCGGAGAATATCACCGCCTGGCACTGTGATATCTCCGACCTGCAAGACGTCGAGGCCAAGGTCGCAGAGGTGACATCGCAACTGGGGCCTATCGAGCTGCTGGTCCACGCCGCAGCGCTCATGCCCAGCCACAAGCTCATCGACCACACCCATGAAGGGATGGAGAAGCTGTTTCGTATCAACTATTTCGGCACCACCTATATCGTCAGGGCAGTGCTGCCTGCCATGCTGGAACGGCGCCGGGGCCGCATTATTGCGTTCGGCTCTATCGCGGGCATCGCACTGGTACCAAAGATGGGCGCGTACTGCGCCACCAAGGCCGCGGTCAACGCCTATATCGAAGTGCTGCAGAATGAGATTCGCAGCTCCGGCGTGCGCGTCCATCTGGTTTGCCCCCCGGCGGTCAACACGCCCTTGGTGGACCAGACCATCGCGACCGACACACCCGGCAGTATTATCGAAGCCAAGAAAAGTGGGCGCCTGGCTGATCCGGAAAAGATGATCGATGCCATTGAAAAGGGTGTGAGGAAGGACCAGGACATCATCTATCCCAAGGAGGCCAAGCTGCTCTACCTGTGGCGGGCCCTGTTTCCCAAACTGTGGTGGAAAGTGGTGATGAATTTTGAAAAATGACGGGGTCCTACGCCCCACCCTATAGAATGTGTGCCAGTTCTCACTTTGTGGCCAGAACGGTGTCAGTAAGTTTTACAATTCCGCTGATTGGGTACCATCGAGCTGCGCCGCTTTGTTAAGTTCAAAATTCAACTTGTTGTTTTATATACATTTATGGGAAACGGGAACAAATCTTGCTGCTCCAGTGCACAGGGGTTGCGGACAACGCCCGGAAACAGGCTCCAAAGCAGCATGCACGCTGTAGGAGTCTGCCCGGTCGAAACCGCATAGGTAAATAGGTAGAGTTGGGGCAACAGCATGACATTTCGAAAAAACCTACGCATTCTGGCGATAGGCTTAGGGGCATCCTTGGTCGCTGCCCAAGCGCACAGCATCCCGATCGCGAAAACAGACGTGACTATCGAGAATCCTGCCGGAGTATTCGTCAGTTCCAGCGCGGCAGCGCTAGGCAAGGGATCCATCAAAAAGACCAACGTCAACGCGCTCACGGGGTTGTTCGCAGGGGACTCGTGGTCCCTTCTGGACCAAACGAACAAGCGTTCAACAAAGTTCAAAAGTATGAACTTCCTGCTCACCGCTGATGTTCGCAAAGACTCTGGCCAATGGGGACTGCAATGGGCGGGTACCAATTTCCCCGACTACATGGATTATGTGCTGGTCTTAAAATCCGGCAGGCAGTGGGGCGCATATCTGCTCGATGGGTCCAAGCTGCCTGACTCGAAGAAGTTGCGTGGCACTTTTAGTATGCCTTGGCTCACCACGAGCGGTAGAGGCACAAAGCTGCGCTTCGCTTCGATTTATGGGCGAGTAGGAAAGGCTCCGCTAAGTCCGCTTGTTACCGGTGGCGGTGGCTCTGGTGGCGGTAGCGGCGGCAGTGGCAGTGACAACGGTGGTGGCTCCGGCGGCGGCGATAACGGCGGCAGTGGCAGTGACAACGGTGGTGGCTCCGGCGGCGGCGATAACGGCGGCAGTGGCAGTGACAACGGTGGTGG
>JANNXP010000119.1:0-9810 GCA_031409615.1 Haliea sp. | reverse complement strand
GACAAAACTGCATCAATCATTGCAGAATTTTCTGAGTGTTATCCAAAAATAATAAAAACAATATTTCGTGAAAATAATACTGGAGGCGGTAAAAATTACATCGATACGCATAATATTGCTACTGGTGAGTATGTGGCGCACATTGATGGCGACGATCTTGCATTGCCTGGAAAACTTCAGGCTCAGGTTGATGCATTGGATGCCAATCCAAACTGTGTGGCGGTATGGCATCGGGTTGACTATTTCGATGATGCCGGGCAATTTTGTTCCGGAAAAACAGCGGATTTGTCAATATTTACTGATGGCAAGGTATTGTTTTCTGATGCCATTCGCCTTGGCTTCATTGGGGTGCATAGTTCTCTCATGTACCGGCGTTCTGCCCGGGAAAAAGTACCGCTTGATAAAGTGATCATTGATCTTTTCCTGACATGGGATCTGTTGTCCAAAGGAACGGGCGTTATTTTAGATAAAGTTCTCGGACAGTATCGTATTGCTTCAT
The DNA here is from genome assembly GCA_031409615.1 of Haliea sp. Classification (GTDB taxonomy): domain Bacteria; phylum Pseudomonadota; class Gammaproteobacteria; order Pseudomonadales; family Halieaceae; genus Marimicrobium. The sequence continues at coordinate 9,311 of JANNXP010000119.1, read as the reverse complement.
CAGGCTCGCTGACGGTGAGTTCGTTGCCGCGCATCCGCCGGTTGTCGATTGAACATGCCGAAAATTTCTTGAATAAATTCCCTGAACAGCGCAGGAATTATTTTGTATGGGCCGTCAGCAATGCAATTGTTGACTTGAAAAATCTTCGAGCCACTGCATTCGATTTTATTTCTTTCGCATTTAAAAACTTTTCACTTGTAAAACCAGGTGAAATTCTGACAAATCTTCTGAACATGCAGCGAATGCAGGTTCGATGGAACAAGGTCACAATTCTCCAGAAAGACAAATAGTGGCGAGCCTATTTACTTTTGGAATGCTCCTGTATTACTGGGTGGTCTTGCGTCGCCATGCGAAGGAGGGGTCCATCTTGGCGATGTTGCTATGGTGCGCGTATGTACTTTTGGGGATGTCTGGAATTTTTCTGAATCTGACGGGCGGAATCGAACCTGTTTTTGAGGCTAGCTATCCGGCTACATTGCTGTTGCTGGCTTGTGTATTGTTAAGCATCTCGGGATTTTTGCAGTTTCGTGTTGGGCGTGTTGCCCAGGTATTAAGTAATATTCGCGGGCAGCGACTTATTGAGAATTCGTTAATATATTCCCAATTGTTTTCAATGGTTTTTTTCCTGCCATTTGCCATAGGTTCGCTCACTGGAGACATCAATGAAAACAGGATTTTTCTTGATGAAAAAATGGAAATATTTCGATCCTTTGGCTTGTTGAACACCATGGCTGGAGCTGCCGCTCAGTTATTCAGTTCGGCAATAATTTTTGCTTTTATTCGGCTGACGTCCAAGAAAGGTGAGGGCAGGAGTGTCTGGCGAGCCTCTCTGCTATTTTTTTCGAGCTTTTCATATATTGTGTACATACTTGCCTATGTCGGAAGAGATGGTGTTGTTTATTGGTTGATGACCGCGTTGATGATTCTTTTGGTATTTTGGCCGCATCTGGAGTCAAGGGATAGGAAAAAAGTCGTTTTGGCAGGAGTTTTTGGAGCGGCTATTATTCTGATTCCATTTGTCACTATTACCATCTCCCGATTTTTTGATGCCGATCAAGGTGCAGGATGGAGTTTGTTTGAGTATTTTGGTGCGCAGATTCACAACTTCAGCGACTACTCTTCGATTGATCGTCCCTTGACCTTGGGTCTACGAAGCTTTCCCATGTTTATAGGGGCCTGGTGCGGCGTCTTTGACTTGAATTGCCTGTCCTGGCCAGCCATACAGGATGAAGTCTTCCAGATTTATCTGGACCAGGGGAAGGTTCCATGGGTTTTCGGCACGTTCATATCTGATTTTGCAGGTGATTTTGGAAATATTGGCGCCTTATTGTTGGTGCTTGTTTTTTCAACGGTCTGCGCCAAGGCGTGCTCGGCACGCGGTTCTTCTCATGCATTTTCAGTGTCGCGGCTGCTTATGATTCTTTTTCTGTGTCTGGTACCTTATTGGGGGGTTTTCTACTTTAGATTTTCCATTAGCAATGGATATATCATTGTGAATTTAATGTTTATCATGATGGTTGCCATACTTCAGCGGATCACTTTGAGCCCGTCGAAACAATCAACTGGCTAAGTGAGTTGACTCCCGCGGGATCATCAAAAACATCTTGAAAATGATTTCAATTTAAAAATCAACCGGCCCTGCTCGGGGATTCTGGTTTTACGTAAACTATCTTTCATGGCTTCACGCCCTCTCTCTTCATGAATACTGTAGCCATTGTTGGTGCGTCAGGCTATATCGGCCGCCACCTGGTGCTGGCGCTTGCGAGTGATCCGGATGTTCGGGTCAAGGTTTTAACCCGGCATCTCGCAGAGAGTTCTGTATCTGCCGTCTGGCCGGACAATGTAATTGTTGTCAGAGGTGACATGTGTGAAGAGTCGTCGCTACAAAGATTGCTTGAGCCGGCTTGCACCGTTGTCAATCTTGCATATCTCTGGGACGGTGGTGATTCGGGTAATATGGCTGCAACGCAAAGTCTGCTGAATGCCTGCAAAGACATGCAGGTCAAGCGGTTGGTTCACTGCAGCACCGCTGCAGTCGTTGGGCGTGTCGCTGAAAATATGGTCACTGAGCATACGACGTGTCGGCCTGTCACTGAGTACGGAGTTGTCAAACTCAAGATTGAGCAGGAGATGATTCGCCAATCAAAAGGCTTGTTCGATTCGGTCATTCTCCGACCGACTGGTGTGTATGGTCCTGGCGGTGAGCCACTGACCAAGCTTGCGAATGATCTTGTCAATGCTCACAGGTTAAAGAACTATCTCAGATGCTGTCTCTTTGGCAGGCGGCGCATGAATCTTGTCCACATTTCCAATGTTGTTGCAGCTACTTTATTTTTGATTCGACGTGCGACGCGTATGGAAGGTGAAATATTCATTGTTTCGGATGATCAATACGTCAGCAATAATTTTGCAAGTGTTGAACGGGTTTTTAGCCAGCTCCTTCAATGCAAACCATACTGGCTGCCACCAATCCCGCTCCCATTGGCGATCCTGGGTCTGCTGCTTCAATGCATGGGTAGAAATAATATCAACCCCCGCTGCAATTACGCCCAGGGAAAGCTGGAGAGTATTGGGTTCAGAAGCCCGACAAGTTTCGACGACGGACTTGCAGACTATGCCCGTTGGTACAAGATGACTTACCTTGCAGCGCGCGGTGAAGTGGTGAACTGATGCGTGTACTGAATGTCAACTCGTCACTCGATTTCAGGACTGGAGGAGGTACTGCCGAGCGGACTTTCCAGATGAGCCGGACTCTGGCAAGGCAAGGGGTGGAGTGCGCCGTCCTGACTGTCGATACCGGACTCGGTGCGACGCGTGTATTGGCACTTCATCCGGCCAAAGTGGTCGCCATACCGTTATTCTGGATGCGGTTTTACGTGCCCAAAATAAGATGGCGCACTGTCAAATCAATGGTGCGCGATGCTGATGTCGTGCATCTCATGGGCCACTGGGGGGTGCTCAATGCACTTGCCTATTGGGCTGCTCGCAGTCTCGGCAGGCACTATGTCGTTTGCCCCGCTGGTGCGCTTCCCATTTTTGGCCGCTCCAGCTTACTAAAGCACTGTTACAACGCGCTGGTCGGCAATGCGATTATTCGAAATGCGTCGGCATGGATTGCCATCACCCAGGCAGAGTTGCCTCACTTCGAGGCTTACGGCATTGCGCCGTCCAGAGTCACCATCATTCCCAATGGGGTTTGTTCGGAAGATTTTCATGGTACGGGCCGTGTGAGCGAACAGGACTCGTTGGGCGATCAACCGTTCATTCTTTTCATGGGTCGCCTAAACCTTATTAAGGGACCGGACTTGTTGCTTGACGCATTCATCAGCGTTGCCCGGCAAATCCCCGGTTACCAATTGGTTTTTGCGGGTCCGGACGGCGGCATGATGGAGGAGCTCAAGGCAAATGTGGCCCGGCATTCGCTCGGCAGCCGGGTCCACTTTCATGGGCATGTAGAAGGTGAACAAAAATCATCCCTTTACAAGCGTGCGACGCTTTTGGTCGTCCCGTCCCGACAGGAAGCGATGTCGATCGTGGCGCTTGAAGCGGGGATTTGCGGAACGCCGGTGCTGTTGACCGATCAGTGTGGGTTTGGTGAGGTCCGGTCCATTGACGCGCGTCTGGAGGTGCCGGCCAGTACCGAGGCGATTGCCCGTAGCCTCATGGACCTGCTTGCAACGCCTGAATTGCTCCAGCGTATTGCCCCATTGTGGGAGCGCTTCGTCGTGGAAAACTATGACTGGAAAGTCATTGCCCCTCGCTACCTGACGTTGTACCGTGACGTTCTTGGAAGAAAGCTCAGGGCATGAGGGTGCTTGTTGTTTCCCAGTATTTCTGGCCAGAATCGTTTCGGATCAATGAAGTGGTGAAGTCGTTGCGTAGCGAGGGCTGTGATATCACTGTGCTCACGGGACAGCCCAACTATCCGCAGGGAAAGGTGTTTGATGGCTATCGGGCAACCGCCTTTGGTGTGGAACAGCACGAAACTGGCTATGAGATTTTCCGAGTTCCGCTATGGCCGCGAGGGGGGGGCGGTGCGCTCGCCCTGGTGGCCAATTACCTGTCGTTTGTGATCACCGCCGGTTTGTTCGGGCCATGGTTGCTGCGCAAGAAGTTTTTCGATGTGGTTTTTGTTTTTGCACCTTCCCCGATCGTTCAGGTCATACCCGCAGTCTGGATTGCGTTTCTCAAACGGGCGAAGCTGGTAACCTGGGTGCAAGACCTTTGGCCGCAAAGCCTGGAGGCCACTGGTTTCGTACGAAACCGGTGGGTGTTGGCCGGTGTGGGCATGGTCGTTCGCTGGATTTACCAACGCTGCGATTTGCTGCTGGTGCAGTCGCAGGCTTTCATTTCCTCCGTAAAGGCCATGGCAGGGCAAACACCGGTGCGCTACCACCCGAACCCGGGTGAGCTGGCATTCGGCCAGCTTCTGCCTTCGGGGCCGCCAGCCTTGCTGCTGGAGCCGGGTTTCAACGTGGTGTTCGCTGGAAATCTGGGGACAGTGCAGGCCTTGGGCACTGTGCTGGATGCGGCAGAATTGTTGCGACCGTACGCCGATGTGCATTGGGTGCTGGTGGGAAGCGGTAGCCGCAGTGAATGGCTGCACAAAGAGGTGGCCCGCCGGCAGTTGGACAATGTGCAGCTGCCGGGACGCTTTGCGCCCGAGGCCATGCCGGGCATTTTGGCGCAGGCGTCAGCACTGCTGGTGACTTTGGCGCGTAACCCCATCATGAGTCAGACAGTACCCAGCAAGGTGCAGGCCTACCTGGCCGCCGGCAAGCCCATCGTTGCCTCACTGGATGGCGAAGGTGCCCGGGTGCTCAATGAGTCAGGCGCGGGTGTGTCTTGTCCCGCAGAGGACGCTGAGGCGTTGGCTCAGGCTTTGCTGCGGCTCAGAGCGATGCCACCGGATGACTTGCGGCGCATGGGGGAGGCCGGCCTGACTTATTACCAGCAGCACTTCAATCCGTCTGTGCTTGCTGCGAAGTTGGCGCAACACTTTTCACAGGTCCTGGCAGGGCGCGAGCGATAGAGGGAAATAATGAAACGCGGGAAATTGATTCAATGACCACAAGTCAAAAAACCAGAGTACTGGTATTGGGTGCATCGGGCATGCTCGGTAACGCGGTATTGCGCGTTTTTGCGCAAAGTGAGCGCTATTCGGTACTGGGCTCGGTCCGGTCTGCAAGTGTGTTGCCTTTGTTGCCGGCCGAGCTTCGTGAGCAAGTGATCTGCGGGGTGGATGTTGAGAACGCCGACAGCCTGGCATGGCTGTTCACACAAGCGCGTCCAGACGTGGTGATCAACTGCATTGGTCTGGTCAAGCAGCTCGCCGCAGCCGACGATCCTCTGGCGGCTATTCCCATCAATTCGTTGCTGCCCCACAGACTGGCGCGGCTGTGTGATGTGGCGGGTGCACGCCTGGTTCAAATGAGTACCGACTGTGTCTTTTCGGGTGCCCAGGGCATGTACCGTGAGCATGACGTGTCGGATGCCCAAGATTTATATGGCCGGAGCAAATACCTGGGTGAAGTGGACTACCCGCACGCCGTCACGCTGCGCACTTCCATCATTGGCCATGAACTCAATAGCGCACACGGTTTGGTGGCTTGGTTTTTGGCACAACAGGGGCCGGTGAAGGGTTTCAGCCGCGCCATATTTTCTGGCCTGCCTACGGTAGAGTTGGCGCGGGTCATGCGTGATTTTGTGGTGCCAAACCCCGACCTGCGCGGGCTCTACCATGTGTCTGCCGAGCCTATCAACAAGTTTGAGCTGCTGAAACTGGTTGCGATTGCCTACGGCAAAGCCATCGACATCACGCCCGATGACCTGCTGGTGATGGACCGATCACTGGACTCCAGCCGCTTCCGTCAGATAACCGGCTACCAGCCTGCCGCCTGGCCAGAGCTGGTGCGCCGCATGCGTGAATTTGCTTGAATCAGGCCAGAGAGGAAATCAAAGAAATGTTCAAAGACAAGACCCTGCTTATTACTGGCGGAACAGGCTCATTCGGCAATGCCGTGCTGACCCGTTTTTTGCACTCGGATTTTGCGGAGATTCGCATTTTCAGTCGCGATGAAAAAAAGCAGGAGGACATGCGGATTGCACTGAAGAACGACAAGGTCAAGTTCTATATTGGCGATGTACGGGAGTACGACAGCGTTCATGATGCGCTGCGTGGCGTGGACTATGTGTTTCATGCCGCCGCACTCAAACAGGTTCCTTCATGCGAGTTTTACCCCATGGAGGCGGTTCGTACCAACGTGCTTGGCGCCGAGAACGTGATGCGCGCCGCCATTGCCAACGAAGTGGCGCGTTGCGTGGTGCTCAGCACCGACAAGGCGGTGTATCCCATCAACGCCATGGGTATTTCCAAAGCGATGATGGAAAAACTGATGGTGGCCAAGTCGCGCTTGTGTGATCCGGGCAAGACGGTGCTGTCGGCCACCCGCTACGGTAACGTCATGGCATCGCGAGGCTCGGTGATCCCGCTGTTCTTGCAGCAATTGCAGCAGGGCAAGCCGCTCACGATTACGGATCCCAACATGACCCGGTTTTTAATGTCACTTGAAGAGTCGGTGGATCTGGTCCTGTATGCGTTTGAGCATGCACGCCCTGGGGACATCTTTGTGCAGAAGGCGCCAGCGTCTACCGTGGGCGATCTGGCGCAAGCCATGAAGGCGCTTCTGGAGAGCTCCAGCGACCTGAAAATCATTGGAACCCGGCATGGTGAAAAGCTGTACGAGTCACTGGTCTCGCGCGAGGAAATGGCCCGTGCCGATGATTTGGGTGACTATTACCGGATTCCCGCTGATTCCCGCGACCTGAACTACGACAAGTATTTTGTCGAGGGTCAGACCGGCATCTCTGAAATTGATGACTACACATCGCACAATACGCGCCGCCTGGATATCGAACAGGTCAAAGGGGTATTGATGACGCTGGATATCATTCGTGAGGCTGTGCATGCGTAAACTCAAGGTCATGACGATTGTGGGCACCCGGCCGGAGATCATTCGCCTGTCGCGCGTCATCGATAAACTGGACAAGCACTGTGAGCATGTGCTGGTGCATACCGGGCAAAATTACGATTACGAATTGAACGAGGTCTTTTTCAGCGACCTGGGTATTCGCAAGCCCGACGCCTTTCTCGAGGCTGCCGGTGCAACTGCAGCAGAAACCATTGGCCAGGTCATTATTGCCTCAGACAGGGTTTTGCAAGAGCACGCGCCGGATGCCCTGCTCATACTGGGTGACACCAACAGCTGCTTGTCGGCCATTTCGGCCAAGCGCCGCAAAATACCCATTTTCCATATGGAGGCAGGTAATCGCTGCTTTGATTTCCGGGTTCCTGAGGAGATTAACCGGCGAATTGTTGACCACACCTCGGACATCAATCTGACGTACAGCAGTATTGCGCGAGAGTATCTGCTGCGTGAAGGCTTGCCACCCGACCAGGTGATCAAGACCGGAAGTCCGATGCGCGAGGTGCTTGAGTTTTATGGCAAGGGCATTGATGCGTCCGCCGTCGTGACAAGGCTTGGCCTGACTGATCGACAGTTTTTTCTGGTCAGTTCACACCGCGAAGAAAATGTTGATGCGCCAGAAAACCTGCAAAAATTATTCAATGTGTTGAATGCGCTTGCTGGGCAATTCGGATTGCCGGTGATTGTTTCCACCCACCCGCGCACCCGAAAGCGCATGGACGCGTTGGGGCTCGGTGCACACCCCTTGGTCCAGTTCCACAAACCTTTTGGTTTTCTGGATTACGTTCGGCTTCAGACAGGCGCTCTCGCGGTACTTTCGGACAGCGGCACGGTCACCGAAGAGTCTTCCATCCTTAACTTCCCAGCCCTTAACCTGCGCGAAGTGCACGAAAGACCGGAGGGGTTCGAAGAGGCGGCCGTGATGTTTGTCGGCATGGATGTTGACCGCGTGCTTCAGGGTCTGGACATACTGGCAACCCAGTCGCGTGGCGAGAACCGCGCCCTGCATATGGTGGCTGACTATGCTGCGGATAACGTATCAGACAAGATTTTGCGAATTATTTTGAGTTATACGGATTTTGTGAACCGAAAAGTCTGGCGTAAAGCGTGAGTTCAGTCGGGGGTATCTGGGCATGATTCTCGTGACAGGAGCGACAGGTTTTGTTGGTCAGGCCGTCGTGCTGCGCTTGCTGGCCGAGGATGCGTCTCGAAGTCTGGCCGTCGCCGTACGCCGCGATGACCGGCTGTGGCCGGCGCAGGTGCGGCCTCGGGTGGCGGGTAACCTGGAGCCCTCTACCGACTGGTCGGGCGTGCTTGCAGGCGTTTCAGAAGTGGTGCACTGTGCTGCACGGGTTCATGTCATGGCGGATACCGCCGCCAATCCGCTGGACGAGTTTCGCCGTGTCAACGTGCAAGGCACCCTGAATCTGGCACGGCAGGCGGCCGAGCTCGGTGTGCGCCGTTTCGTCTTTGTCAGCTCTGTCAAGGTCAACGGTGAGCGGACGCCATTGGGAAAACCTTTTACGGCAGACGGTTTGTCAAAGCCACTGGACGCGTACGGTATTTCCAAAATGGAGGCCGAGCAGGGTTTGCGCGAGATTGCTTCGTCAACCGGCATGGAGGTGGTCATCATTCGGCCGCCGCTGGTCTACGGCCCCAACGTGAAGGCCAATTTTGCGACGATGATGCGCTGGCTAAAACGCGGAATTCCACTGCCACTGGGTGGCATTCGCAACCAGCGCAGTCTGGTGGCGCTGGACAATCTGGTTGATTTGATCGTGGTTTGTCTCACGCACCCGGCGGCGGCCAACCAGACCTTTCTGGTGTCGGATGGAGAGGATGTTTCCACCACCGAGTTGCTGCGCCGCATGGGCCGTGCCATGGGGTGCCCGGTTCGCCTGGTATTTTTTCCTCCAGGTTTGCTGAAGTTCGGTGCCGAGCTGGTGGGCAAGGGAGATGTCGCCCGGCGTTTGTGTGAGTCCTTGCAGGTGGACATTGAAAAAACCAGGCGTTTGCTGGACTGGAATCCACCCATATCGCTGGACCAGGGACTGGAAAAAACTGCGCAAGAGTATGTACGCCAAGAGACTGTTTGATTTTTCACTGGCCTTGGTGGCGGCCTTGGTGCTCCTTGTGCCGGTACTGGCCGTTGCGTTACTGGTTCGCCTTACTTCCCGGGGCCCCGTTTTATACTGGTCAGACCGTGTTGGCCGCCAGAACAGGATTTTCAGAATGCCCAAGTTCCGCAGTATGCGGGTAGGGACGCCGGGAAGTAAGGCGAACCAGTAACGCAACGGCCAGTACCGGCACAAGGAGCACCAGGGC
>JANNXP010000118.1:0-12107 GCA_031409615.1 Haliea sp. | reverse complement strand
CGCTGGCTTCCCCTGTGCGGGCCATCCGATACTCACCAACGAATTGCACACCCGACACCCGAACCCTCTTTCAGCTAGAGCAAACGGAGCGGTTCTTCCTGCAGCGCCGACATCTGCTCGCGCAATTCGAGAATATGATCCGCCCAATAGCGCTCGGTATTGAACCAGGTGAAGCTGCGCGGAAAAGCCGGGTCCTCCCACCGGCGGGCCAGCCAGGCGGCATAATTGATCAGGCGCAGGGTGCGCAAGGTTTCAATCCAGCGAATCTGGCGTGGGTCAAAGTCGCAGAATTCAGAATAGCCCTCCACCAGTTCCGACAGCTGCAACTGGCGGTCGTGGCGCTCGCCATTGAGAAACATCCACAAATCCTGTATCGCGGGCGCCGTACAGCAGTCATCAAAGTCCACGAAGTGCGCGGTATTATCGCGCCACAAAATGTTGCCGACGTGACAGTCACCGTGGATGCGGATCAAGTCCTCGGGTTGCACCTCGCTGTAGACTGACTCCACTATCTGCTTGAGATCTGCGGTGAGAGACTCATAGGCGGGCACCAGAGACCGTGGCATGAAACCTTCCAGCAATAGTTCCCGACTGTCGGTCAGCATGCGCTGCACAGACATTGAGTGCCGCACTTTGAACTGCCCCGCCCGCCCCACCCCATGGATGCGCCCCAGGGTTCTACCCAGTACCAGCATATTGTCGAGATTATCCAGTTCCGGCGGGTAGCCACCACGACGGGGGAACAATGCAAACTGAAAGTCCTCGTAGGTGTGCAGGGTAACACCCTGGTCGTCCACGATAGGCGCGACCACTGAAATCTCGGCGTCTTGCAGTTCCAGACTGAACTGGTGCTCTTCTTGTATTTGCGCCTCACTCCAGCGGTCCGGGCGATAAAACTTGGCGATCAGCGGTGCGCTGTCTTCAATGCCCACCTGATACACCCGGTTTTCGTAGCTGTTCAGGGCCAGTAAACGGGCGTCGCTTAAGTAACCGACCGACTCCACCGCATCGATAATCATGTCGGGGCTCAGCCGGTCATAGGGATGGGTGGTCATGCCGGTTTTGTTGCCTCCGTTAACAGTGCTGCGCCTTTGATCTGCGCAAAGATTTGATCACCGAGTTGCACCCCCAGTTGCACCCCCAGTTCCACGGCGGACTTGCGATAGCACAAACATCAGAGGCGCAATGCGCATGGGAAAAATCCGACAATATTCGAACTAAGCACCAGGAGCCGGTGTGCGGGCAAGGCACCATACTTCGATATAACCGGCACCTGCAGCGGCCAATGCGTCGGCCATGGCCGCAGCGGTCGCACCTGTCGTCAGCACATCGTCCACGATGGCGATGCGCAGATTGTCACAGGGCCTACATACTGTAAAGGCACCGTTGAGATTGCTGGCGCGCTGTTGGGCGCTCATCCGGGATTGTGCGGTGGTAGATCGCCGACGCTGTACCAAGCGGTGCGCAAGTTTGCAGGACGCGAGCTCGGGGCAGGTGGACTGCAGCTGACGGGCCAGTAATTCTGATTGATTGAAACCACGCTGCCACTTCCTGCGCCAGTGCAGGGGTACCGGAACCAGCAGATCAACCGGGGAGTGACGTTCAGCCCGCTGTTGCCACAGGGCCGCCAGCAGTGTCGTCAAGTGCCGTTCGCGGTGGAATTTCCACTGGTGAATCAGGTGGGCTAGATACTCCTCATACAACCATGGTGCAATGACGCGATCAAACGGCGGCGGTGTGTGCAGGCAGCTGCCACAGTACCGCACTGCGTCGGACTCCACCGGGGGCGGGAGTGGGATAGCGCAGCGCGCACAACAGCTTTGGTTGACCGGCATTTCACCCTCACAGTCGAGACACAGGGGCACCCGCCGATGGCTGCGTAGTCCGCACAGGGCGCAGTAATTGGGGAAGAATCCGTCGAGCAGGCGTGCGCCGATGTTGTTAACCAAAGGCTGTCCGCCAGGTTGACAGTGGGGGTATCGTCAGTATCATGACGGCTTCGATTGGCAACTATTTGACCTCCGGACTCGATATGCATGCACCCGTCGCAAAGGCGTCACACGCCGACGTCACACCTGGTGAGATTCGCCACAATTGGTCCCGGCAGGAGGTCGAAGCGCTGTTTAGACTGCCTTTCAACGACCTGCTCTTCGCCGCGCAGTCGGTGCACCGCAGGTATTTTGACCCAAATCAGGTGCAGGTGAGCACATTGCTTTCCATCAAAACCGGCGCCTGTCCGGAGGACTGCGCTTACTGCCCCCAGAGCACCCGGTACGACACTGGCCTGGAGGTGGAACAATTGATGGAAGTCGAAAAGGTGCTGGAGCAGGCCAGGGCGGCTGCGGCCTCGGGTGCCACACGTTTTTGTATGGGCGCGGCCTGGCGCTCCCCGAAGCAGCGCGACATGCCGCAGGTGGTCGCTATGGTCAAGGGCGTGCGGGAGCTGGGTCTGGAGAGTTGCATGACACTGGGTATGCTCACAGAAGGTCAGGCACAGGAGTTGGCGGAAGCCGGCCTCGATTACTACAACCACAACCTGGACACGTCTCCCGAATTCTACGGCGATATCATTACTACGCGCACCTATCAGGATCGTCTAGAGACACTGGACCATGTGCGCAGCGCCGGCATGAAAGTGTGCAGCGGTGGCATCGTGGGTATGGGTGAGAAACAGGCCGACCGCGCGGGCTTGCTGCAACAGTTGGCGAATCTTGCGCAACACCCTGAGAGTGTGCCAATCAACATGCTAGTGCGGGTGCCGGGCACCCCGCTGGCTAACGAGGAGGATCTGGATTCCTTCGAGTTTATCCGCACCATCGCAGCGGCGCGTATCATGATGCCAGCGTCTCATGTGCGTCTGTCGGCCGGCCGTGAAGAAATGAATGAACAAATGCACGCTCTGGCGTACTTCGCCGGCGCCAACTCGATTTTCTACGGGGAAAAACTGCTCACCACGCCCAATCCGCAGGCCAATACTGACATGGACCTGTTCCAACGCCTGGGCATTGCACCGGAGCGGCGGCACGTGGAAAAACCACCCCAGAACCCCAGCCCGCTGTTCTACGATGCAGCCGGCACCTAGGCCAGCGTCGTGGGGGTGTTTCCCGAGCGCCTGAGCGCAGCTCTGGAGCAGCGCCGCGCAGCTGGTCTGTACCGGCAGCGCCTGACCCTCGAGTCCGCCCAAGGCCCGCTGGTCCACGTGGGGGGGCGCCAGTATGTGAATTTTTGCAGCAACGACTATCTGGGTTTGGCCGCTCACCCTCGCGTTATTGCGCGCTTTCGCCGCGCCGCTTCCCAGTACGGTGTTGGCAGTGGCGCCTCGCATCTGGTTTGCGGGCACAGTGCGCCACACCACGAGCTGGAGGAGGCCCTTGCTGAGTTTACGGGGAGAGCGCGCGCCCTGCTGTTTTCCAGCGGTTACATGGCCAATACCGGCATCCTTACCAGCCTGCTGCAGCGCGGCGACCATGTGTTCGAAGATCGGCTCAATCACGCCTCCCTGCTGGATGGTGGATTGCACAGCGGCGCGCGTTTTTATCGCTTTGCGCATAACGATGTCAGTGCTCTGGAAGTAAAGCTGCGCGCCGCAGCAGGTCCGCGGCTCGTCGTCGTCGACGGTGTTTTCAGCATGGATGGCGATACCGCGCCGCTTGCCGAACTGGCAGGCTTGTGTGTCGCGCAGGATGCCTGGTTGATGGTGGACGATGCGCACGGTTTTGGCGTGCTGGGCGAGCGCGGTATCGGCAGTACTGAGGCGGCGGGGCTGGACGGCACCGCTGTCCCGGTGCTGATGGCAACCCTGGGCAAAGCTCTGGGTACCGCTGGCGCCTTTGTCGCCGGCAGTGAGCTGCTGATCGAAGGCCTGATTCAGCAATCGCGCAACTATATCTACACCACGGCGCTGCCGCCTGCGGTGGCTGCAGCCGGCCTCGAGGCACTGTCTCTGGTGCGGGAGGAAGGATGGCGCAGGCAGTACCTCGCACAACTGATACAGCGATTTCGGCGCGGCGCCGAGCAACTGGACCTGCCTTTGATGGAGTCGCGCAGCGCCATCCAGCCACTGCTGATGGGTGAGGCCGCTCGCGCGGTGGCGCTGAGTGAGGGGCTCCGGCAGCGGGGCTTTTTGATCGGCGCGATCAGGCCGCCCACCGTGCCGGCAGGGACCTCCCGACTGCGCATTACGCTGAGCGCAGCGCACAGTGCCGAGCAAGTAGATCGATTGTTGGAACAGTTAGCCGTCTGCTGGCCGGAGGGCTGAGTGCTGGTACCGCATGAATACCTGCCCGCAAACGGGGCGGCGCAGCAGGAACTGGTGCTGCTACACGGCTGGGGTAGCAATAGGGAAGTGTGGCGTCCGTTGTTAGTGTTGTTGCGGCCCTGGGCCAATATTACGCTGCTGGACCTGCCCGGCTGCGCCCCCGGTACCGTGTCCGGCATTGAGCCAGAGTGGTCTGAGCTACTTGCGGACATTCTGCAATGCTGCCCCGCGCAGGCGGTTTACGTTGGCTGGTCGTTGGGCGGGCAGCTGGCCATCGAGCTTGCTGTGCGTGAACCGGAACGGGTGTTGGCGGTAGTGACGGTCTGTAGCAACCCGCTATTCACCGCTGCCGGAGACTGGCCTGGTATCAGTCCGGATGCGTTCGGTGAGTTTCTCGGTGGTGTTCGGGCCGATCCAATAGCCGCGTTGCAGCGCTTCGATAGGTTGCAGGTTAAGGGGTCCCGCCAGCCCAGGCAGTTATTGCGACACTTGCACCAACTGCAACGGCAGCCCGCTTCTGGCGAGTTGTTGGCTGGACTTAAATGGTTGCAGACACTTGATCAACGCGATTCCCTATCTGCGTTGCGGCAACCACAACTGCACCTGTTGGCCGAGAGGGATGCGCTGGTACCGCAGGCGGTGGGTCGATCCATCGCTGCATGCATCGCAGGCGCACCCTCGGCACAGGTAAAAGTGCTGCCGGGCGCCTGTCATCTGGCACCTTTGGATGCGCCTGCAGAATTGGCGCAGGACATTCGAGGATTTCTGGCGGCAACCGGCCATCTGCGCACGAATCCCTCGGTTGCAGTGGAGCTTGAAAAAAAGGCCGTGGCCGCGTCGTTTAGTCGCGCCGCCGAATTATACGATTCCGTGGCACATCTGCAGCGTGAGGTCGGTGAGCAGTTACTTACTCGCCTGGACCAGGTCCTCGACGCTCCGGCTACCGTACTCGACCTGGGTTGTGGCACGGGCTATTTCTGTGCCCCGCTTAGAAAACGCTTTCCCGCTGCGCACTACCTCGGCCTGGACCTCGCCTTGGGGATGGTTAACTACGCCAATGATCGCTTCGGCAGCGATGGCGCGTGGCTAGTCGCGGACGCTGAGGCCTTGCCGCTGGCCAGTGCATCCATCGATCTGGTATTCAGTAGTCTGGCGCTGCAATGGTGTTCTCGTCCCGAGCACCTGTTTGCAGAATTGGCCCGGGTGTTGCGGCCGGGAGGTCGTTGTGTGTTTACGTCGTTGGGCCCGGATACCCTGTGCGAATTACGTGCGGCATGGGCTGCTGTTGATACGCACCAACATGTGAATACATTTATACCGATTGCCGCTCTGGTGGCTGCTGCAGCATGCGTCCCTGACATAGAGTTGAAGCTGGAACAGCGCGTCTTGTGCATGGAATATGCGCGAGTGCGGGACTTGTTGGATGAACTGAAGGCACTGGGAGCGCACAATATGAACCGCAGTCGCCAGCCCGGCCTCACCAGTCGGCGGGCGCTTCAGGGCATGCTGCAAGCTTATGAAGGCTGGCGCAGGGAGGGTGTGCTGCCCGCCACTTACGACGTTATTTATGGGGTGCTGGAGAAGGCATGAGCAAGTCATGGTTTGTGACCGGTACCGATACGGGCGTTGGCAAGACTGCGGTCAGTTGTGCCTTGCTGGTTGCCGCTGCCCAAGCAGGCCTGCGCACAGCTGCCATTAAACCGGTGGCGGCCGGGTGCGATGAAAGAGGCCAAAATGACGATGCCCTGCAGTTGCTGGCGTCCATGACCGAGTCAATGGATTACGGCCAGGTAAACCCGATTGCTCTGGAGGCTGCTATCGCACCACACATTGCAGCGCGCCTCGAGGGTAAACAGATGCAGGCCGCTCGACTGGCGGGGTTGTGTCGGGGTGTTATGCTCGGTGCGGCTGACTTTGTCCTTATTGAAGGTGCAGGAGGCTGGCGGGTGCCGATCAACTCTCGCGAAACGATGGCCGACGTGGCCAGTCAATTGCGGGTGGGGGTTATCCTGGTGGTCGGGATGCGGCTAGGCTGCATCAACCACGCGCTACTCACCGCGGAAGCCATACACCGTGATGGCCTGCAGCTGGTCGCCTGGGTGGCCAACCAGCCGGGACCGCGCATGGACCGACACGAAGAAAACCTGGACACTTTGCGGCAACTGCTGCCGGCACCACTATTGGGCAGTGTTCCTTTCCTGCCCCAGTGGGACACCGCAGAGAGCTCCCTGTACCTGAATATTCAGCCTCTATTGCAATAGTGGGCCCTAACTACGAAGCGAACAATGGGTGATGTTATAACCGCTGACCAGCCCTGTTCTCGACTTCCGGCGAAAAAAGGTATTTGACTTCCCACGTCATATCCGCAGAATGTAATCGCCGAACACATGGCCCGGACAGGCGACCTCGAGTCAGTGTGTCCTCCCGCCGCGATCACCCAGAGGAAGCAACCATGCCAGACTACAAAGCCCCGGTACGTGATATTCGTTTTGTTATCAACGAGGTATTGGAATCCGAGAAGTTGTACCAGACCCTGCCCGGTTACGAAGAAGCCACAGAAGACCTCATGAACGCCATTATCGAAGAGGGCGCTCGTTTTGCAGAGAACGTGGTAGCCCCCCTGAATCGCAGTGGCGATGAAGAAGGTTGCCACTGGAGTGCCGAAGGCGTCACTACCCCCGCCGGCTACAAGGAGGCGTACCGCCAGTACGTTGACAATGGCTGGCCGGCATTGAGCGCGGATGCCGAGCATGGTGGCCAGGGCATGCCCAACATGCTCGGTATCATGGTCAACGAACTGGCTGGAACAGCCAACTGGTCCTGGGTCATGTATCCGGGACTCAGCCACGGTGCGGTCAACACCGTTGAGGCGCACGGCGATGCCGAGCAGAAACAGAAATACCTCACCAAACTCGTGTCTGGTGAGTGGACAGGTACCATGTGCCTCACTGAATCCCAGTGCGGTTCCGATCTGGGATTACTGCGCACCAAGGCCGAGCCCCAGGCAGATGGCTCCTACGCCATTACCGGCACCAAGATATTTATCAGCGCCGGCGACCATGACATGACGGACAATATTGTGCATATCGTGCTCGCGCGTCTGCCAGATGCCCCGGCTGGAACCAAAGGTATTTCCCTGTTTATCGTGCCCAAATTCAATGTCAATGCTGACGGGAGTGTCGGGGAGCGCAACGCAGTGCAGTGCGCATCTATTGAGGAGAAGATGGGCATCCATGGCAACGCCACCTGTGTGCTTAACTTCGATGGCGCCAAAGGCTTTCTCATCGGCCCGCCGAACCGCGGACTGAACGCCATGTTCACGTTTATGAATACCGCTAGAATCGGCACTGCCACGCAGGGATTGGCACACGCGGAGCTGTCCTTCCAGGGCGCACTCAGTTATGCCAAAGATCGTCTGGCCATGCGCTCCCTGACCGGGCCTAAAAATCCCGATGGTCCCGCCGACCCCATCATCGTGCACCCTGACGTGCGGCGCATGTTGCTGACGCAGAAAGCGTTCGCAGAGGGCAGTCGGGCATTCGTGTACTTTCTCGCACAGCAGAGTGATATCGTTGCCAACGGTAGCGAGGAACAGGCGAAGGCAGCTGATGATCTGATGGCGCTGCTTACGCCCATCGGTAAGGCCTTTGTCACTGAGGTAGGCTTTGAAGCCGCCAATCTGGGCGTGCAGGTTTACGGCGGACACGGTTTTATCCGCGAGTGGGGCATGGAGCAAATTGTGCGCGATGCTCGTATCGCTATGCTGTACGAGGGTACCACCGGCATTCAGGCCCTTGATCTGTTAGGCCGCAAAGTATTGGGGAGTGGCGGCAAATTACTGCTGGGCTTCAGCGGCATGATTGACGAGTTCTGCGCGGCGCACGATGCCGCTGAGTACGCCGAATTCGTGAAGCCCCTGAAGCAACATACGCAAGAGTGGGTGGACCTGTCCATGAAACTGGGCGAGGCGGCGATGGTCAATGCCGATAATGCAGGAGCCGCAGCGGTGGATTACCTGATGTACAGCGGCTATGTCACGCTGGCGTACTTCTGGGCGCGAATGGCGGTATTGGCACAACAAAAGATTGCCGCAGCCGAGGGCGATACGTCTTTTTACGCAGCAAAGGTCATGACCGCGCGCTTCTACTTTGAGCGCCTGCTGCCCCGCACCGCATCACTGAAAATCACGATGCTGGCCGACGCCGAAACCCTTATGGAGATGCCTCAGGAATTGTTCCAGCTCTAGGCATACACGTAGTCGTTGTATTAGCTAGCCCACACGGGATGACTTTCCGGTGGCCGAGGGGGACAATGACGACGGTTGTTTCCCCTTTTTATTGGCGCAGTTAAATACTATGAGCGAAAAATCCCCAGACCAGCCCGATCGCAGCTATAACAATCGCCTCTACCCTGAAGACCAGAAGAAGGTAGACGAGTTTGTTAACCGCGGTATCAACTCGGTGCAACGCAAGCCCTTCCGGCCCTTGCGACTGGTACTCTTACTGATCGTTGTAGTGACCACTCTTAGTATATTCAGCCAATTTCTGGCCCGCTGGGCCGGGGTGTATTAACTGGCTGGCATTGGTTCCCTGATTTTCATTTGGTATAGTGTTGGCCTCTGGTTATCGGTGTGTGGCGCAGCCTGGTAGCGCACTTCGTTCGGGACGAAGGGGTCGGAGGTTCGAATCCTCTCACACCGACCAAATACCCAGCAGAAAACATCCCAGAACGTCCATAAGGCCCTGTAAATCAGGGCTTTTTTGCTTATACTGTGTCCCAAGCCGTCCGGTGATATCCGGCTAGATACCGCCAAAATGGCGGTATTTTTGGCGGTACTTATAATGCCGCCAAAGTTGATACCGCCAAATTCACCACTTGAGGGGGTGGCGCATGGGCAAGTTAACAGCGACGGGAGTACAACAAGCCAAAGGCCAGAGCAAAGCCGTTAAACTGGCAGACGGTGGTGGGCTTTACCTGTTGGTCAAGCCCAATGGCACCAAGTACTGGCGATACAACTATCGCTATGCCGGGAAGCGCAAAACCCTGGCGCTGGGGGTGTACACCGATACCAGCCTGGCGGACGCCCGCAAGCTGCATCAAAGCGCGCGGGAGACGCTGGCCAAAGGCACTGACCCCGGCGAAGCGAAACGGATAGAGCGCATAACCCGCCACCTGGCGAGCGCGGACAGTTTCGAGGCGGTGGCCATTGAATGGTACGAATCCAAGCTACAGGACAAATCCGAGAGTTACCGGGACCGCACCCGCCGATTACTCAAGAATGATTTGTACCCGTCATTGGGAACGCGCCCCATTAGTCAGATAACGTCTGTTGAATTGCTAATGGTGCTGCGTAAAGTAGAGGCACGGGGAGCGGTCAATATGGCGCACAGGGCCAAGCAAACTGCGGGGCAGGTGTTCCGTTATGCCGTATCTACTGGGAGGGCCGAGCGCGACCCTAGCGGCGATCTGCGGGGCGCTCTCAAAACTAAGGCCAAAAAACACTATGCCGCTATCACTGACCCAGTACAGGTGGGCAAGCTGCTACTGGCAATTGACGCATTC
Organism: Haliea sp.; assembly: GCA_031409615.1. Taxonomy (GTDB): domain Bacteria; phylum Pseudomonadota; class Gammaproteobacteria; order Pseudomonadales; family Halieaceae; genus Marimicrobium. The sequence goes on along the minus strand of JANNXP010000118.1, from coordinate 2,287 downwards.
CAAGGTACCCCCACCGTAAAAACAGTCTTGCAATTGTCCCCCATGCTATTCCAGCGCCCTGGCGAGATAAGGGCCATGGAGTGGGGGGAAATCAACTGGGAGGAAGAACGCTGGGAAATACCCGCCGAAAAAATGAAGATGGGGCAGCCGCATATTGTCCCGCTTTGCAGTCAGGCGCTGGAGCATTTGAAGGCCCTGCACTCCCTGACAGGTCGGGGGCGGTATGTCTTTCCCAGCGCAAGAGGAGGTAGCCGGTGCCTCAGTGAAAACGCAGCGCGGGTTGCTCTACGCACCATGGGCTATGATAACGACACCATTACGCCCCACGGCTTTCGCGCCATGGCCCGCACCATCCTGGATGAAGTGCTGAATTATCGGGTGGACTATATCGAGCACCAGTTAGCCCATGCCGTGAAGGATGCCAACGGCAGAGCCTACAACCGCACATCACATTTGCCAGAGCGCAAAAAGATGATGCAGGGATGGGCGGACTACCTGGACAATCTGAAAGCACAGGCGAAGTCTGGCAACGTGATAACTGCAAAATTCAGAAAATAACGATACAGTAGAATTGCAGTGTCTAGGGTATCGCTCGAATCGGTCAGCCGCCGCATAAATTCGAAAAACAAAAACGTTCACCCCTAAGGTAGACCACCAATGCCCCTCAGCTGGAACGAGATCAAAGCCCGCGCGCTGGCCTTTTCCAAGGAATGGGAGACCGAAACCTCTGAGGACGCTGAAGCTAAATCCTTCTGGGACGGCTTTTTCAATATTTTCGGTATCAGCCGCAAGCGCGTTGCAAGCTTCGAAGAGCCGGTCAAGAAATTGGGCGACAAGCAGGGGTTTATTGATCTGTTCTGGAAAGGTGTGCTGCTGGTCGAGCACAAATCACGTGGCAAAGACCTGGACAAAGCCTATACGCAGGCGCTTGATTACTTTCCCGGTATCACCGAGCGCGAGCTGCCCAAATACATCCTGGTATCAGACTTCGCGCGATTTCGTCTCTACGACCTTGAAGAAAATGAACAGCACGAGTTCTACCTGAAGGAACTGCACAAAAACGTACGACAGTTTGGCTTTATCGCCGGTTACCAGACCCACAAGATCAAGGACCAGGACCCGGTCAACATCAAGGCAGCCGAGCGCATGGGGCGGCTGCACGACCAGATGAAGGCAGTCGGCTACGAGGGTCACCCTTTGGAGCTGTATCTCGTGCGCTTACTGTTCTGCCTGTTTTCCGAGGACACTGGCATCTTCGAGCGCCAGCAGTTCCAGGACTACATCGAGCAGCGCACCAGCGAGGACGGCTCGGACGTCGCCAATCATATCGACACGATGTTCCAGGTACTCAATACCGAGGAAAGCCACAGGCTGAAAAATCTCGACGAACAACTGGCCGCTTTTCCCTACGTTAACGGTAAACTTTTCGAGGAGCGGCTGCCCACGGCGGGTTTCGACAGTAGCATGCGGCAGGCGCTGCTGGACTGCTGTGCGCTGGACTGGTCGCGCATATCCCCGGCGGTTTTCGGCTCGCTGTTTCAGTCGATCATGGACAAGCAGGCACGGCGAAATCTGGGAGCGCACTACACCAGTGAGAAGAACATCCTCAAACTGATCAATCCTCTGTTTATGGATGACTTACGAGCGGAATTCGAAAAGCTCAAAAGCAATAAGAACAGATTGTTTGAGTTCCACAAGAAATTACGCAGCCTAAAGTTTCTTGACCCGGCATGCGGTTGCGGCAATTTTCTAGTAGTCGCCTATCGGGAATTACGCCTGCTTGAGCTGGACGTGCTCAGAGCGGCAAACACCAGTGGCCAGCAGATTCTGGATGTACATCAATTGATCAGTTTGGATGTAGACCAGTTTTATGGCATCGAAATCGAGGAGTTCCCGGCCCAGATCGCACAGGTGGCGCTGTGGCTAATGGACCATCAGATGAATTTGACGGTATCCGAGGAATTCGGGCTTTATTTCGCGCGCATTCCCCTGCTTTCCAGCGCCAACATTGTGTGTGGTAATGCGCTGCGGATCGACTGGAACGATGCGGTGCCAGCGCAGCAGCTCAGTTACATCATGGGAAATCCGCCGTTCGTTGGCAAAAGTCTGCAATCTGAAACGCAAAAGGAAGATATGCAGCGCGCCTTTAGAAGTGGACCCAACTGATCGGACAGTGAGTAGACGAAGATAAGTGCTTTCCTCCATGATGAGCCAAGGGCTCAGGAGAGAAGCAATGAAACGAAAGAGACGCACCCACTCACCCGAGTTCAAGGCCAAGGTTGCCCTG
>JANNXP010000117.1:0-25747 GCA_031409615.1 Haliea sp. | reverse complement strand
GAGAGCCGAGAGCCGAGAGCCGAGAGCCGAGAGCCGAGAGCCGAGAGCCGAGAGCCGAGACGTGCGGGAATTCTTGTTGCATCGATTGTACTATTAAGCGGGTTGTCCCTGTTTTCTTTCCTGCGGTTGTATAGCGATCATCAGGCGGCCGCCTTCTACCTTATGCCCATGCGTTTCTGGGAACTTGGCACCGGCGTGCTGGTTTACCTTGCTTCAACTACATTTTCGTCAGTACGATTGAGTCGGATTTTGGCGTTTCTATCGCCAGTGGCACTGGCTGGCCTGTTACTGTGTTTCTTGATTCCGATGGACTATGCGGCCTGGTCAACCCCGGTGGCCGTGGGTTTAACCGCCTTGCTACTGCTTGACTCTGGTCAGCACTTTTGCGCAAGAGCATTGTCGCTACCGCCCTTCGTCTATATTGGAAAAATTTCGTACTCGTTGTATCTTTGGCATTGGCCTGTTATTGCCCTGGGACCTCTGGTGCTGAGTGCAAGCTGGCGACTCTCTATTCTCTATGTCGCGACCATGAGCCTTGCGGCAGTTTTGTCCTACCATCTCATTGAGCGGCCTATGCGCATGGCCAACTGGAGCAGCAGCAAAGCCCAGGACATCGCAATGGCCTTCGCGTGTAGTTTTTTGCTCGGGGTGGGGGCGTTTCTGTTACTTAACGTTGAACAACCTGCAGTCGAGCAGGATGCCGTTGTACTACATGCGGCAGAGGCTCTTCCCATCCTCTATTCGGGCCTGCCGAATGATACGTGTGCAGTCGATGAGCGACGTCCTTTGACGCCAGACACGTTTGAGCAATGTACTATTGCACCTCTGCCCGGCTCCGGAATGCCGATGATTTGGGCGATGGGAGATAGCCACATTGGTCATCTCCAGGCCATGCTGTATGAACTGCATCAGCAGAAGGGTTTCGGAGTCCACTTGACCGTGACACCGTCTAATGTTTTCCCCCATGGATGGAGAGGCGAGTATCCGCCGAGACAGGAGCTATTTGAAAAGGTATTGGAAAAATTGGAACCAGGCGACATAGTGCTTATTGCGCGGTTCTATCTGACTCGAACAAATCCCACAACACCCCACGCGGACATTCCTCCCTGGATTGACCGTGTCTCCAGTCTGGCAAAAGAGCTTGAAAAAAGGGATGTGATGCTCGTTGTTACCGGCCCTCCGCCGACTTTTACCTTTGCCGATGTGCGCGAATGCGATCTTGCAGAGAGAGAAAACTGCGCCGTAGCGCGAGCAGAGCTTGTTCCGGCCATTGATCCGGTAATGAAGCAGTTATATGCACTGCAGAACGAACATAACAATCTTCGCGTATTTGAACTGTTCGCGCAGCTTTGCCCTCCAGCTGACAAGTATTGCTATCCGGATGATGGCGTCAGTTTTTTGTTCCACGACCGGGACCACTTCAATGTACTGGGCTCAAAACGACTGACAGAACCCTTCATAAAATTCCTCCAATCGGCCGGCGTGCCAATGCGGTAATTTTGCACAATTTGTGCAAAATGCCCTGAAAATCCTGTGTATTGCTGCACAACGCGCTGGCCGGGTACCTGACTTTTGCGCCCTGTGCTGCTATTAAGTAACCACGAATCCAGCGAACGGGGGAGCATTGTGTCCAACAGGGTAATTCAGAGCAGGACGGATACATTGTCGGGCCAGGACGCGTTCCGCAATCGCATGGAACAGCAGTGTCACCAGATCAGGCAGTACCGGCAGTCGATGTTGCGTGAGGGCGGGCGCCTGCTCAGTCCTGACGAGGCGGCTCTGGAGTGGATAGAGCGCTACGCCGCCACCTTCGATGGCGGCAATTGCGGCCAGTGATCCAGGGCACTGCCCGTTTCAGCAGTGCCTATGCCTTCATGTTATCGCCGCTCCAGTAGGCCTTCATACTGTTGACCTTGCCTTCATCGTTGAATTCGAACACATCGATAATATCAATGGTGACACCGGGCATTACCACCTGGAACGGAAAGGCCACCGCGTTACCACTGCAGCGTGGGTCGCCACTCAGCGCCAGTTTCGCACCGGACTTCAACGCGCCTTCATAGAACGCGCAGACGGCATCGATGCCAACGTGTACGTCAGTGCCCACCGGGTCCTCCACCCGGGCATCCGTGGCATAAATCTCCCGAATAATAGCCATATCCTCTTGCTCGAATGCTTGCACGTACTTGTGGACCATGGCGATCTTGGCGCTGGCTTCCATCTGTTTATCCTCGTTGTCAGTAGCCACACAATGTGGCGTAGCGATCCTTGTGAAAACCGGTGTCGCCGAAAATCTGCATGGCGACCCGGGCCCGCTTCAGGAAGAAGCCAATTTCCAGGTCATCGGTAACACCAATACCGCCGTGCATCTGTACGGCTTCATTGGTGACGAGCTTCACCAGTTCATTCAATCTCGCCTTGGCCAGGCTGGCCAGCAAGGGCAACTGCTGCGGCGTGTCGTCCACGGTGGACAGCGCCTGCAGCAGGACCGAGCGACACAGCTCAATCTCTGACTGCATGTGTGCAGCGCGGTGTTGCAGCGCCTGAAAAGTGCCGATCAGTGCGCCGAATTGCTCGCGGGTCTTCAGGTAGGCCACCGTGCGGTCAAACGCCTCCAGCGCGCAACCCATCATATCAGCGGCCAATGCGACGCGGCCCCGGTCCAGTACCGGTTCCAGGATCGCCCAGCCTTGATCGACTACGCCGAGGATGTTTTCCGCGGGAACGGTCACCTTGTCGAAATGGATATTGGCAGCGTTACGGCTGTCTGCCATAACGGTGCGCTGGCAGCTCACGCCCCGGGCATTGCGCTCAACCAACAGCAGGGTGAGCCCGGCACTGTCGCGCTGTGCACCGCTGCTGCGCGCCACCACAATCAGCGTGTCAGCGCTGTGGCCATCCAGCACGAAGCACTTGCTGCCGCTCACAACAAAATCCTCTCCCTGGCGCATTGCTGTGGTCGCGATGCGGGTGGGTTGGTGGTGGTGGGATTCTTCCAGCGCCAGCGCCAGTGTGAGTGTGCCGCCGGCGATATCCGGTAATAGAGTCTGCTTCTGTGCCTCGCTGCCACCGAGCAGCACGGCAGAAGCGCCAACCACGGCGGAGGCCAACACAGGGGAGGCGGTGAGTGTGCGCCCGGCTTCCTCCAGCACCACACCCAACCCCAGGAAACCGAATGCCAGACCACCGTAGGCTTCGGGCAGAATGATACTGGCCCAGCCCATGTCCGCCATCTGTTGCCACAGGTGTGGGTCATAGCCGATGGGGTCGCGAGTGTCACGCAGTTGGCGCAGTGCAGCCACTGGCGCATGCTTCACCAGAAAATCCCGCGCAGTATCCTGCAGCAGCCGTTGTTCTTCATTCAGTACCAGTGCCATTACCGTATGCTCCTAGGACTGTGGCAGTTCGAGAACTTTTTGGGCGATCAGGTTGAGCTGGATTTCCGAGCTGCCCCCGGCGATCGTCAGAGCCTTGGACATAGCCCACAGACGCAGCGTATCGACTTCCTGCGAGGTAAAACCCTCGCCCTCCCAGCCCACGCCGCGGCTGCCCAGAATGGCCAGCAGCACCTCGCTCTTGGTTTTTTCCGCTTCGGTGCCGACGTATTTCATCACCATCGGCGCCGCACTGCGCACGCCGCTGGCTTTTTCCTCGAAGGCGCGAAAGTGGGTGAGACCAACCGCTTGCATCAGCATGTCGTACTCCACCAGCGCATTGCGCAGGTAAGCATCGGCGATCTTGCCATGTTCAAATTCCAGGTATTCGCGGGCCGCCGCGTTGGGCTGCAAAATTTGCCTCGGGCTGTCGCTGCCGATCTCTGCCATCAACTTGCGTTCGTGCACCAGCAGGGCCTTGGCGACAGACCAGCCCTTGTTCAGCTCGCCCACCAGGTTTTCCTTGGGCACTTTCACGTTGTCGAAAAAAGTCTGGCAGAACTCAGACTCGCCGCTGATCAGCGCGATGGGGGTAGTGGTAACGCCCGGGTTGTCCATATCGATCAGCAGGAAACTAATGCCCTCCTGCTTTTTGACGTCGGGGTCGGTGCGCACCAGGCAGAAAATCCAGTCGCACTTGTCGGCGGCGGTGGTCCAGATTTTACTGCCGTTGACCAGGAAGTGGTCGCCCCGGTCCTCTGCCTTGCACTGCAGGCTAGCCAGGTCGGAGCCGGCGCCGGGCTCGGAGTAGCCCTGGCACCAGCGGCTCTGTCCATTGACGATGGCGCGAATGTGTTGCTGTTTCTGTGCGTCGTTGCCGTACTCCAGTACGGCGGGGCCCAACATCCACAGGCCAATGCCAAACAGCGGGGTGCGGGCGTGGAGGCTTTTCATCTCCTCCTTGAGTATTCTGGCCTGCTGCGGGCTCAGGCCGCCACCGCCGTACTGCGTGGGCCATTCAGGCGCGGTCCAACCCTTGTCGCGCATGCGTTCAAACCAGAGCTGGGCGTCGGCGCTGGCGAAATGCCCCCGGCGACCGCCCCAGTACTGTTCGTCCTGCCCCATGGGTTGGCGCTGGGATGCAGGGCAGTTGGTCTCCACCCACGCGCGCACTTCCAAACGAAACTGATCCAGATCTTGCAAAATGTCTCTCCTGGTGGGAGCCAATGCGGCTCGCTACGGTCGCGCGGGTGTTGCGCGGGTGTTGCGCTGATACCGCGCTGGTGTAGCGAGGGGTCGCCATGATCGCACTATGATACGGGCGCATCAGGGGCAGATAAAGGTACAGCAGGAGCAGTACAGCGCAATGGCTTAATAAGTCAGCCCGGGGTGACGAAATACGCCAGGGGAGTCGAGCGGAGCCAATCACAGTGCAACGGCTGTAAGCACATTGGACCGGTTTAGTGCCTCGTACCGAACGATTTGACCAGACGCGCGGCGGACGGCATCCTGCGTGGCTATCTCAAGGAGTAACACCATGCAAAGGTTCACGGACAAAGTGGTACTGGTGACGGGTGCCGGCAGCGGTATCGGCAAAGCCGGTGCGTTGCGTATTGCCGCCGAGGGTGGCTCGGTGTTTTGTGTGGACCTCAATGGCGAGGCAGTGGAGGCCACAGCGGCCGCGGTATTAGCGAGCGGCGGTGAAGCCACCGCCCAGGTGTGCGATGTGAGCAATGAGGCTAGCGTGCAGGCGGCAGTTCAGGCCTGTATCGCACGCTACGGCAGCTTGTATGCGCTGGTCAATATGGCGGGCATCTTGCGCTTTGACGATACCCAGGAATTACAGACGGTTCACTGGCAGCAAGTCATCGACATCAATCTCACCGGAACCATGTTTCTGTGTCGCGCTGCGCTGCCGCACCTGGTGCAAACCAAAGGCAGTATCGTCAACGCCGCTTCCACTGCCGCGCTGTCCGGCCTGCCCTGTGGCCTGGCTTATTCAGCCAGCAAGGGCGGGGTATTGGCTATGACGCGCAGCATTGCGGTGGAGTATGCCAAGCGCGGAGTGCGCGCCAATTGCATTTGCCCCGGTGATATCAACAGCGGCATGACGGATAACATCAAATTTCCCAAGACTATGGATTTCGCGCTGATGCCACGCATCATGTCGCTGTCCGGTGCCAAGGCGCCGGAGGTAGTGGCGGGTGTGATTGCCATGCTGGTGTCCGAGGACGGCGTGCATATCACTGGCGAGGATATTCGGGTGGATGGCGGCACGCTGTCGTAACCGCGCACCTTCCTGGAACGACAGCAACCTAGCCTCGCATCCTAACCGTCGCTCTGGAACTCTGCGTAGAAGTCGCGAATGCGTTTGGCGTTGGCGCCTAGATCCCCTTCACCGACCCGCGATACCGAGCGCACGTCCAATAGTGTGCCGGGGCCGTCGCGGCGTAGCCGTATTATCACATCGTCCTTGAAGCCCATGATGAGGGTGGTGTCCACCGCCTCGATCTCACCGATTTCGAGATCCTGGTGATAGATTTCCCAACCCATATCCACAGCGACCTGCAGGGACCGGCTGAAGGAGTTGGTATACGACAGCGGGCTGGCCAGCGTCTGCACGTCGGGGTAGGCCAGGCGTTGCTGCTCGATCACGTCGCGGTCGATCTCCAGCGAGTTACTGCCAGTGCCGCGCTCCTGCGCGGCCATGGTGAACGTGGGTGGCTCGTCGAGGTCGGTGGTGATGTCGTGAATACGGGGTGAGTCCCCGCCGCCGGCCAACGCCAATAGCAGCAATGTACCGGGCAGGACGAGCAACCCACGTTGGGCGATGACTTTGCGCCATGGGGCAAAGCGCGGCAGCAGTAGTAGCACAATAGACACGAGGAGCAGCAGGACGCTGCCCAGGCAGGCTACGGCATAGAGCAGTAAGCCCGGTTGCCAGAGGCCTGACCGCACGATCAGTACCGACAGCGGCAGTAACAGTAGCAGGGTCAGCGCGAGGTAACCTACCCACTTAACCAGGCCCGGTATCTTGTTCGGTTCGTTCATTGTGTGTGCTCCCCTGAATGTCCTTGGTCAGAACGCAAGAATACTCCCCGGCCCCGGTGCTGGCGAGGCCTCCTATTGGTTCAATTGGGTAGCCCTGTGGCCGGTTTAGCTGCACGGTGTTTGAGCTGTGGCAAGGCATCTGGTTAACTTGCCCGCAGTCAGGGTCGCGGTGCGGCAGAGACGGCAGCCATTTTCGCAGCAATCAATCGAGAGAGCATAACGTCATGGATAGAGTAGCGGGCAAGGTCGCCATTGTGACAGGAGCCGCCAGCGGCATGGGCAAGGCGGATGCACAACTGCTGGCCGCGCACGGTGCCAGTGTTGTGGTGGCAGACCTTAATGAGGCAGACGGCCAGGCGGTAGCCGCCGCCATTGGCGCCAACGCGATCTTCATGCGCTTGAATGTCACCGACGAGGACAACTGGAAGTCTGTCATTGCAGCAACGGTCGAGAAATTTGGCCGACTCGATATTCTGGTGAATAACGCGGGCATTATTGCCCTCGGTACGATTGTCGATACCACGCTGGAGTCCTGGCGCCTGGTCAACTCCGTCAACAGCGACGGCGTGTTCCTGGGCTGTAAGCACGCCATTCCGGTGATGGCGCAATCCGGTGGCGGCTCTATTATCAATATGTCATCGGTGGCGGCGATCCACGGCCAATCGTTTGTGGCCGCCTATACCGCTAGTAAGGGTGCAGTGCGCGCCCTCACCAAGAGTATCGCCATGTACTGCAAAGAACAGAAAAACGGTATTCGCTGCAACTCCATACACCCCGACGGGGTGAAAACGCCGATGGTGGTGAAGGTCGCCACCGGCAAGGAGACGGCAACGCAGGCCGATCTCGATGCGCTCAGTAAATTTGGCAATATGTGTGAACCCGAAGACATTGCCCACCTGGTACTGTACCTCGCGTCCGACGAGTCGCGTTTCGTGAATGGCGCGGAGATGCTGATAGACAACGCGGCTACTATCACGCCGCCAGTGGGCATCTAGCCCGCCGCAGCAGGAGCACACTGTGGAGAAACTGCTTTATCCGGTGTGGAAAGACGCGTCCTTGGACGGGGATGCGTTTCGCGAGATACTTATGCACACGCTGGCACCGCAACTTGCCGCGCTCAAATGTGTGCACAGCCTGCGCCTGTGTGTGGCCGACAGCGCAGTCTCTGCGGCAAGTAAACGGCGCATCGAAAGCCAGACGCCGGTGCCTGATGCCATGCTGTCACTGTGGGTGGACTTCGCCGGTGCCGCAGCGCACTGGGAGTCGTTGATCGATGCTCACGTTAGTCACAAGACTGCGTATCTGGTGGCCGAGGCGGAGCCGTTGGTGAACCAGCAGCGGCATCCTTCAAAGCCGGGTGAGCGGGTCTACGGCATGTGCCATGTGGTGTTTATGTCTGCGCCTGCTGATATGGCGCGTGACGAATGGCTGGCGGTGTGGAAGGACAGCCACACACAAATAGCCATCGACACCCAATCTACCTTTGGTTACCGGCAGAATTTGGTGGTGCGCCACTTGAGCGAGGATACCCCGCCCTGTGATGCCGTGGTGGAGGAGAATTTCCCGCCTGAGGCGATGACCTCAGACCACGCGTTCTACGCCACCGGCGGCGATGAGAAACTATTGCAGCAACATATGAACGCCATGATGGCAAGCTGCGCGCGCTTTATCGATTTTGCCAAAATCGATGTGATTCCGATGAGCGAGTACCTGATCAAGCCGCTTGTAAAGCCCTGATCCTGTCATCCAGCGGGGGGTGGGAGCGGAACAACCCGGAAACACCCTGCTTCAATTGCTCGCTGATACCAAATGCCTTCAACTCTCCTGGCATGTCCTGGGGCTGGCCTTGCTCCAGTTGCAGCCGTTGCAGCGCGGCGATCATGCCGCCCTTGCTGGCCAGGGTCGCGCCGGCGTGATCGGCGCGGTACTCGCGGTGGCGTGAGAACCAGAAGACGATCGCACTGGCCAGAAAGCTCAGTACCAGTTGCGCCACCATGGTCACGATGAAGTAGCCGATGCCGAAGCCGCGCTCGTTCCTGAATATCACGCGGTCCACGGTGTGGCCGATGATACGGGCCAGGAACATCACGAAGGTGTTCACCACGCCCTGTATCAGGGTGAGCGTTACCATATCGCCGTTGGCCACGTGGCCGATTTCATGCGCCATCACGGCTTTCACCTCCTCTCTGGGAAAGCGCTGCAGCATACCCGCGCTTACCGCCACGAGTGCAGCATTGCGGTTCCACCCGGTGGCAAATGCGTTGGACGACTGGGAGGGAAAGATCGCCACTTCCGGCATACCGATACCGGCTTTCTGCGCCAGTTCCTTAACCGTGTCCAGCAGCCACTGTTCGTCCGCGTTGCGCGGTTGCTCGATGACGTAGGCACCGGTGCCGCGTTTGGCCATCCACTTGGACAGGAATAGCGAAATCAGTGAACCGCCAAAGCCGAACACGGCGCACATCACCAGCAGCGAGCCGAGGTTCAGGTCGACACCGTTTTGCGCCAGGACGCCGTCGAGCCCCAGCAAGCTGAACACGATGCTGACCAGGACCAGCACTGCCATATTGGTGGCTAGAAACAGAAGAATTCTCATATGGACTCCATTACCCTCGTTACGTTGCACTGCACAGATTGGACCCCGTGGGCGCGCTGGCGTTCCGCGCGCTACGCCGTTATCGCTGCGGTGTCCTGTTTGTACTATTCATATCAGATCGGGGCTGCGCCGCTATTTTTCAAGGCAGCAATGACGTCTCCGGCTCGTCCTCGTGTGCTGCTACTGATTCAGGCTCTTCCTCCGACTGATCCGCTTCTTCCAGCAGAAGAATTGCGCTGGGTTCGACAATGGGATCGCCGCGCTCGGTGAGTTCTACGCAGAGCACCTCTCCGCGCAGCTCGATATCCTTGGAACTGAGCTCGAACAGCGTATTGATCGCCTCGTCCTCATAGCGGGCGCGCATCACCGTGCGGGGGGTTGATCCGTCCACCCAGGTCTTGGCTTTGCCCCAGTAGTGTCCAAGCTGGTTGCGAACCACAAATACGTCAGTCATAGCAGTGCTGTGTCCTTAAAAAAATCTGCGCGCAAGTGTAAGCATTTGCGCAGCGCGATGCCAGTTCCGTTGGCGCCAACGGAGTCCCTGCGGGGGACGGAACGCGTAGCTCAGGCGCTCGCCAGCAGCAGGTCCTTGGCCAGATTGACTTGCGCCGCCAGGTAATCATTGCCACCGCGGTCCGGATGCAGTTTCTGGATGAGTTTACGGTGCGCGGCGATGATCTCCTCCTCGGTAGCGCCCTCTTGCAGGCCCAGCACCGCCAGTGCTTCTGTGCGTCCCATGCTGCTACTGCTGGATGGGCCGGCTTGCTGTTGTCCACCAAAGGCCGCCTCGCCAGGGAAGCGTTGGTGTAAATAACTGTCCAGCAACTGCAGCGAGTCGGAGTCCTCGCTGCGACAGTAGCCAAAGAATTGCTCGAGTTGCTGCCGGTCCATGTCTGCCAGGCGCCAACCCTGGAACGCGCCCTTGAGAATCTCGCCCTGTAATGCGCCGCTGTCGTGATCCAGCTGCATGCGCAGCAGGGCAGTCTCCACGGTCGATGTCTGGCCGACCGCCGGGGCGCTCTTGCCGCGCAGGCTGAGCAGCATCGGGAACAGGCGCAGGAGTAGCGGCAGTGCCTGCCGTGCAAAAACCAGTAGCGCGGTAAATGCCGCGCCCAGCCAGTTCATGTGGCCGGTGGCTGCGAGAAAAACTGTTGCCGCCAGAACGATGCCGAGGCCCAGCTTGGTGTACTCCCCCCGGCGTTTGTGGGGAGGCATAGAGCGCGCTCGACGCAGCAGTAGGTAGATAGCGGCAATGACTGCCAGTAGTAGTATCAGTCGGGGCACGTCTTAGCTCAGATTTTCAGCTGTTGGAGCAGCAGTTTAGCACTGTCTCCGCCGCGCTTTTCAAGTGCTGCCCGCCCGCCAGTGGCATAACTGGCCACGGCGCCGAGCAGTCCTGCCAGTGTCGCCGCGCTGCTGCTGTCAAAACGGGCATAGGCGCCGCCGCTGAGTTTGGCCATGGTGCGAAAGGTGTCCTCTACCGGTTGTTCGCGTCCCTCCTGAAAGAGGAACAGGGGCAGTTGCAGCAGGCCGCACTGGCCGGCCAGATTACACAGGCTGTCGGGGTTTTCCTCCACCGCGTCGCCGATGAATACCACAGCCCGCATGGCGGCCTTGCGGTGCTCGGCCTGGGCGTGACGCAGCAGTCGCGCGATTTGGGTGTGCCCGCCTTCACAGCGGACCCGCCCCATCAGTTGTGCGAGCGCCGCACTGTCGGTCAGCCAGCGGCTGGCGCAAAACTCCGCAAAACCCCTGTAATAACACAGCTGGACGGACAGGGTTGCCGTCACGCCGCCGGTCTGGAACATCTCCTGTTGCAAGCGGCTGGCGCGATCCCAGGTGGGCTGGCGGCTGGCAGTGGCATCAACAGCAAACAGCAGGCGCGGTTGCTGCTCGACGAACTGGGCGATGGCGCTACTTTTTTGCAGGAACTGTGCAATGTCTTGTGGGGATGAGCGGCGCGCGGGTGGTTTGGCCATAGTCTCTCAGCTTAACTCGTGTCTGCGCCTAAACTGCGGGCGTCTCAAAGGGAAAGGGCGCACCGCCTTCAAATTCTGGTCCTTGCAGCGCGGGGCCCTCACCCGTGCGCCACAGCGGAAGGCGAAACAGTGCGACATGTTGGATCGCCGGTGGCTGCACAAACGGCAGGCGACAATCCTCGATGGTAATCAGCTGGACCTGCATTTGCGCCTCGTCAAAGCTGGCCAGGCCGTAACCATTGGCCGTGGTGTCCACATAGCGCAGGCCAGGGTTGGCCAGGTTCGGGCCCAGCCAGGACGTGGCTGCATCCAATCCCGTTTTGGCATAGGTATAGGCGGCAAATACGCCGTGCAACATGGATATATTCCACACCGGCTCTACACCGCTGTCGGTTTGGCGGTATACCAATGAGGCGAAGTCAGGATGGTCGGCATTGGCGGCTGCGAACAGGTCCTCGAAGATGGGCGATGAACTGATCCCAGCCACGGTGAAATCCACCGCGACGGGCAGTGCGCCAGCGTCGGTGGTGGAGTGACGGACGGTGCCGGCGCCGTGCATGTGGTGGTCGCCAGACAGTGACACGACCCCGGTGATGTCCGCCTCTTCCAACGTGCGCATCACCACGCTCACCTCATAGGGGTAACCGGCCCAGCCGTCGATGTTAAAGACACTATCGTGGTAAGCGGTCAGGGGCAGGGACGACATATCCAGGCGCAGCGGCATCAGGGGCAGGGCGTTCGCCCATAACTTCCAGGGGGCAGTAGACGTTTTCATCGAATTGAGGAACCACTCACGCTGCTGCAGCCCCAGCATGCTGCCGGGTGCCCGATCTTTGGCCGGGTTAGCCATCGTACCGTCGCCAAACGGCAGGGTAGCGGGTGGGTTACCCCCGGCATAGGCAGTCCCCGCATCGGCGATGGCCACCAATTCCACGGGATTCAGTGGCAGCCCCAGAGCAGCGGCAAAACCCGCGGGCAGGCAGGGCGGGCTGCGGTAACTGCGGCTGTCGGTGAGCACTACGTCCAGGTACTTCCCCCAGCTCAATGTGCGATAGATGCGCAGACTGTTCAGCGCCGTTGCGTTGTGGGTGCCGGTATCCTGCTCGAGTAGCTGCGCCCGAAAGTTGTGGGCCTGCTGTTGCAACTCGTCCAATACCGCAGGTATGTATTCGAACCAGGCCTGGTTGGCGCTGAGTTTACGCTGCGCCTCCAGCACGGCCTTACCATCATCGTTGGTGAAACTCTGGAAGTTGTCGTCGGCAAACTCGTGGTCGTCCCAGGTGCAGATGAACGGCCAGCGTGCCCGAGCCTCCTGCAGGTGCGGATCGCTCAGGTAGGTCTTGTAGAGGTGGCGGTAGTCGGCCAGTGACACGGCATCGCGGGTCTCGGGCGTCGACACGCCGTCCGGAAATGGCGGGACGCTGCGTGAGTGGGCGTCGCCATTCAAGCGCTTCTCCCAGCTGCGTTCGTAAATGAAGTCCCCCAGGTGCAGCACGAAGTGAATGCCCTCGTCCGCGGCAGCGGAGCGGTCCTCCTGCAGCATGCGCGCCCAGCTGCCGTAGTAGCCCTGCTCAAAGTTCTGGCAGCTGACGAAGGCCAGGTTCACCTTGCGCGCCACTCCTGCAGCGGGCGCGGTGCGCGTGCGCCCGCTGCGCGATACGGATTCATCCGCGCCCAGGAAGCGGTAGTAATACTGCGTGTCGGGTGCCAGTCCGTCGATATAGGTGCGCACGGTGTAGTCGCGCTCGGCGCTGGTATGCACATCTTCGTGCAGTAGCAGGGTCGAAAAATCGCTGTCGGTACTGAGTTGCACTAACAGGTGCACGGCATCATTGACGCCAGCGCGCGGGACGGCGCGGGTCCACAACATTATCGCGTTGGGCTGCGGATCGCCCGAGGCGACACCTTGGGGAAAGTCCAACGGGGATAACTGTGCGGGTATCACGGTCGCCATCAGGCTACCCGGGGCAACGGTCAGGAAGAACGTACTACTGGACAGCAGTCCCAGCAGGCTTCTACGGGTAATGGGCATAAGCATCGGGTCGTTAGCAGCGGAGGCTGCCTACTCTAGCGCAATTGTGGCTATACTTGGACCCCATGAGCCTCTTCGATATCCGCAGGAAACACCGTATGCCAACACCAGAGACTGCCCTGCCCGGTCGGGCAGACGCGATGCCCGTTCCCGCCACCCACTTTGTCAACGGCAATCCCCTGCGCGGCCCGTTTCCAGCGCACTTGCAACAGGTCGTGTTCGGCATGGGTTGTTTCTGGGGCGTGGAACGCAAGTTTTGGAAAATGCCCGGTGTCTTCACGACCGCCGCAGGCTATGCGGCAGGGCTGACGCCCAACCCCACCTATCATGAGGTCTGTAGCGGGCGAACCGGCCACAACGAGGTGGTATTGGTGGTGTTTGATCCCGCACAGGTGAGCTTCGAGCAGTTGCTAAACGCGTTCTGGGAGGGGCATGACCCCACCCAGGGTATGCGCCAGGGTAACGACATGGGTACCCAGTATCGCTCGGGTATTTACACCTTCGATGAGGCGCAGGCAACCGTGGCGAAGTCGTCTCAGAAGGCCTTCCAGCCCGCCCTGGACAAGGCGGGGTACGGCGTTATCACCACGGAAATTTTGCCGGTCGCCGAATTTTATTATGCGGAGGATTATCACCAGCAGTATCTGGCGAAAAATCCCAACGGCTATTGTGGCCTGGGCGGCACAGGCGTGACCTGTCCCGCTTGAGGCTGAACGAAAAAAAGGGCCGGTATGCTGTTCTCATACCGGCCCTTTTTTTACATAACGTAAACCTACCAGGTATAGGCTGCCTCAATGCCGTAGGTGCGCGGCTGGTTGTAGATGGTCCCGGCAGTCTCAGTGACGTCCACCAGCGGTGTACCACCGACTACAAAACGCTCGTCGGTGATATTGTTACCGAAGGCCGATACCCGCCAGTTCATGTCAGGTGAGTTCCAGGTCAACCGGGCGGTGACGTCTTCCTGGTTAACTTTGTACACGCCAGACAGGCAGCTGGAGACATCAAAGCAGTTATCCAGGTTGCTGCGATAGGACCAGGACAGCATCGGCACCACCGTGCCCATCTCCGTCTCAAAGGTATATTGGATCGCCAGGAAGTAAACGCTGTCGGGCAGGCGTGGCAGGCCTTCGTCCGAGCGATCGATCGCGCAATTGAGCAGCTGGTTACCATTCACTACGACAGCGGTACACTCGTCCGGAATCGGAGCGCCAGGCGTGGCACTCTGGATCCGTTCATCATCGTACTCTTCTATATCGCTCTCGTTAAAGGTCACGTTGGCAGTGATCTGCAGATTGTCCACCGGTAGCACGACGGCTTCAAATTCGATACCGGAGATATACGAGGACTTGGCATTGATCAAGGCGCCTGAGATACGACCGGTCTGGGGATTGATACGAATCGTCGTTAACTGGCGATCGGTATAATCGGTGTAGAACACGGCCGTATTGAGGCGCAGCTTGCTCTCCCAGGCATCCATTTTAAAGCCCGCCTCGTAGTTCCAAACCTCTTCCGGATCGAATTCATAGATTCTACTGTCTTCGAGGGCCAGCGTATCGGAGATGCCGCCCGAGAGAAAACCATTGGCCACGGTAAAATAGGCGTTGCCGAAATCCATAAAGCCCACGCCGTCAAAGGTGCGCTGGATACTGGCCATCGGCGTGATCTTGGAATCATCCAGCTTCTGGCTCTGGTTATAGAGGGGGTCGGGAAGTCCGGTCACCGGATCAATTGGGGTCACAAACAGGTGGTTGGGGTTAAAGGTTCCCGGGCCGCTGGGGAAATCCAGCAGTGTAGGGCTCAACGGTGACCGCTGGGCGTCTCCGGTGGTCGCCAGGGTAGCCAGATCGGGCACTTTGTTATTGCGCTCCAGCTGGCGCTCCTCCCAGGTGTAGCGTGCCCCCAGGGTCATCGTCCAGTATTCATCAAAGTGCCAGTCCGCCTGAGTGAACGCCGAGGCGGATGAGTTTTCTGCCAGCAGTTCTGTGGTCTCGTTGGTATAAAAAGCCCGGTTGGCCTGCCCGGTGGGAATGATCGGCACCACGTTAAAAAACGGGCCCGTCGGAGAAGCAGCGGTACCTTTATCGCTCTTTTCATGAAACCCAAATACGCCGACCACATAGTCCAGCTTGCTGTCGAAGGCGTCGCCAGCCAACGTAAACTCCTGACTGTAGGCATCAGTATCGCGCAGATCCGTGCCACTCCAGCCGTAGTTGGTGCGACCCAGTAGGCCGATACCGGAGGCGTCGAGTTCGTTCATTTCACCGCCCTGGGTGTTGCGTCCTGCGGTGATGCTCTTCAGATTGAGGGAGTCGTTGATTTCCCAGTCCGCGGTCAGGGCCAGGGTGTTCACCTCCGCCTCGTATTTATTGGGATCCAGGTTGGCCATGATCTTGTCTTTCCCAAGATCTTCATTTTCCTGACACCACTCTTTTATAGACTGGCCAGTCGAGGGTTTGATGATCTGCCCGTCCTGCAACGCGGACTGCCAACCCGCGCCCGGTATGCCATTGACCACCTCACAGTTCTGGCCGCGGGATTTCTGGTCGGTTTTGCCGTAGTTGTAGTTGAGGTCCAGGAGCAGGTCGTCGGCAGCGATCCAGCGCAACTGGGCCTGCCCACCGTAGCGGTTGGTATCGTTGTACTCGTCTTCTGTATAACCGC
Source organism: Haliea sp. (assembly GCA_031409615.1). Taxonomy (GTDB): domain Bacteria; phylum Pseudomonadota; class Gammaproteobacteria; order Pseudomonadales; family Halieaceae; genus Marimicrobium. The sequence goes on along the minus strand of JANNXP010000117.1, from coordinate 10,054 downwards.
TGTTGCCGGGGGATTGAATCGGCAAACCGTCGGGGATTTCGCTGTGTACATAGCCGTCGCTTTTGGTTTCATACAGCGAGAAGCGTGATAGCAGGGTATCGCCCACCAGAGGCACGTTCAGGGTCGCCTGGCTATCAAGCTGGTTGTAATTGCCGACCCGCACTTGCGCGTGACCGCCGTACTCATCTTCTGGTCTGTTGGTGGTATAGAGAATCGCGCCGCCGGTGGTGTTCTTGCCGAACAGGGTGCCCTGCGGGCCGCGCAATACCTGCACGCTTTGCAAGTCAACGTTGTCCAGTACCGCGCCATCAGCGCGGGAGACGTAGACGCCATCGACGTAGATGCCCACACCAGAGTCAAAGTTCACCCCGGTATTGCGGGCGCCAATGCCGCGAATAAACACGTTGCCCGAGCCGGTGGTGCCGTTGCCTGAATACATATCGACGTTAGGCACGACCTTGGTGAGGTCAGAGATATTGCGCAGTCCCAATTCCTCCAGGCCTTGCGCGCTAAAGGCGGATACCGCAACAGGTGTTTCCTGCAGCGATTCTTCACGCTTGCGAGCGGTGACCACCACCTCCTCCAGCGTATCTTGCCCGAGGGCTACAGTGGGGATCAACCCGACGGAAGTGAGCGCTATGGCAGCCGACAGATGAGATACGATTAATCGTTGCTTTCTAGACATTGCGGTGCCTCTCAGGACTTAGCATTATGTGAGCAACCGCCTGCCGGTGAAGCGTGCAGCTGCCGTATTTTATAGTATCCAGACTTAGATCTGGGTTCCCTGTCGGAGCCCGAGTCAAGACCAAAAGTTAGCACCATGCGCCAGCGAAAGCTATGTTCCAAGGCGGTTTCTCTGCACACACGCCTAAAAATGAATTGCGGGTTTAGATTACTGTGCAATGGCCGATTATGAGTGCGGTGAGCGCTTTATCGTGGTCGCCCCGGGACTGTTTAAAACAGCCGGCCCAGCACACTGCTAATGGCATTTTCCACCCGCAAGATGCGTGGCCCCAGAGATACCGCCGCGCAGCCCGCGTCCTGCAGGCTCTGTACCTCGTAGGGTATAAAGCCGCCCTCCGGGCCAATCACCAGCAGGGTTTGCACCGCCACGTGGCGCGGGCAGGGCGGATACTCGCCGGGATGGGCCAGCAGGGCGCAACGCCCCGCGACCATGCTGGGTAATACATCCTCGACGAAGGGCTTGAAGCGCCGATGGCATTGCACCAACGGCAGTCGGGTGTCGCGGGATTGTTCCAGCCCCTGCAACACGGTTTCCCGGATAGCGGCCACCTCCAGCACGGGGCTTTGCCAATAGCTCTTCTCTACGCGGAAGCTGTTGATCAGGTGTAACTCGGCGACACCGAATTCCGCCACACTGCGCAGGATGCGGCGCAGCATTTTGGGACGGGGCAGGGCCAGTATCAGGTTCAGCGGCAGCTTCTCGGGCGGTGGCTGGCCCAGTACTACGGCCAGAACGACGACGTCGTGATTGATCTCGAGAATCTCGCCTTCACCTATGAGGCCGTCGATCTCGCCGACCCGCAGAGTATCCCCGACGGTGGCGCGGTGGACTTGTCGCAGGTGTTGCAGGCGGCGATCGCGCAGTGCGATGCGATCCGGCCCCACGCGATCAGCGTCGGTGAAAAGGAGCAGGTTCAAGGCAGGGCTAGCCCACCCACACGTCGTATTCGTCGGCTGCGGTGATTTCGCCCTCCACAAAATCGCCTGGGTGCAGGTCGGAAGCGCCCTCCAGGAAGACCTTGCCATCGATTTCCGGTGCGTCTGCGCTGGAGCGACCTATGGCGCCGTCTGCGTCCACGTGATCAATCAGGATTTCAATGGTCTTACCGATTCTGGCCTGTAATTTGTCGGCACTGATGTCCTGCTGCAGCGCCATGAAACGCTCCCAGCGCTCCTGCTTCACTTCATCTGCTACCGGGTCGGGGAGCGCATTGGCGCGGGCGCCCTTCACCGGGGAGTACTGGAAGCAGCCCACTCGATCCAGCTGTGCCTCGCGTATGAAATCCAGCAGCACCTCGAAATCCGCCTCGGTCTCGCCCGGGAAGCCAACAATAAACGTACTGCGTAGCGTGATATCGGGGCAGGTCTCGCGCCATGCTCGAATACGTTCCAGGGATTTTTCCGCCGCTGCCGGGCGCTGCATGCGCTTGAGCACCGCTGGGCTGCCATGTTGAAAAGGTACGTCCAGGTAGGGCAGTATTTTGCCCTCGGCCATCAGCGGTATGATCTTGTCTACGTGTGGGTAGGGATAGACATAGTGCAGGCGCACCCAGATACCGAATTCGCCCAACGCCTCACACAGTTCCTGCATACGCGTTTTCAGCGGGCGACCGTTCCAGAATCCGGTGCGGTACTTTAGGTCCACGCCGTAGGCGCTGGTGTCCTGCGAGATGACAAGCAGCTCGCGCACACCCGCGCGCACCAGGCGTTCGGCTTCCTCCATGACATCGCCAATGGGGCGGCTGACCAGATTGCCGCGCATATCGGGAATGATGCAAAAAGTGCAGCGATGATTGCAGCCCTCGGAGATCTTCAGGTACGCATAATGGCGCGGAGTGAGTTTAATGCCCTGCGGCGGCACCAGGTCGGCGAAGGGGTCGTGCACCGGTGTGTAGGGCACATATTTGTGTACAGCACTGACGACTTCTTCGTAGGCCGCAGGCCCGGTGACACTCAATACTTTGGGGTGCAGTGCCATGATGGATTGTGCATCGTCACCCTTGCCCATGCAGCCGGTGACAATGACGCGGCCGTTCTCGCTGATCGCTTCGCCAATGGCGTCCAATGACTCCTGCTTGGCACTGTCGATAAACCCGCAGGTATTCACCACTACGATATCCGCACCTTCATAGGTTGGCACGATATCGTAACCGTCAATCTTCAATTGGGTTAGGATACGTTCGGAGTCCACCAGTGCTTTGGGGCAACCCAAGGAAATAAAGCCGACGCTTTTCCTCGGGGCAGTCTCGGCGGTAACGGGGTGCGACTCTGAGTCTGTCATAGGACAACATTATTACTGAGGGGAGAAAGACGGGGATTATAGCGCAGTTAATTGCGCAAGCTGAACATATCCGCGCTATAAGCGGGTCACAATGGCCGGTACCGAACAACAGTGCTCAGAAGCGATATTTCACGCCAAATTGCAGCTGCGTAGCATCGCCGCTCTCGCCGTCCTCGTTGTCCCTGCGCCCCCACAGGTATTCTCCGCCGATATCAATACGCGGTATGGGCGACCACAGCAGGTTGGTGGAAGCGCGCAGTGTACTCTGGTAGGCGTCACCGACCAGAAAGCCGGGATTGTCTACGTCCACAACCCCAAAGGTGAAGTTGGAACGCAGGTGCTCCACGCCCCACCAGTGCTGCCAGGACGCATAGCCAGTAGTCACGTGAAAGAGTTGCAAATCGCCGCTTGCAGGGTCGAAGATGCCATCGTAATTCCCGATGCTGGACAGGTCGTTCACATAGCGTCCGATACCGTTGCCAAAATTGAATTGGAACAGCAGTTTGTCGCGTGGATCGAAACGTGGCGTGTTAAAGCGCCCACTCACTGTGGTACCCCAGCCGAATTGGTCCGTAATACCGCCGGTGTCACTTTGCGCCCGAATTTGCCTGGCCAGCAGCGCCAGCTTCAGGTGTAAACGCTGGTTGGGTTCGAAGCGCCCGGCCAGTACCACGTCCGGTGCGCGGTTGACGCCTGTGCCATTTTGCACCTCGGGACTGGGGTCTTCCAGTGCAAACTGCAGTTCATAGTCCTCCCCGAATTTTGGCATTAACCGGATCTGGCTCTGGCGCACATTGATACGGGCATTCAAGCCTTCGAAATCAATTTCTTCCGGTGATGCATCCGGATCGACAAAGGTAGACCAGGTCTGTCCGGCCAGCACACGATTCCACTGACCGAAGGCATGGCGCAGGCGAAAGGTGTCACCATTGCCGGTGAAGTCTCCTTCGATAAAGGCGCGCATGATGCCAAAGTCCGTCGGTTCCCTGAGATCAAAATTGAGCCGCGACTGATTGGCGGTGATGCTGCTTTGTGCCTCGTCACCCGTTGGCTCCCCCACGCCCACTGGTATGGAGCCGACAATAAAGCGGTCGGCAATTTGCAGGGGGTCAAAATTGTAGACCACATCGGTTTTGACAAACCCTCCGATGGCCAGTGCCGCGTCGGTGCCTGGCAGGCGCCAGGCGCCGGTGAAGTCCTTGAGCATAGCGCGAGTCGGGTCATCGGTCTGGGCCTGGGCAACAGACTCACCAGCCGCACTGGCCATCTCTTGCCGGGTTTTCGGGGCTTCTGGCGCGACATCTGGTAGCACGGTCGGCGCCGGTGTTGTTGCTGTCGTTGCTGCTGCTGTTAAAGGTGCGGTTGCTGTGACAGGTGCGGTTGCTGGGACAAGTACAGTGTTCGCCTGAGACCGGGCAGCCATTTGCTGGCTTGCCACCGGCGGCGGCGCTCGCAATCCGTCCAGTTCCCTGGACAAGGTGGTGATCTTTTGAGCCTGGCTCTCCAACAATAGCCGCTGTGCGGCCAATTCCTGTTGCTGCTGGCGCAACAGCGCGATCACCGCCTGCATATCCATGGTGTCCCCGGCAGCAGCTGCAGCGGCTGGTGTCGCTTGCTGTGCTCGGGCGTGGTGTGCTCCCAGAGTCGACAGCAGGAGCAGTGTCGCGATGCAGGCTGTGCCGAATGTCATACGGGTCCCCCGGACTGCTGTCACCAGTGACATCATCAGTGCCTATGTGACGCTAGAAAGGATGAATTTCCTGCACATCGTAAAACTTGACCGCCAGTGAAGCCGGGGGATGGTCGCCCATAGTTTTTTGGAACGCGGCCATATGGGGTGTTGCAAAGTGTGCTTTGAGCGCTTCAACGCTGTGCCATTTTTCTGTGATGCGCAGCGTGTTTGGGTCGCTCAGTTCAATGCTGAACGTGTAATCGTCACAGCCGGACTCGGCCCGACTGGCCGTTTCCATGGTGCTGATGGCGCTTGTTAAAGCGAGGATATCTGTTGCTGTTGTTTTTACCACGGCATTGACCACGATCATTCCACATTCCTTTTATGAGTTGCGATTAGGGACGTACTTTTAAGCGCCACAAATCTACCTCAATCACTGCGCATATAACAGGGTGTAGCCGAATTTGTCATTGCACCTGTTGTGTCTGGCGCTGCCTTCGGCGCCAGTCCCACGGCGGTATCGGATGCGGTGCGGCCCACAGTCCCAGGCGGTGGGCGCGCGCCTGTTGCTCCGCCATAGCGAGCTTACGTTCGTGGGGAGCATAGTGTTGGTACCACCAGGCGTAACCGTTCGCCACCATCGCGACGTTGATATTGACACCCTGCTGGTACAGTGTGCCGACTTTGCGTCCGTAGCTGTCGGTTGTCACCACCACGACACCCACCGTTTTTTCATCCACCTGTTGCATCAGGGCTGTTTTGGCTGCCTTGCCAAACGGCTGGTCCCGCTCCGGTGTATCAATACCGTAGAGGCGCACTTTGTGTTGCGTATTGGTCGCATCGAGGATGGATACGGTGTCGCCGTCGGCGATGCGCACCACGCGGCCGGTCAGGTCAAAGTCGGGCGGCGAATCTCGGAGGTACTGCGCCAGGCTGACAACCAGCAACAGGACCAGCGCCGCACCAAGCCGCCGCCGCTTTTTTGCCGGTTCATTCATGCGTCGTCCGGACGGTACCAGATGGGCGAGGACCAGGCCCGCTCCTGTAGCGTTTTGGGCAGGTCGGAGCGCGGCTCTTCGCCAGCGCGTAGCGCATCCCAGGTCGACCAGCGGCAGCTAGGGTTTTCCAGCACCCGCACATAGTAGAAGGCCTCCTGCTGCGGGTCGAATTGTGGATCGTGCCACAGGGCTTTCAGCTCACTGGCACCCGTGCCGACGGTGGAGCAGTCGCTCAGGTTCACTGCAGCGCCGTTGTCGGGACAGCGACTGGTGGCCGGATCGACTTCCAGGTCGTCGGCACAGGCGACATCATAGATCCGCTCCCGGTGTTCTCCCTTATCCAGGTAGCCCTTTATTATCTGCACGCGTTGCAGGGCGGTGCCTGCAGGATCTGCTGCGGCCCAGACGATAAACGTAGGGACTCGGTCACCGTCGGCGGGCAGATCGCTGCCCATCGCTACGCCGTGCTGGTAGGCAATGCTGGTCAGTTGCGCGCTCTGCAATATGTCTGCGCCAAAGTCATAGCCGGAAAAAAAGCGCACCTTGATGCGCGGGCCGCTGGTGGCGAACGTCTCCTTGCGCCGGAAGGCCTGGTAAATGGACGCGCGGGTATTCTCCTGCGCCCACACACCGGCCAGTCCCGAGGCGGACCAGTATTCAAAGGATGAACTGCTCAGGTAATCTTTGCCGTCGACCTCAGTCACCATGCCCGGATCAAGAAATTTCATCACCGTCCCATTGAAAAATGAGGTGGGAATAGAGCCGCGCAGTTCGGGCGTGCCATCCAGCATACCGGCCTTGGAAAAAAACGTTTTTTCATCGATCGAGCTGGCTGCATCGTGGGTGTCAGTCGAGCCGATAAGACCAAATTTATACGGGTTGAGCACGCCGCCGGCCTCAATGTGCAGGCCGCGCAGGTAGGCGTCGCGCACATAGCTGCCGGCGGGCTCACTGTAGAGCTTGGTCGCGACCCGGTATGGGGTAATCTCAAAGTCTGCCCATTCGTCGTTCCTTGACAGCAGTGGGTGGGTGTCCGAGGTGCCCTTGATCTGGGTGATTTCCACCAGTGGCTCATTGCGCAGGCGCAGCTTGGAGTACTCATCGTTCAACGGATTTTCGGCCCAGTCGGTCAATCTAAACATTTGGCCATTGGAGCCGTTGGCGTTGTGCGGAATCGCCAGGCTCTCGACACCCTGCGCACGCAGCTCATCCATCCAGTGCCACAGTCCTTCGGGGTTTTGCGAGTTGAAGCGTGAGAAGGGCATGGCTGGTAAGCGGTCGGTGCCCTGAAATATCACATTGCGATGCAAGTTGCCCTGATCATCGGAGGAGGAGGTGTATTCAAAGCCGGCGAAGGTAGTGAAGCTGCCCGGTACGTAGGCATCATCCGCCGCCCTGATGGCATCTCGCCAGGCGGATTTGGTCACCGCCTCTGCCAGTGCGACGTCGATACTGCCATCGAGCAGGCCGTTCAGTGTGCCCGGCATGAAGGTGGCGAAGGCCTTGCCACGCTCCAGCAGGCTGAAACGCGTCATGTTGCCCGGTGCGTTGATGTCATGCATGGGTGTGGCGACCGCATAGCGCGAAAATTCGCTGTCGGTGTTCGCCGCTGCCTTGACCAGACCCATGAATTCGGCGTGATCGGTGACCGCGTAAAAGTCCATGGGCTGTTGCAGCTGCACTTGATAGCCGCTGGGGTGCGGCAAGGCCTGGCCTTTGGCGTAGCGGTAGGCGTCGTCGGGTGTGCTGGTGGTGCCGAACACGTACGCGTCAAACGAGTTGGCAGTGTGTACGTGCAGATCGCCGAAGTAGGCGTTTCGATCGGGATTGGGTGGTGGGCGCAGCGTCAGGATATCGGCGTTGGCTGGAAACAAACTGTTGGCGCTCTGCGCGCCGCCGGCAATTCCCCGGTCGGCGTTCTTTTGGATGGCATCCAGCGATTCTTCAGAATCGGAGCAGGCACACAGACCGAGTAACAAGCAGCCCACGAGCGCGATAGACTTATTGGTCATGGGGAATGTCACTGTCTTGTGCGATTATCGATCATAGGTGGCGATGGCATTACAGTCCAGTCTGCCTAATCGACGGTCTGGCGAGTGGGGGGGAAGTATGCAAAAAGTCAGGGTGGAGCAGCGCGAACGTATTACGATAGTCAGTATCACTCGCCCCGACGTGCGCAATGCCGTGGACGGTGAGACCGCGCGCTGTCTGGCCAGGGCCTTCGCGGCGTTTGATGCCAATCCGGCGTCTGATGTTGCCGTGCTGTATGGCGAATACGGCACCTTTTGCGCGGGTGCTGATCTCAAGGCGATTGCAGGCGCATCCGGCAGCAACCCACTGAGTCCCGAGGGTGATGGTCCGATGGGGCCGTCGCGCATGGTGCTGGGCAAGCCGGTCATTGCAGCGATATCCGGTCATGCCGTGGCCGGTGGCCTGGAGCTGGCCTTGTGGTGCGACCTGCGCGTGGTGGAGCGCAGTGCGATCATGGGCGTGTTCTGCCGGCGTTGGGGTGTGCCGCTGATTGATGGCGGCACCGTACGACTGCCCCGCTTGATCGGACACAGCCGCGCCATGGATCTGATTCTCACAGGGCGGCCGGTGGATGCTGCCGAGGCGCTGCAGATGGGACTGGCCAATCGTGTGGTCGCCGATGGCGAAGCACTGGCGGCGGCTTTGGAGTTGGCGCAACAGCTCAGTCGTTTCCCGCAGCACTGCCTGCGCGCAGATCGCCTGAGCGCCTATGAACAGTGGGCTATGCCGCTGGCGGGAGCCCTGCTCAATGAGTATGAACGCGGCGTGGCGGTTATTGAATCAAATGAGACGCTGGAGGGTGCCACCAGATTCGCATCCGGCAAGGGCCGTCACGGCGATTTCGACACGATGTGAGCCGATCTAGAATTCACGCAGGGTACGAGCGCCGCGCGAGCGCACGCGAATCTCCTGCTGCAGCAGCTCAATCAGCTGCAAACTGTCTTCCCGGTTCAGGAACTCCCCCAGTGTCACACTCTCATTGCGGTCGTGAACGCACAGTTGCGGCCCGTCCCAGGGATGTGGTTCAGTGGTAATGGTGAGCCCTGTGCTGTGCCGTGAAAACTGCCAATGCTGACAGGGTGCATGATGGCCCTTGGCTATCCACACACGGTCATCACTGAACGTGATCACATGGCGGTACTGCTGTTTCCAGTTCACTTGGTAGAGGGCCGCGCCCAGTGCCACTAACTCCAGTCCCGCGAAGGGCAGGATCAGCCACGCGCCCAGCAGCGCGAAAACCACAGCAATGCCAAGTACGGGCACGGCGAGTGCCGCCAACAGCAACACATTGGCACGCCACGTTGCCGATTGGTTGGGCCGGGCGATAATCATCAGTCGCGTCGCTGTCCGGGTGCTGCTTACCACGGCGAGAACTCCTGTGCTGTTGCCCTTAGAGTCTAGTTAATTTTGCGCGACTCGCCTACTCTCTACGGCATGTTCTGTGGCAGGTGTGTCGCAGCGTGGAGGACTGTAAAGTGAGTGCGATGCTGATTGAACCGGCCCAATTGCCGGCTGGCCTCGAGGCAGTGGTAGTCGACTGCCGCTTTTCGCTGACCGACCCTCTTGAAGGACGTAAGTTGTATGAGCAGGGTCATATTCCCGGCGCCGACTACCTGGATCTGAATCGGGATCTGGCAGGCCCCGTGGAAAACCACGGTGGGCGACATCCGCTGCCGGCCCCCGCCGTTTTTGCCGCTACCCTGGCGCGGCTCGGGATCGGTCCTGAGACGGCGGTGGTGGCGTACGACGACTCACGCATGGCCTTTGCCGCCAGACTGTGGTGGTTGATGCGCACTTTGGGGTACCAGCCGCCGCGTCTGCTCAACGGCGGGTATCGCGCCTTTGTGGAGGCGGGTGGGGTGCCGGAAATCGAAATACCCATGCCGCAGTCGCGTGTGCCAAGTCCCGTGACCGGCTTCAGCAGGTATTGCGACATTGACAGCCTGCGGGAGATTCAGGCGCGCGGAGCACTGCTGGTGGATTCGCGTGAGCCGCGCCGCTATGCCGGACTGGAAGAGCCCATTGATTCGGTCGCGGGGCATATACCCGGCGCCATCAACCGACCCTGGCAGGGTGTAACTGACGCTCACGGCAGGGTGTTGGATGCTGCCGGACTGCAGGCGCACTGGGGCGAGGCACTTGATGCAGAGCAATTGGTCGTGTACTGCGGCTCTGGCGTGACGGCCTGCGTCAACCTGTTTGCACTGGCCCTACTGGGACGGGATGACGCCACGTTGTACGCTGGCAGCTGGAGCGATTGGTGCAGCTATTTGGGGTCAGAGTAATAGCTATTTGGGGTCAGAGTAAAAACCGAAGCGGTTTTTACTC
>JANNXP010000116.1:0-2003 GCA_031409615.1 Haliea sp. | reverse complement strand
ACGGTGTCATTGCAAACGCGTTTGGCGGGGGCACGATGACCGTCAATTCGGTGCATTTTCAGGGCATTGATCGGCTTGGTGATGGATTGTTTATCGAAGCGGTAGCCGATGACGGCCTGATAGAATCGATTTCAGCGAAAGCAGGCCGCGCACGCATGTTAGCGGTGCAGTGGCACCCCGAGTGGGACGCGGGATCAAACTCGCAGTCGCGCTGGTTTTTTGAAGAATTGAGCCGCGCGATCGCTGAAGCGCGGGCTTGATTTTCTGCGCTCGGCAGTCAAGAAAAGCACCCCAGCCAGACTCTCGGCAATACCTTGGACTATGCGGAGAAGGTCTGGTTCGGGTCTTTTGAGTGTTTGGGGAGGGGTGAAATAGCTGGCGGTTATCAGATGCAAATTATGATAACTGTTGACTGTGTCCGGTTTTCCTTGGAAGCTAGTAGCCAGCAACTGCTAAAATCGCAACGGTTACCAAGAAACAATAATCTAACCACTGTTGACTTGCCAGCCGCCTGCATCAGATTCACGTCGATAAGTGGTTTTCCAAGGAAAGGTTAGAACCATGAAGAATCTCGTTACTCTATTTCTCGTAACTTTAGTTGTGGCCTGTTCTCACCCCATCGAAATCGTGGGCGAGGGTGATGTCGCGTCTGCGAGTGCCCGAGGTTGTTCATTCGAAGATTCCACAGCAGTCCCAGTGCCTGATAATTGCGCCAAGAACTACGTAGTTGGAGCTTACGTGGAGACGTACACAGCGGGGTCTCGCGATGGCTGGCGCTTTGATTCTTGGGTTAATTGCGCCTTTAGTGGTATATCTTTCGAAGCGGGCAACACCTGCACGTTTAATGTCCCTGCCGCCACGGTAATAAAGTTCTGGGGGAAAACGATGCCACCACTCCAGGCAGTGTTCCTCAAGGATACGGATGGGGATGGTGTTCCCGATTCTAATGATAGTTGTCCCGCTACGCCGCAGGGAGACATGGTGGATGCTCAGGGCTGCACCGTAGTTGTGGATACCGACAACGATGGTGTACCCGATGTGACAGATAATTGCCCCAATATTTCCAATGCCGATCAAGCCGATTTCGACACGGACGATGCGGGCGATGCATGCGACGATAGTGATGGCGATGGCATTCTCGACATCAGTGACGAGTGTAAGCTAGACCCTAACAACCTATGCATCGTTGCGGCTGACATTGTCACCGTGAATGGCAGGGAATGGGCGCAGCCAGATTTATTTACCAATTTGTCCTGGGGAGAAATCAACCAACTGTGCCCAATTGACGAAGGTGGAGTATGCAAGAAGGCCGTTTATGAGGAGGACAGGTTGCAAGGCTACGACATGGAAGGCTGGACGTGGGCCTCCATGGCTGACGTGAACGGCTTACTCAACCATTTTCTAGCGGACACCGGTGTAACCGGAGAGGATTTGCTGTCAGGTATAGACTACTACGTTGGCTATGATTACGGCGGTTGGGGGGATGCTTTCTTTGCCGCTGGATTTAGGGGTACTGCAGGCCCCCGATCCCTTGAAGGCCTGGTTTCGACGCTGCGCAACGACTGCTGCTGGGCTTACATTGGAACAATGTGGGACTTTGACGACCCCGAACCCGACTGGGCGATGGTGTTTTATTATGAACCGTCTATACCTAAGCCGGATGTGGGCGCATTCTTTTATAGAGTAGAACCCTGAACCGCAACTACACACAACAGCCCTTTAGCGAACCTATACCGAGCCAACTCGCCATCTGCCAAAGGGGTGAGCCCTCCACCAAGCCCCCACCAGTTACATCGCGCAATTCCTTCCACTACAATCCCCCGCTTCATCCGGTGCTGCTCTAGCCTGTCCCGATCTGATGGTTAGAAGTGGACCCAACTGATCGGACAGTGAGTAGACGAAGATAAGTGCTTTCCTCCATGATGAGCCAAGGGCTCAGGAGAGAAGCAATGAAACGAAAGAGACGCACCCACTCACCCGAGTTCAAGGCCAAGGTTGCCCTG
>JANNXP010000115.1:0-35216 GCA_031409615.1 Haliea sp. | reverse complement strand
GGCGGGAGGTAGATCGCCACCCATGGGTACGCCGCCGGCATAGCCCTGCGCGACCATGTCGCCCGACTCACACAGTGTGTCAGGATAGTCCCAGCCACCGAAAAACCGCAGTATCGGGCGGGTGCCGCTGGTGGCATAGGCCTCGCGCCGCTGCATGGCACTAAACAGGGCGTCACGGCTGTTTTCCTCTGCATACAGTACAGCCAAGCCGCCCGGGCCGAACTCCAGTTCATCCGGCAGTCCTGTCGGCACGCCATCCCGGGCGCCCGTCCCGGCGCCGCCGTGGCCCGGATGATTTTTTTCCATGGTGAGTCCGGGCGCCGCAATGTGGGTATCAGTGCTGGAAATCAGGCCGTACTTGAAGCTGTTGGCGCCCAGCTCGGCCTGTTGCTGCAGGCCTTTCTTCAGCGCGTAACGCAGGAAGTTGGCCTCTGCCGGTGGCGCAGTGACCGGGATCAGCTCTTTCCCCAGCAGGGGGCTCAGCCAGGCCAGCGCATCAAACCGCAGGGCTCCTGTGTTCTTGCCGCCGAAGCGGTCATAGCCCATTAGCTCAAAGTTGCAGTACTCGTCCTCTGACCAGGTCGGCAGGCGGCTGTCACACTCGGACGAGCCCTTGTGCTGCATAACTTCAAATAGCGGGTTCCAACGAGCCCGACGGATGGCTTCTTCTGCGGTCACAGGCTCAGTGGGAATCTGCCCGTTGCTGATACGGGCCGTTTCAAACATCAGTCCCCCGGACAGGTTGGAGTTGTGCGGAATGGCGACCGCATCACAGCCGGGTTTGCCGGCTACACACTCCTCGTCCAGATAGTCCCAAAGCTCTACCTGGGACGGCGTTTCCAGCCAGCTCATGGCGCGGTCCGGTACGTGCTGATTGCGGAAGATCACGTTGTGGTGCAGGTTCTGCCCGGTTTCGCCACCTGCGGTCCATTCATAGCCGACAAAACTGGTGAAGTTGCAGTCACTGCTGCGATCATACGCATCCTCCGCAGCTTGCTGTATCTGCTTCCAGGTGTCTGCTGCCTGCGCGCTGCAGATCTCGTTGTTGTCACCGCACAGTCCCCAACGGTGCTTATAGCTCAGGCCTGCGGCGCCAAAGGTCCAGAATGAGTACCGTGGAACATAGCGATGGACCAGGCACACCGGGTGCCAGTAACCGGGCCCTCCCTCCGTCGTGCACATACGCACTTCGCCCAAAAACTCGGAGTGATCGGTGACCGCGGTAAAATCCAGCGGGCGATCCAGCTGTATGGTGCGGGTGGCACGGTCGTTTTCGTCATAGGGCTGGATACCCATGGGCTCGCCCTGGGCGAAGAGGTACGCATCGGCGGGCGTGTTGCGCGTGTCCTGGCTGCTGGCATCAAACGACCAGGCAGTGTGTACGTGGAAGTCGCCGAACAGCGGGCGGCGCTCGGCTGTGTAGTTACCGCACGGTTCACGTTCCTCTGTGCGAGTGAACGGTGGTGGCGCAGAGTGAACCTCTGCTGACGGGATCGGCGGAACTGCATCATCGGCCAGGCTGGTACTGGAAATGATCAGAGCGGAGGTTAACGCCAGTACTATGCGAAGTGTCATGATGAATTTACCTGTAGGTGAAATCTGACCACGCGTCAGGTCGGCGCGCCTCATCATACATCGGTCAATCCCTGCCTGCGCAACCATTGTGTGCAGGTTTGCTCTGCCGTACGCAACTGCTCGTGTTGTCCGAGGTAGTAATGGGTGGCACCGCTGATTTCTACGAATTCCTTGTTGTCGTTGGCCACCGCGGCAAACAGTCGGCGCGCGTGACTCGGTGTACAGGCATCGTCAGCCGCATTGCTGATGACTAGCGTGGGTAAGCTCATATTCGCGGCATCAGCAATGCCATTGGCATTGGACTCATCGTAACTCCACTGCGACAACCAGCTGCGCAGCGTGGTAAAGCGGGCCAAACCGACAGGACCATTATTCACGACTCTGGGGTCGCCGAGAAAGCAGCTGTTGGGTTGACGCTCATTGGGATCGATAGTCGTATCCAGCCAGACCGGTGCCGCCATGGTGCCGTGGACTGCAAAGGCGAATTCATCATTGGGCCTGCCCTGTGCGCGCAGCCATGCCAATTTGGTTTTAACCCAGGCGGTAATGCGTCGATTCCGCGCGATCTGCGCGGCGTGATAGCGCTGCTGGAATTCCAGGCTGTAAGGCGGCTGGTGGGGGTTGTCCGGATGGTATAGATCGAGTGCAGGATCGCGAATTTCCGGATTACTCTCGTCGAGAATTGAAGCGTCCATCCACTCGGTTAAGGTCAGTGCGCGGCTCACATGAGCGGCCAGTAGCAACATGCCGTCGGCAGGGATGAGATGCTCCTCCTGCAGGTTCGGCGGATCGCCGGCAGGGGTCTCGGTCACCGTCGCATGTTCGGCCTGGCGTTGGTAAAACAGGGCGAGGGAGCCACCACCACTCCAGCCGGCCAGGATCACTGTCGTATAGCCGAGTCGCTCTTTTGCATCCTTGATGCACTCGCCCAAATCCACCACCACTTTTTCCATGATCAGCGCGGTGTCGTTATTCGGGTAGCGACTCTGGCAATAGATGACGTGGTGCCCTGCTTTCGCCAATGCCATCGGCAAGGGCAGGTATTCGCCACCACCGATAGGGTGCATGAAAATAATCACGCTGCTGGATGTCGATGCCGGAGGTCGCAGCAGGTGCGAGCGCAGTACGACCCTATCAACGCCGCCGTACACGTCCTTGAAGCCTGCCGATTTCTCCTTGAACAAGAGCAAATACGGTGTTCTCTCAATCCCCTTGTCGACATCGACAAACATCAGGTGCGCTCTGCCGTTGAATTCTCGTTCGATTTGCGTGGTGACCTGAGGGCCGTGCAGCGAGAGTCGATAGCATCCGCGCCAAAAAGCGCAATCTTTTTCGCCCGGGTTGCAGTGGTCCAAGCAGCAATGTGCTCGCGCGCAGTGCGTTCTTCCTCGATCATTACTGCGTTATGTTGGGCAGTTTTGTGTGTGATCTCCAGCGCGTAGCCATTTGGGTCGAAGAAATACACGGACTCCACAAACTCATGATCGATGGGGCCAAAGATAAAATCACCGGCCGCGGCGATCTTGTCTTTCCAGGCTAACATAGACTCGGCGCTGTCTGTTTCGAAGGCGATGTGAATATCGAAGCTGTCTTTTAGTTCAAAGTGCTCAGGTTTGGCGTGACCCGGTTCGTCGAAAAATGCGATGTAGTTACCCTCGCCAAGCTCCAGAAAAAGATGGAGGAACGGACGCTCGATTTCGGTCCCGGGAGATTTCTCCAGCGACAGTGCCGCCGACAGTTTCAGCCCCAGTATGTCTTCGTAAAACCAGCGCGTTTGCTCGGCGTCGCGACAGCGCAACGCCAGATGATGGATACTATCCAGCGGTCTGAGAGCAGCAGTTAAATCAGTCATGGCGTGTTCCCTTCATCCAGCCTTCTTCTATTACTTGTTCTATTAGGAATTGGCTATTACGGGCAAGGATAGCAGCGCGGGCATGGGAAAGCATCTGCCACCATGACCGAAAGTACCCAAGCTGCGCCGGTCGGGCTACACTGTTGTTTTAGATGAGGCATAAGGCAAGTGAGTCGACGAACACTGGCATCCGCGCTGATGTTGCTGGCAATGGCTGCTGTGGCGCAGCCATCCGTCGTGGGCACGCACAATGCGGCCACCACTGAGTCACCTACTGCGCCGCCCAGTGTGCTGCAGGCAGCGGCAATGCCGGTAAATCCGTCATGGAAGCTGGTGTATACCCGCCAGCCCAGAGCCACTGCGCCGGTGCCTGGCACGCCGGTCGGAGAGGCGGCGAACTGGCAACATGCCTCGGACGTGGGCCGGATCAATGGCGGTCTCGCTGAGGCCGATGTGGTGATGGATGACC
The DNA here is from genome assembly GCA_031409615.1 of Haliea sp. GTDB lineage: Bacteria > Pseudomonadota > Gammaproteobacteria > Pseudomonadales > Halieaceae > Marimicrobium. The sequence goes on along the minus strand of JANNXP010000115.1, from coordinate 31,320 downwards.
TGCAGGGCAACGTCAAGGCGATTTATAACTGTACCGAGTCTGCGGAGATTTGCGTCGCACAGGAAGCGCGCGTCAGCCCTGACGGAACGAAAATTGTCTATTCGGTCGGTGTGGGCAATACGCTCACCCCGGTAGTGGCCGAGGGCATCAATCTGGGCATCACTGAAATTCCCGGTTTGACGGATGCCCAGCTCTGGGTGTACGACCTGACCACGGGCAACAACACGCCCATCCCCAATCGTCCGCCGCGCGCGCTCGATCGCCAGCCAGAGTGGCTCAACAACGAGAAGATCGTGTTTTCCAGCAATCGGGGCAGTACCTACCCCATCAGAAATCAGTTCAGTATGCACCAGGGTCTCGATCAGTTCGGTCGCGGCCGGTGCTTCAATTATCCCTATTGCGTGTCCCAGGATTATGGTTACGGCCTTGAAGGTAGAGCCATGCAACTGTGGACGATGAATATCGACGGCACCGATGCGCGCAACATCACGCCCCACGAAAGCAACGCTCTGGCACCGGCCGTGACCAGTAGCGGCGACATTCTGTACTCCTGTTGGAATGCGCAGGAGTCCAAGGGCTTTGATGCTGAAGGTCGCAACTCCAACAACCCCGGTACGACGAAAAACAAGTGGTGGCTGTGTCGGACCGATGGCAACGGTGCGGACACCACGGTGCTTCTCAACGGGCATAAGCCCGGCACACTCAAAACCCGGGAATGGCTGCCAGTCGGCATGTCGGGTGGCGAGGGTAGAGCAGAGCTGCGCGCCATTCGCTCGGTGGCGGAGATCTTCAAAGGCAAACTGGCGATTTCCAACTACTACCGGGCAAATCATTTGGGCAGCATGGGTATCATCTACGGTTTCGATTATCTGGATCCTCATGTGGAGGGCTGCTCCACTGCCGCGTGCTACCCTGACGGCGTCGACACCAGTAACAAGCCCGGATCCGGGCGCTACTTGCCGAGCTCCTTTCGGGCGCTCACGCCCTACGGCAATGACCAGGATATGGATGTACGCCTTGACGCCCAGGGCAGACCGTTGGGTAAAGCGGGCTATGCGGCGCCACTGCCCGATACAGATACCGAGTTTATGATCACCCATGGTCGGGGTTCCTGCTACGAGGCGACGCCGCTGCAGCAGGCCAACCGGGCTGCCATGCAGGGCGAGCCGACTTGCCAGAAGGCCATCTACAAGGTCAAGGTGCCGATGGTGACCAATCCGTTTGACGCCGCGCAGATGGAGTTCCTCGCCGGTGGCGAACAGTGGCAGGCCTTTGACGCAAGAGCGATAGCCACCTACCAGCGTCTGCATGGACAGCCGATGCCCAATCAGACAGCGCCGCTGAATCCCGAGGCAGGCTGTTACCTGCAGGTGGTCGATGCCAGAAAGGCCGAGCTGTATCCGAGTGCGAAAGCGTATGACTGGAAAGCCAACCTCTACGAACAGTGTGCGTTCCAGGGCTGTGCAGTGAATACAGAAGATACCGGTTTTCACGCCAGGACGATGGCTAACCTGACCATCCTGCTCCCGCAGATGTGGGATATGACGTACAGCGACGGCCATGAACAGACCTTTGCCAAGACCATCAATAACATGGGGTACAAGTCCATCGCCCTACTCGGATCGCAGCCACTGCAGGCAGACGGTTCAGTAAAAATGCGGGTGCCGTGTGAAACGCCTCTCATCATGACGGGTACGGATAAAACGGGTGCGGCGATCGCCCACGATTCGATGCTGCACTCCTTGCGCCAGGGCGAAACCAGAACCTGTCATGGCTGCCACGACGGACATTCCCACGAGCGGGCCGCACAACTGCCAGAGGCAGCAGCGGAGCGCTTCAAAAGCACCCTGGCTTACAACACCAGCCCGCCCCTGCTGCAGCAAATGCCGCCGGTCACCTTCGCGGCTGTACAACCCATTCTCCTGAACAGGTGTGTCGGTTGCCACGCAGACATGACCAACGCCGATGGTCTGCTGTATTCACGCATCGCCCAGGACTTTGAGCAGTACGATTGGCCCTGGGGAAACATACAGCCTGGGCACGGTCAACACACAGCGATTGAAAATGTGCTGATCATCCTGGGCGGCCAGGGGTATGCCGTTGGTGACCCGCTGGTGTTTCCCGGAGGTGCAGCCAGCGGCATTGTGTCTGCAGTGGGCCCTGCGGGAGATATTGGCGCTATTCGCCTGACGGCGGGGGGCGATGGCTATGCACCCTTGACGCCGGTCTCGGCACAAAGCGCAGCGGGTAGGGGAGCGAAGCTAACCGCCATGACCGGCTATTTTCAATTGGCTCGGCCGTACACCAGCAGGTGGGTCGCCAAGTTTGCCAGGGACTCGCTGTTTTACTGGAAGTGCATGGGCTCACGCCAGGACGGGCGCACGGATGCGCAGTATGGCAACGATATAGATTTCGGCGCGGCCCATGTCTCCGGCGCGACCAGCGAGGAGTGCCAGGTGATCGGGCGCTGGATTGATACCGGGATACAGAACTGAACGGGTAGCGCTTTCGCGCCGCCTTCTTCGTGATCGCTTGCCACGCGGCCAGGGTGGTAATGCCCCCCACGGATCTGCCGGCTACATGGAACGGCAATCAATTCAATCTGTCCCTGTTATTAGTGCAGATCATTCAAGAATTTCAGGCTGCGCACATTGGTCTCGTCGCGGTACTGCCGGTTGTGATAAAAGCCATGACCCTGTCCCTCGTACAACGCTATCTCACAGCGTCCACCCGCTGCCTGCACCGCGGAACAGAACGCTTGCGCGGTTTCGACGGGTACTTCCGGATCCTGCGATCCCACCAGAATGAGTGACGGCGGGACTGTGCTATCAATGTGATGGAAGGGCGAGACCTCTTCCCAGTAGTCCTTGACCAGGTGATGGTCCGGCGTACCCGGTGCGAGATCCAGCATCGGGTTGTACAAAAGCTGGGCGGCTGGTCTGCGCACAACCGAAGACACTGTGCCGGGGATCAAGGGGAGCCCTGACCCGAGCGCGGCGGCCAGATGTCCGCCCGCGGAGCCACCGCCAACCATAATTTTATCCGGATCAATGCGCAGCTCTGCAGCATGATCTATAAGGTAATCAAGCGCGGAGCGTGCGTCAGCCATAGCCCCGCGTACGTCAGGCTGATTATTCGCGCCCAGCCGGTATTGCGCGGCAAAGCAGCTGATACCCTGCGCGGAGAAATATTGACACTGGGGATAGAGCTCCTCGGGACCACCGTACAACCATCTGCCCCCGTGAAATAACAACAGGGCAGGGGTCGGTATGTCGCCGCTGCGCTGCTGCGCCATAAAAGCGTGCAGGGTCAGCTCTTGCGTGCCGTTGACCGTGTAGACAATTTTCCGGTCAGGTCGAATCTCCAGCAGGTGCAGCTTTTTGACCGCAACCAGCGCCAACAGCGGTACCAGCACCAGCAGCGCGCCGCAGACGAAGTACCAGTGCTCCTTTGCCATTGCCGCGCTACCAGTCCATCTGCAGCGATACGCCGAAGCGCCGCTTGTAGGTGTATTCGAGAATCTGCGCCGCTTCCACGCCAACCACCTCCTGAGCGCCAATGGAAGACGGGTAGAACTGGTCAAACAGGTTCTGCACGTAGAACTGCACGCGATAGCGGCCATTGCGCGCCGCCACGCCAGTGTACAGGTCGAAGGTGTTATACGGGTCGCCGGTCAGCAGGGGATTGTTCGCTGTGTCAAACCCCACCTCGTCGCGCCAGAAGACATTCAGGTTGACGAAGCCATCGAACGGTTGTGACGGCACGGGAATGTAGTAGGTGCCGGCGAGAAAGACTGCCCAGTCCGGAGAGAAGGGTATGTCGGCTCCGGAAAGGTCCTGCACGCCGTTCACGCAACCCTGCGCCTCACTCTGCCGGGCATAACAGGGTGCATCGTCCCAGTCGGAGAACACCGCATCGGTGTAGGCCAGTGAGGCCTGCACATCGAGGTTCTCCAGCACGTTGGCGTTCATCTCGATTTCTACCCCTTTTGTTTCCAGCTCGCCGGCATTGGTCAGGTAGAAGATCGGCGGGAATGCATCAGGCACCTGCGCGGACGCCTGGAAATCCTTGAACGTGCTGTAATACACCGCGCCGTTGAGGCGCAGCCGATTATCCAGCCACTGCGACTTGATGCCGGCTTCGTAGCTGGTAGGAATTTCCGGGTCGACAAATACCGTTTCGCTGGTCGGACCGGAGGGCAATGAGTTGGAGCCGGGTCCCTTGTAGCCGCGCGCGAAACTGGCGTACACCATCGCGTCCTGCGCGACGTCATACTCGCCGATGACACGCCCGGAACTCCCCTGGTCGTCGGTTTTTGCATCGACGCTGCCCGGCGGGGCTTCCGGTGCTGTGCCCGGTATGACGCTGACAGTTTGTTGGTGCGTCAACTGATCGTCGTTGTAGCGTGCGCCAAGGACCAGGCGGCCTCTGTCCGTCACGTGCCAGGTCATCTGGCCGAAGACCGCTGCGCTCTGGTTGCTGGCGTCGGTGTTGTTCACGACAGAAAGGGCGCCAGCCGGGGCCAGGTCGATCCCATAGAGATCGATGTAGCGGGTGAAGTCGTCGGAAAAATCCTTGTAGAAAAAGTAGAGGCCTGCCACGTATGTCACGGTCGCATCCACCGGCGAGGTGACGCGCAGTTCCTGCGTGTACTGCTCGTATTTCTCATACGCGTCATTCAGGGGGAGCGCGGTGCGCGGGGCATACATATCGGCACGGGCCGCGCCGTACACGTTTTCATTGGTATAGGCGGAGATGGAGGTCAGCAGGTAGTCATCCAGCGTGTAATTCGCCTCCAAGCTGACGATATCGACTTTGGTCTCTCCTCTGGACGTGTCGTTATCATAGATTTTGTCGTTCTTCGGCCCGACCGGTCCGCCCTCGCGGTCGGCGATGCTGCCGGCGGTGACCTGGCGCAGTGGGGCGACACAGCAGTTGTGGTGGCGGTCGACGTGCGTGTAATTGAGCTGCGCATCGAGATTCTCCGTTACCAGAGCGCGCAGCTTGGTGCGCGCACCCCACTCGTTACGGTCGTTGCCGTCCTGCCCGCCCGGGTATTGATTGTCGATGATACCGTCGCTGGTGTTGCTGTACACCGAGAGGCGACCCAGCAGTTTGTCCTCCACCAACGGGCCGGAGGCATAGCCGTACAGGTTAACCAGGTTCTCGCTGCCGTAGGCAGTGCGAAATCCCGTGGTGAATTCCTCGGTCGGATTGTACGTCGTGATATTCAGCAGGCCGGCGCTGGAGTTCTTGCCAAACAGCATGCCCTGCGGTCCGCGCAGCACCTCCACGCGCTGCACGTCGCTGAAGTCCAGGATGGAGCCGGATAAACTGCCCGATGCGACGTTGTCCACCATCGTGCCCACGGATAAATCGACCGTGCGGCTGAAACTACTGGTGCCGATGCCGCGAATCAGGATGTTGCGTCCGGCGTCGCTGGTATTCTCGGTGAAGGTAAAGCCCGGCACCAGTCGCTGCAGGTCGGTGATCTGCGTTTTATTGAGATTCGCCAGTTCAACGCCGCTCACCACGGCAATGGAGATGGGCACATCCTGCAGGCTCTCGCTGCGCTTCTGGGCGGTGACCATCACTTCCTCCAGTTGCTGGGCGCGCAGGGCAAGGGGGCTGAGCACGAGAGCCAATGTGGTGATACTTCGCATGACTCGCAGATATGTCATAGCCCTACCCGAATGAAACAGTATTATTGGAATGGGTCGGGATACTATGGAATATAACGATGTATGAAATCAACAGATGGAGCCTGCAGTGGGCTGGCGCGGCGCTGGCGTTGCTGGCCTGCAGTGCACTGGCGAGCGCGGCTGAGCGCCCCAATATTGTGTTTATCCTCGCCGACGACCATGCAGTCCGGGCGGTTAGTGCCTACGGCGATAGTCTGGTGCAGACCCCGAATATCGACCGCATCGCAGCTGGCGGCGTGCGCTTCGATCGGGCCTATGTGGGCAATGCAATCTGTGGCCCCAGTCGTGCGACACTGCTGACTGGCCTGCACAGTCATGCCAACGGGTTTTACAGCAACGAGTGGTCTGGCCCCTTTGACGGCGCCCAGCAGACCTTCCCCAGTCTGCTGCAACAAGCCGGTTACCAGACCGCAATGATCGGCAAGTGGCACTTGGGCAGCGACCCCACAGGGTTTGATCATTGGGACGTTATCAATAATGTGCTGGAACAGGGCACCTACTACAATCCGTCGTTCAGGAGTCCCGCCGGTATCGAGGAAACCACGGGTTACGTGGCCGATCTGGTCACCGACAAGTCCATGGCCTGGTTGGCGCAGGCGCGCACATCCGAAAAGCCCTTTTTCCTGCTGTACAGCCACAAGACACCACACCGGGATTGGTTGCCCGGCCCCGAGGAACTGCGCCACTGGGACGAAGAGGCGAGGGTAGAGGAACCGGACACCCTGCTGCGCCCGGTGGAGGGTTTGAGCCGCGCGCGGCGCGAGGCGCGCATGCGCATTGCCGATTACATGACAGACAACGACGTCAAGCTGAGTAGGGGGAACACGCTGACGCCGGAGCAGACCGCCTTGTGGGAGCGGGCATTTGCCGAGGGCAATCAACGCTTCGAAGAGTCCGACATGAGCGATGAGGATATCGTGCGCTGGAAGTACCAGCGTTACATCAAAAGCTATCTGGCTTCGGTGCAGAGCATGGACAGGCAGATCGGCAGGCTACTGGACTACCTCGAACAGAACGGACTGCTGGAAAACACCCTCATCGTCTACAGCTCGGACCAGGGCTTTTTCCTCGGCGAAAACGGTTGGTTCGACAAGCGCTGGATGGATGAAGTCTCCTCCCGAGTGCCGCTGCTAATGCAATGGCCCGGACACATCCAGCCCGGTACGACGTCGCAAGCACTGGTGCAGAATATCGACTTTGCCCCGACGCTGCTGGCGGCGGCGGGCGTGACCCCCACTAAGCCAATGCACGGCGTCAGTCTGCTGCCCTTGTTTGCACCGACGCCAGAGAAGTGGCAGCGCGACCTGTACTATCACTTCTATGAAAATCCCGGTTTCCACGGCGTAGCGCGTCATTACGGCGTGCGTACCGAGCGCTACAAGCTCATTTATTACTACCAGAATGACGAGTGGGAATTGTTTGATCTGGTGACAGACCCAGCGGATCAGGTCAACCTGTACGGGAAGCCGGCATATGCCGCGCTCACCCGCGATTTGAAGCAGCGCCTGCAGGCTCTGCGGGCGCAGTATAAGGTGCCTGAGCGCGACCCAGAGGTGGCTTGGTACTATGCCCCTATGGTGAGGATGGTCGAGCAACTGATGATGTGGTTATGATGCAGTCATGATGCAGTCATGATGTCGTTATGATGTCGTTATGATGTCGTTATGATGTCGTTATGATGTGGTCTAATGCGGGACGGTGGTTGCCGGTTGCCTTATTCGGGGCCGGTACCGTGAACAACAAGCAATACGATAAAAAACTGAGCTGGACGTTATTGCTCAGAGGGGAGTGGGATTGTCGGAGTTTCCTGATCAGGAGTGCGGCCGCAGGCGGTTCTTCGCTGGGCAGCAGATGTGCAACGCAATGGTGTTACTCACAGCGCTGACCCTGTCACCGCTGGGTGCCACGGCAGTGCCCACCTACACCGAGCAGCGCGAGCCTTGCACGACGCAAGCACCGCTGAAGCAGGCATTCTTCGGCGACCTGCATGTCCACACACGCTACTCGCTGGATGCCAGCACCCAGGGTACACGCACCACACCGGCGCAGGCCTACCAGTTTGCGCGCGGCGAGCGCATCGGCATTCAGCCCTGGACCGACGAGGGCACTGCGCAGCGCTCCCTGCAGCTGTCGCAGCCGCTCGATTTCGCCATGGTGTCCGACCATGCCGAGCTGATCGGTGAGGTGCACATGTGCAATACGCCGGAGGTTGAGGGCTACGACGCTTGGGAGTGCAAGCTCTACCGCAACTGGCCCCGTGGGGCCTTCTACCTGTTCAATACCATGTCCGGGATAGCTCGCTCGCACCTTGGACTGTGTGGCAGGGATGATGCACTTTGCCTGCGCGCGGCGTTACAGCCATGGCAGGAAATGCAGGAAGCGGCGGAGCGCTACTATGATCGCAGCAGCGAGTGTGCGTTCACCACTTTCGTGGGTTACGAGTGGACGGGTATGAATCCCCGCAGCGGCGGTAACCTGCACCGCAATGTCGTCTTTGCCAATGCCGAGGTGCCCCCGTTACCGGCCAGTTTCATCGATGAGCCATCGGCGCAGGCCCTGTGGGGCTCGCTGGATGAGACCTGCAATCAGCGGGAGAACGGCTGTGACTCCCTGGTGATACCGCACAACTCGAACATGAGTGCGGGCTTTATGTTCAACAGCCTGATGGATGATGGCCTACCCATGACCAAGGAGTATGCCGCGATGCGCGCGCGCTTCGAGCCACTGGTGGAGATTATGCAACACAAGGGCGCCTCCGAATGTTACTTTGAGGCGGGGGTCAGTGAAGATGAACTGTGCGCCTTTGAGCAGTTGCAGCAGGACAACATCGCCGGTTTCAACAACCCCCCGACTCCCGCTACCGGCTTCATACGCAAGGCGCTGGTCGATGGGCTTTTACTGGAACAGGGTCTGGGTATAAACCCCTACCAGTTCGGCGTGATCGCCAGCACCGACACGCACCTGGGCACACCTGGCGCGGCGCAGGAGGACCAGTTTCTGGGGCACGGCGGAGCAGGCACGCCAGCGCGTGATGGTGTGCCGCAGGGCCTGCCCGATACATTGGAGTACAACCCCGGTGGGCTCGCCGTGTTGTGGGCACAGGAGAATAGTCGCGATGCGCTGTTTGACGCCATGCGCCGCCGCGAGGCCTATGGCACCAGCGGCCCACGTATAATCAGTCGCTTTTTCGGCGGCTGGAATTTCCCCGCCGATCTGTGTGCATCCCCTGATCGGATTGAACGCGCCTATGCCCAAGGTGTGCCGATGGGCTCGGTATTACCTGGCGCGCAGGACGCGCGGCAACACCCTACTTTTCTCGTTGCCGCTAGTCAGGATGCAGGCACCGCGCAAAGCGCCGGTACACCGTTGCAGCGGCTGCAGGTGATCAAAGGCTGGATCGATGAAGGCGGCGTGCGTCATGAGCGCGTGCTGGATGTGGCCGGTTCTGCCGACAACGGGGCTGCCGTCGATCCAAAAACCTGCGCCACCAGTGGACATGGATTTGCCGAGCTGTGCACGGTATGGGTGGACAAGGAGTTTGATCCTGCGGCGCGGGCTTACTATTATTCACGCGCCGTGGAAAATCCCACGTGTCGCTGGAGCCAGCGCATGTGTGTCGCTGCTGGTGTGGACTGTGCCCGCCCCGAGACTATTGGCAAAGGTTATGAGGGCTGCTGCGCCGCAGAGCATCGTCCGGTTGTTCAGGAGCGAGCCTGGTCTTCTGCGATCTGGTACAGCCCCACTACATGATGTCCGGCAATATGGACGCTCTATTAAACTAGGTGCAGATAATCGAAGCGGTAGCACCCGCGCTGCTGTCGACAGCGGCTATACTGCGACCGCAGCAATAGGTCACTCTGGAGAATTTTCAAGATGTCTGATACCAGCAACGTGGTACTCATTACCGGTGGCGGCAGCGGCATGGGCCGCGAGGCTGCCAGGCGCTTTGCCGCCGAAGGGGCGACGGTGGCGTTGTTCGACGTGAACACAGCGGGCATGGCGGAGACCATCGGTACCTTTGACAGCATTCACAGCTGGACCGTGGACATAACCGATTTCGCAGCGGTGTGCTCCGCCGTGCGGGAAGTGGAAGAAAAACTTGGGCATATCGAGCGCCTGTACAACTGCGCCGCGATCATGCCCTTTGGCCTGCTGGTGGAGCAAGCGAATGCTGTCATCCACAAGCAGATGGCCATCAACTACGGCGGCCTGGTGAATATCACCCAGGCGGTACTGCCGGGCATGCTGCAACGGGGCCATGGCGATTTCGTCAGCTTCGCGTCCATGGCTGCTATTATTCCGATGATTTACTCGGGCGGCTACACGGCATCCAAGTTTGCTGTGCGGGCCTTTACCGAGACCCTGTACCACGAGAATATAAAGTCGGGGATTCGCTTTGCCTGTGTCTGCCCACCCGCAGTAGCCACGCCGTTGCTGCAGCAGGCCAGGGACACCGTCTGGCCGAAAATGCTGGAGAGTCAGGGCGCGCCGGTTACGCCGAAACTCGTGATTGATGCCATCGAGGCCGCCCTGAAGAAAGGCAAATTTTTTGTCTACCCGACCCGCGATGCCAAAATCGGTGTGTTCATGCGTCGACTGTTCCCGGGCTTGATCTGGAAACAGGTGCACCAGGTGGAAGGTATCTAGCCACGGTAAATGGGTAAATGGGGTCAGAGTAAAAACTCCTTGCGACCAGCTCGCGCCCAAAGCGAAAGCCTGAGATTTTTACGCTGACCCCGCGTCGCCCGACCCCGCGTCGCCTATTTTTCAAAAATAACGGGAAGTTCTTCTAGCCCACGCAGCAGTATGTTGGGCATGTATTCAAGCGCTTCTGGTGCGCAGTCAAGGCGCATCGCGCTGGTACCGGCAAACAATTTCTCCCACGCGACGGTCATTTCGAGTTTGGATAAGTGCTGACCGATACACACGTGAGTGCCAAAGCCGAATGCTATGTGGCGCTTGGCGTTCTCGCGCGTCACGTCAAACTCCATGGGTGCATCGAACAGGGCCTCGTCATGGTTGGCGGAGAAATACTTCAGCAACACCATGCTGCCCTTGGGTATATCGACGCCACCTAGTGTGTGGTCAACTTTTGTCATGCGCCACATGTTGGACGTGGGTGAGGCCAGGCGCAGCGTCTCCTCTACCAGGTTGGGAATGAGTGAGCGGTCGTTGCGCACGGCGGCTTCCTGTTCGGGGTTCAGGCACAGCTGTCGGATGCCCTCGGCCAGCGTCGCGGTGGTGGTTTCATTGCCAGCGACCAGGAACTGCGTGCAGTGGCCCAGTTGTTCTTCGATGGTGAATGGGCGGCCATTAATCTGGGCGTGTGCCACGAGGTTGAGCAGGTCATCCCTGGGATTGGCGCGGCGTTCATCCAGCGCGGTCACAAACCAGTCATATTCCTCTTTCACCGCGGCATGGGCGTTCAGCAAGGCTTGTTTGTCTGACACCTGGGACAGGACGTTGACATTGGCCACGGTCCACCTGAAGGCCGCGTCAAACATCTCCAATGGTATGCCCAGCACGTGCATGATCATGGATAGCGGCAGCGGGCGGGAAAACTTCTCGATAAAGTTGTACGGCTGCCCGGCGGGAATCTCGCTCACCAGTCGGTCAGCCAGGTCGCTAACCCAGGGCCTGTATTGCTCAACGTTTTTGGCCAGGAAGAAATCCCTGACGGTATCGCGATAGAGTTTGTGTTCGGGGTCATCCACCGTCAGCAGCGTACCCTTGCCCAAGTTGTAGGTTTTTCCCATGGCCGCTTTGATATCCGGATCGAGCGCGGCATCCGAACCCAATGCCAGAATGAACTCGTTGGAAAATACGGCATCATTCTTGTGTGCTTCGCGCACCAGCTCGTAGGTTGAGACCACGTACACACCTGACGCCGGGTCGCGGTAGACAGGTGCTGTAGCGCGCAGTGTTTTATCGAAGTGGTAGGGGCATTTGAGCGTTGTAGTGTCAAACAGCGGCATGTCCGCTAGAGCGCGGTGGTCATTGGCGGTGGGTGTCGTCACGGGTGATCCCAATTAGCAATTTGGACAGCAATTATGGGAGCTGAAAATAAAACAGTCAATCCTGATTTTATTATCAGTTGACCAGGGCCCTTAGCGAGCTCGATCACTGGGGGTAGGGCGATACCAAGCCAATACGGGGTGGGCTATATAACCCACCCCGGAGGCATTCAGGCTAGGGCACCGCGACACTGCTCGCAAAGGGGCGCAGATTACGCCACGGATTAAGCGCCTGCAGCGACGGGTTTTGACGCACGCCTGCTCGGCCTGAACTGGTGTCGATATAATCATCCCAGGGCGTTTCGATCGTAGTGACGACCGTTGCGACGGTGTCTGCACGTTTGGCCGGTATCGTAGCCAGGTGGCCGTCGTAGTAAAGTTTGTCGCAGATGCCGTTCAGGGAACAAGATCTATCGCCCGCTTCCAGCCAGTCTGCTCCGGTAAGCACGTCGTCGGTACTGCTCAAGTCTACGGTGGCCTCGAACTGTATAAACGGCGTAGATAGCTGCGTAGTAAGCATATTGCCACTAACGGTCTGGGATAGTTCCGTCGCCACGGCCAGCAGCGACACAGGGTCAAGGCATGAGTCCGTCGTCAAGGTATCCAGCCGCACGCTCTCGGGGCGCCCTCCGCTTCCGACCACATAGGTAATCCACTCTGCCCGTGTACCGCAAGGGTCGTTCTCACGCTTAGAAACGGCCAGCGTCAGGTAATAGTCAGCGGGCTCATCGTCAAACAATGCGACAGGGGTCGGAGTGAGAGTGCCCGGCGGCGCCACGGCGTTCAGCAGACCCGTGGGGTCCAGTAGGGAAAAATGATAATACGCAGTGGGCATAGAGTCAGCAGTAGTGAACGGAGCAGGCACCAAGCCCTGGCCGCGTATGGCTGAACGGGCATTGCCCTGCACCAGTCCCGGGTAAAAGTTGTTTTTGAAGTTGATCAATGTCTGCCGCCATGTCGGGGTGATATCCAGGTAGGCCGCATCCAGGTTCCACCAGGGCGAAATGACGATTTCCTGGGGATTGAGGTAAACCACCGCATGCAACGGTTCCGCATTCACAAAGCCGGTCCAGAGGCTGTTATTTCTAACGGTAAACTGGTTCGGATCGACTAGCACCACTTCGGGGTTTTGTGCGGTCGTGTTGTAAAGAATGCGATCAGCGACTGCACCGCCCCAGAATACGTAGTCGTTGGTCGCCATGAACCCGCGGTCAAGATCCACTCGGGTTTCGGGCGACTGGGGCCAGTTGATGGACGAATAAAAGGTCTCCGTCTCCATTTGCGTGCCCGGGTCTATTCGACCTATATAGCTTTCAATAGCCGTTGCTGTCAGCTCATGTGTGACCGGAGATCCCAAAGTAATTAAATTAACCGGGTCCGCCGAAAGCGTGGCCGCTTGTGGGTCGAGCACAAAGAAGCGTGGCTCAGTGGGGTCTTCCGGGTCTTCAACGAACACCGACCACTCGGACCGGGCGCCTTGTACCAGGCCACCGCTTGACTGGTACATGTTCTGCACCATGAAGTAGCGCGGTGTTTCACCCGCCACGATAGGAATCGGGGCCAGCTTGAAGCCGGCAGGCAGGTGCGCGATTTCAAAGGCAGTGCGTTCGGCTTCGCCCTTAAACTCGTAGTTGACAAAGATGGCGCCGGGGTCTTCGCCCACCTGGAAGTTCAACCACGGAGCATCGCCGCCGTGCACCACCGTCGCAGCATAATCCACGGCGTCCATGTCCAGGAACAATGTCTTGAGTAGCGGTCTGACATCATTATTGACCGACAGTCCATTGAGATCGACGAGGGCGATGGTGCCAAAATAGGCGTTGACCGGCGGCGTCGTGTAACCCGTCAGTTCTTGCTTCAACTTGGCGACAAAAGTATCCGCATTGTTGGTGAAAAATGCCAGCGAGCCCGAGAGCACATCACCCGATACGCTGAATGAGGCGCTCACAACGCGGGCTTGGTTGAGGCTGGCAGCGCCGTTTCCGGGAGCTGCCACCGGGCCATACAGAGCGGGCAGTCCGTAGATAAAGCTGTTGGGTGTCCCGAGCTTTAAGCCGCGCGTATAGTCACCGCCAAGAGGGCCGGATTCAATGGTGGCTGCTGCTCCCGTGTACGAATCCAGCGCGCGCTCCAGCGCGGCGCGGGGACCTATCGCCAGGGTCAGGCTGTCCAGTCTGGCTAACTGCAGGTCAGTGCCGTCCAAGGCCTGCAGCGGAAAGCCCTGATAAGTTCCGGCCGCTGTCAGGCTGACGGCTGCTGTCAGTGTCTCGACGTCTAATGACTCAAGCCGCGCCACAAGCAGGAATTGATCCTGTGCATCGGCCAGCTGCGCGAGTACCAGGCGCCGAGCTGCACCGGTAATATCCATTCCCGCGCTGTATTTTTCCAGTATCTGCAGAGGTCCCGTGCCCCAGGTCACGCTCTCTACGTTGGTACTCATCACCCCGGTCGCCCGGGGAAATAACTGGAGCACACCGCGGGTATTCTGCGGGAGTAGGCCCAACAACTCGATTTCGAAAATCGGTTCCAAGCGCAAATCATTGTTAAGGCTGGTTAAGCTTGTGGGAATTCCTTCTAATGCGCACGGGGTTGTCTTGCCAACGCAAAGATTATGCTTCCATCCAGAAAACTTGTAGCCGGCAGCGGGAACGGCAGTGAACGTATCCGCGAACACGGTTCCAGGAACGTTAATGACGCAAGTCTGCCCGCTCGCGCAATCATTGAGTCCGGTCCGGGATTGGATGTGTCCGCCTTCCGGCACCACCTGCGTGATCTTACAGCCTTGAATAATGAGTAGGAGTAGGGCTACAGAGACAATTTTTGCGACATTCATTGGGTACCTGCCAAGGGTTGTGGTCAGCGAAATCAGACGCGGCATTAACTGAGTGGTGCGGACAGTTGTTGCCACGGTGCGGTTCCTGCGTGAGTTTGCGTGAGTTATGGTTTGCTCGGCGATAGCGACTAGAAAATAGCCATCATCTGCGGCGGGCAATGCCTGTTTGTTAGTGTTTTCTTCGGCACGATTTTACACAGCAAGAATTGTGCCCATCCTATGAAATCAATAAGTTGCGACCGATCTGCAAAAATAGTGTGCCTTGTGTGTAAAATGTACTGACACATAGTGGGTTTATCTCTCAACCACCAAAGCCGCTAACCAGCTGATTTTTGACCAGGCCGTCCATGCGCTCCTGCAGCACGGTTTTCCACGCCGGGTGAGTCAGAATCCAGAAATCATTGTTTTTGATAGCGGCGACAATCATCCCTGCCACCTCGGCCGGTGCGATGCCGGCTTCAATGAAGGAGCCGGCCAGGTCTTTAAAACCTTGATCTGTGGGCGACGCCTGGCCCGCGGCGAAGCCCGATGCTTCCCGGTTGCGATCGCTCTCACAAATCCGTGTTTGCACCGAGCCAGGGCAGAGCACCGAGGCGCCGATCGGGCTACCTGCACCATCCAGTTCCAGTCTCAGCGTCTCAGTCAGGCCGACCACCGCGAACTTGGTGACATTGTAGGGCGCTATGCTGGGCGTGGCCTGCAAACCGGCAGTCGAGGCGGTATTGATAATATGGCCGTCGCCCGCTTGCTTGAGCAGCGGAAGAAACACCTTAATGCCATAAATAACACTCCACAGATTGACGTTGAGCACCCACTGCCAATCCTCCAGTGTCAGTTCTTCCATGGTTCCAGCACGCAGCACACCCGCATTATTATGGAGGATGTTAACCTTGCCGTAGGTGGCAATGGCCCGGTCGGCCAGACTCTGTATGTGATCAAATTTGCTAACATCCGTGCGCACACCGATGACATCGTGTCCCGCTTGCTGCAAGGTTGTAACCGCCAAATCCAGGGCGTCTTGTTGGATATCAGCGAGCACCACTTGCATGCCCTCTTCGGCAAAACGTGTGGCGGACGCCAATCCAATGCCACTGGCGGCTCCAGTGACTACGGCAACGCGTCCTTGAAATTCTTGCATGGTTTTAGTCGTCTTCGATCAATGTAGGCCGAGATCTGCTCCCCCGCTCGCTCCTGGTGCCAGAGCAGAAAGGGGGGGCAACTCATTTTTCAAATTGGGCGCGCAGTATGGAGAGGTAAATTAAAACAGTCAAGCTTGATTTTATTATGGGCAGGCCTTCCTGTCATGCCTTGGGGGTGCAGGCCTCGATCAGTGCATCCGATGAGGGCAGGTCGATTTCGCAGGCTTTTTTGCACGCCTGGGTGTCCGGGCCCCACTCGAAGGGATTGAGAATACAACCCAGGTAACACGGGGCAGCGGCGATCGCCAGCTTGCGGAAGGCACAGTCCTTGCCCTCTGTGCCCAGGAACTTTACGCCCTCTGGTGCGGAAAACGTCTCGAAGATATCCATGCCGTCGCCGACGGGCTCCAGGCCCGGCTTGGGGGTGCCGTCATCCGTCAGGTTACCGGTGACAAATAGCAGGCCATTGGCGATGAGTCGCCGGAAGGCCGGATCCTTCATGGTTTCTTCACTGTGTCCCAGGGTGGTGCCGAATATGGGCGTTGTACCCTGATACGCCAGCCAGGTGGTCGTGTGTGACTTGCCGTCCGCGCCGATGCTGCTGAGCAAGGGCTCTGCGGTAGACTTGATGTTGATGTATAGCTCGTCATTGGCCAAGGTCCATGCAGCAGGCAGGCCACTAAGAATGGGATGTCGCGCTTCCTGCATCTGCGTTAATGGGCGCAGCGGTTCATGTTCTGTGGTCTTGAGCCCGAACATGGGCCACCACTGGTCTGTTTCGCGGAACGAGTGCATGGTGCAATGGATGACCAGGGCAGGGATGCCAAGCACCTCGGTCTGGCGGCGCAGGTTGGCGATCAGTTTATGATCCTGGTTGTCCGCCATGCAGATGTTGTAGATGAGAACGTCATAGCCCTCGGAGAAATCAGTGGTTCTCCAGCGGTCCAACTCAGCCAGCGAGACGTCGAAGCGGACGTTGGCGCGGTCGGCAATGGCATGTCCCAGATCCCAGGTCTGTTGCTCATAATTGTGATAGACGCCGGGACTGGTAAGTAGCAGCGCGCGCAGCGGCTGGGCCGCACTGCACCAGTTGCCGTAAAGCACCAGTAGTAGCATTCCCAGTACACGCGATAACGATTGTGTTGGCTTCATGCCCGTCGTCCAATTACTGTTTTTATCATTGTATCCTGTTGTTGCCCCAAGCGCTCTGCAGGAGCGGGCACCTAAAAGGGAGCCGGTCCCGGAAACTGTTCGCGCAATAACGGCTTCAATAGTTTTCCCGAAGGGTTGCGTGGCAGTGACGTTACCATTTCATACAGTTGCGGCACTTTATAGCCGGCGAGGTGTTCCTTGCAATAGGCCCTCAGGCTTTCAGCAGTCGGTGTGGCACCGGGAGCGGCTACGACAATGGCCAGTGGTGTCTCACCCCACTTCTGTGAAGCGACACCAATGACAGCCGCCTCCTGTACCTGTGGGCATCCGGCCAGCACGTTTTCCAGTTCCGCCGGATAAATGTTTTCACCACCCGAAATGATCATATCTTTCATGCGATCGCAGATGGTGATGAAGCCCTCCTTGTCCCAGGTACAGATGTCGCCAGTATGCAGCCAGCCCTCTTTCAAGGTCTCGGCGGTGGCCTTGGGATTATTCCAGTACTCTTTCATCAGGTGCCGGCCGCCCACCAGCAGCTCTCCGGCTTGCTCCGATCCCATGGGAATCGTCTGGCCGGCACTGTCGACGATTTTTACTTCGGTGTGCATCTGTGGACGCCCGCAGGAACCCACCTTGGCCGCAGCGTCCTCGTGCAGTAGCAGAGTGCCCGGACCGCACGATTCGGTCAGGCCGTAGGCCTGAAAGATGCGAATGCCCTGTTCCTCATACTCGCGCAGCAGGGAGACCGGCACGGGCGCCGCCCCGGTAGCGATCCAGCGCACTGAGGAGATATCGTGCTCCTGCCGCTGGGGCGTCATCAGCATGAACTGGAGTAGCGCAGGTACCGCCATGAATATCGTGACTTTCTCCTGCTCGATACAACGAAACATTGTCGCCAGGTCGAGTTCGCGCATGATGATCCCAGTGCCACCGCGGTGTACCAGTAACGAAGTCGGGCTGAGGCAGCCTACGTGAAACATGGGTAGCGCCAGCAGAAATCGGTCGTCGCCGCGCATGTCGGAGGTGGACATGCTGGTCAGCTGTGACCAGAGCATGCCCGTGTGGCTGTGCACCGCCCCCTTGGGCCGCCCCGTGGTGCCCGAGGTGTACATAATGAAGAGGTTATCGTCATCCCACGCGCCCACTATGGGTTCTTCTGTGGTGGATGCGCCGAGGAACTGCTCGTAATCCAGCGCCCATTGGGGTGCCCCCACATCGCCGTCTTCGCGACGTAGCCACTGCTGCACCGGTAGCGCCCCGTGCGCACCGTCGTGCAGGGCGTTGACGGCCTCATCAAAATCGGAGTCATACACCAGCGCTCTGGCGCCACTGTCGTGCAGAATAAAGGCGATCTCTGCAGCCACCAAACGCCAGTTGACCGGCACCATGACTGCACCAATCTTGGCGACGGCGAAGTAGGTCTCTACAAATTCAATACTGTTTTTGAGCAGAGTGGCGACCCGGTCGCCAGGGCGAATACCGATAGCTAGCAGGCCATTGGCTGCGCGATTCGAGCGGTCATTGAGTTGGGCAAAGGTAAAGCGGCGGTTGCGCTCGAATTCCACGAATGCTTCGCGGTTTGGGCAAATCTCCGCGCGCTTTTTAAGAAACAGGCCGATATTCGTTTTCATGTTGTGCGTCGCCACCAGGTGATTGACATTCAATATCCAGTCTACCAAATCCCTGTCACGATTAGGGCTTGTTGGTGGGAAAGGGCCGACTGTGACTCACATAGTAAACTGCCAGCGACTTCCTCCAGCCAAGCAAACGACGTTTTTGAGAGAGCAGAAGGCAATACGAGCTCGCTGCGGGTTGAACGACTGATCCGGCAAGCCTGGTTTCAGGTTAGGCTTTCAGTGACGAGTTGTTAGAAATCAGCTCAGCCAGACAGTGTTGTAGCCGCTCCTTGTCCCCACTAGGAAATTCGAGAAACTCCAACCTTGCATGATTAAAGTGGACGCTCCGCAGAATGGCAATGTCGACACTGACGGGGTCTGGTTCATTCGGGAGCTGCAGTTCAATGCGCAAGATATCCCCCACTTCAAGCGGCGTATCTGTGCGAAGTGAGCAGCCTGCAATAGAAATCTCCCGGACAGAGCCTTGACCATTGAAAGTCTTGCTGCTGAACGTTGTCGGAAGATCGACTGGAAGGCGATCATAGTCTCGTCGATCATCAACAATCCTTTTATACTTGGCACCTTTCTGCTTGCGATAGAATCTGTGGCTACAAAGCTGACATCGAAAAGGATAGACAGAAAATGAACTCATCAAGTAGTCGATGAGACTTGCCCGCCGAGAGCGCTTGACGAGATCTGTTTGGCACTTGGGGCAAATGGGCTCAGAAGTCACGGACATTATGTAGTTCTCTTAGGTTGCCTAACCTTAACGGCATAGGCGAGGGGGGGGCTAGTGTAGCGTGTCCAGAGCAACTCGTTGCACGATTTTTCCCGGCCTTGTTATGAGTGAACTTTCGCATACTGGTGTTTGTTGAAGTACGTACCCTGTTTGCAGTACGCGTTGAGGAAAACACCCTCCAACGAATAACCGCATTTTTCTAGGACACGCATAGACGCGCTGTTTGGATGAAACACTCCTGCGGTTAGTCTTGTAATCTTCCCCTCGCTAAAGGTTGCATCAGTGACTTTCTTCAATGCCGCTGAGCCATACCCAAGACCCCAAAATGACTTGCCAATCCAGTAACCTATTTCTGCCGCATGAGCCTCGTCGAAAGCCCCGGCCTCAATTCCAATACAGCCAACTAATGCCGAATTGGCTACTATGGCCCACGTAGGATTAATGTGACTCCCTTCTTCCACCCACCAAATCGCTTGCTCCACAGAGTATGGATATTGCACTCGAGATGTGAGGTACCGCGATACATCCATATCATTCAGTAGGTTCTGCACCGCTTCGGCATCTGATTTTCTAAAGGCTCTAAGCGAGATCACTGGCGTTCACTCATAACGGTCACAGCCGGGGCGGCGAAACCGCGTAGCGGCTTTGGCGTCCTAACAGCCTGTGCTTGTCAATTGGCACCCCTCGTCCACTAACTAGGGCTTTTCATTCGGCATTATTAAACATTACTCCACAAAAGCTTTCTCAGGCAGCTTTTCACCACACCAAGGACAAAATACGGCATCAGTCATCGCCGTCTTGGAGTCCTTCAAAGTAAAAATCCATTTGTTTTCCTCTCTAAACCAGCTAAGCACTATTTTTAATCCTGCATATCCATCTTCAAATTCCACCGCTCTAAACATAGACGAGCAACAGTATTGATTACATCTATCGTCACGCTCTCTAAGTTCCTTCTCCGATTTCCTTTTCTTGGTTTTTGCCTCATTCTTTAGTTTGGTCAGGTCGTACAATTCCTTTGCCGTCGATGCGACAGGATTATGACAAGCCTCTATGTATAACGATTTAACCCAGCTGGTACAGCTTTCACATGAAGGTAGGTGCTCGAATGCACTGTGGACATTCTTCCAATAAATTGCTGGAGTTTCACCCCCTAAATCTAATTGTTTTCTTCCACGAGAGGCATCGACTTGACTTAGATGCTGGACAGCCCAGTCACGGCACTGATGACAAAACTCGTTGACGGGAGATCCGTCACTGTTTTCGAAATTTATACTCATTATTGCAAACGCCAATTAACGCTTCAGGCTACGCGCGCCGAAACCGCGCAGGGGTTTTGGTGTCCATAGCCCTGACTTGTTACATTGCCACATGATCATTTCATTATCCGATCTATTTCAGCCCTGAATTCTGCGTCAAATTCTTGTGCAAATTCATTCCAGAACCAAGCTCCGCCAGCTGAGCCTACTACTCGCTTGATAATGGTCATTTGAGCTTGCCATTCTGAAATTGGCAGGTCGGAGAACTTCGTTTGAGCAAAGATATTTGACTGCGAAAGCATCAAATTACGAACTAAAAGCCTGAACTTCAAGCGCTCCAGATCATCCAGTTCCTCTGGTGTGGCTGGTCCCTTCAAGTAGACCCTGGCAACCTCATCATTTTCATATATCGACTGCCTGGCGATACAGATTGTATTGACTGTGGAATCCAATGCAGAAGAATGGACAGCTCTCGTGTTCTGTCGGATTTGTAGTGCCAGATAGACGAGAGTAATGAAAACCGCTAATCCTCCAACAATCTCACCAATAGCTCCTACTGCGTCCCAGTTCACTTATGTACTCCGATTGGCCATGTAATATTTATGTATACGACCTCGTCCATATAACACCTGCACAACCCTGCTCGAACTGGCACAGATACAGCTCCTGTATGTTATCCCATCGCTACAATTCAACGGTCACCGCAGTAGCACACGCATTGGCATTCTCTCGCGCCTGCTCAATCGTGTTTGCGACGGCCAGCGCCACGCCCATGCGGCGCGACCCGGACACGTCCGGTTTGCCAAACAGACGCAGCTGTGTGTCGGCAATCGCCAGAGCCTTATCCAGATTGCCAAACTGAACGTTGTGACTTTCGCCCGATACGAGGATGACGCTTGATGCACTGGGTCCGCGCTGGCGAATCATCGGAATCGGTAAATCCAAAATGGCCCGTGCGTGAAGGGCGAACTCCGACAGATCCTGTGAAACCAGCGTGACCAGCCCGGTATCGTGGGGGCGCGGCGAGACTTCGCTGAATATCACTTCATTGCCTTTAATGAAGAGTTCCACGCCGAATAGGCCCTTACCGCCGAGGGCCGAAGTCACCTTCTCCGCCATCGCCTGTGCGGCGGATAATGCGGTTGCCGTCATGGGCTGCGGCTGCCAGGATTCCTGGTAGTCGCCACCTTCCTGACGATGCCCGATGGGTGCGCAAAAAGAGGTGCCATCGCGATGGCGAATGGTGAGCAGGGTGATTTCAAAATCGAAATCCACAAAACCCTCGATGATGACTTTCCCTTTTCCGGCGCGACCGCCCGCCTGCGCATAGTCCCAGGCCGTGTCGATCTCACTCGCGTGGCGCAGCAGTGATTGGCCTTTTCCGGAGGAACTCATAATGGGTTTGATCACACAGGGTAGGCCTATGTCGTTTACGGCCTGTAGATATTCCTCTTTCGTTTGCGCGAATTGATACGCACTGGTTTTCAGACCCAGTTCTTCCGCCGCCAGGCGACGAATACCCTCACGGTTCATGGTCAGCTGCGTGGCTTTTGCGGTAGGAATGACGGTGAAGCCCTCGTCTTCCAGTTCGGCCAGTGTTGCGGTTGCAATGGCTTCGATTTCCGGCACGATTAAATCGGGCTGCTCCATTTCGATAACGGCACGCAACGCTTGCCCATCGAGCATGTTGATCACGTGGGAGCGATGGGCAACCTGCATGGCAGGAGCATTGGCGTAGCGGTCCACCGCGATCACTTCGACGCCCAGGCGTTGCAGCTCGATGGCGACTTCCTTGCCTAACTCCCCGGCACCGCATAACAACACTTTCCGAGCCTCAGGGCTCAGGGGCGTTCCGATCTTTACTGACATAGGTAGCGTTCTCTTCAATCGCGGTAAGGGCGGCGGCTATTTCGGCGCCTTCACGATACCCGGTGGTTTCCAGGTGCCGGTTCCCACCGGAAGAATGGAGGGTGCTTCGGTCTTCGGCCAGTACAGGCGCATGACCAGATAGATTGGGCCATCCGGTGCAGGTAGCCAGTTCGATTCCTTATCCGCTCCCGGCGAATCCTGCTGGATATGGATGGACAGTGAGCCGTCCTCGCCCTTCTTCATCTGTGGCAGCATCGGTGAGTTAATAAGGTAACGGTTGATCGGATTTTTGATCAGCAACTGCGTCTTGCCGTCGTACATGGTCACCGACCAGAAGGCGTTGACCGGCGGCAGTTGTGAGGCCGGGAACGTCAGTGTGTAGTTTTGCTTGCTACCGTCGAGCGTGTCGCCCTCGATATCCTTGCGCGTCATTGGATACGTTGCTTCAACCGTATCGTTACCGTAGATGCCGGCCCTGGCGCTGGCGGCGCGCTTCAACCAATCGCCGTTGAAAAAAACGCGGTCGCCAAAGGGATCGCTGAGTCCCCAGCCATTGGCGGTCGTTACCTGTGTTGCGAGGTACTTGTCGACTTTGTCACTGCCCTGCTTCATGCCTAGCAGTAGTTCGGCTTTGTGCTCCAGCGAAAGATCTTTGAAGTCAAAGGTCGTGTCCGGACCGATCCCGATGCTGGCCAGCTTCGCACGGATTGCCTGTTCTTCCAGTCCCGCTGGTGCAAACTGCAATGCGAAATCCAGGTACTCGAAGAAGTTGGCCTTCACCATAGCCTTATCAATTTTGGGAAACTCGACAGCCGGTGCGGCCGGTGGGGCGGGTTGCCCCAGAAAGGCTGACAGTGGCTGTACCTTGTAACCGGCCTGGACAGCCACGACGTTCGGCATATCGGCGGGGTCAAAGAGCTGCGTGCGAAAGATGGTCAGTGCAAACTGGGTGCTGGAGCGAAAGGTCTGCTTGATGCCGGGCGGGGGCACGCCCTTCCAATCGGGGCCGACCACCATGTAGTCTCCGGCTTCCGTGCCGGTAGCCCTGCTGCCGATATAGCCGTAGTTGAACGTGTTACCGTCCACCAGCTGGACCGAGTAGTAGCGCGGTGCTGGCACTGCCGGCACCGACAGGATGATCGGCTCCGCGCGCAGATCCAGCCAGGCCATGGAGTAGGGCGTGTCGCTGTTGGGTGTAACGATAGTGGTGTCTTCCCAGGTAAAGACGCGCGCCGCGTTATTGATCTGGTTAAAGGGTGCCTTGAACTGTACGGAATTCTTATCCACGGCATACTCGTACATCACCGCATAGTTCATCACGATCGGCAGGCCGTAAATAAAGCCCTCCTCGGCGATGGTCCTTGTTTCCGCGATGCCGAGTGCGGCAATACCGGCCTTCTGGTCGGCCTGTTCCGCTGCTTTAATCGGGTCGCTATTGCTACAAAATCCGGTCAGAGGTGAAATGACTAGTAGGGTAGTGGATATGATCAGTGCTTTGCGGAGAGAGTTCATCGCGAGTACTTCCTTAAGGGAGATCTATACTTCTGTGAACGGATGGGAATTTGAATTCCCAGGAGCATCTCAATAATAGTAGAAGTAGGAAACTGCCGCCAATCTATTTCCCGGTTGAACTCACGTTCTACGTGAACGGTAGGCAATACAAAACGGTACCAGGGTGACAAAGGCCAGCAGCCCCAGCAGGATTTGCCCGCCAAAGCGATCCAGCACGCCGTTGAATACACCCTGCGCTGTCGCGTTGTAATGCGCAGGGATAGGCAACACACCGTTATCTGCAGCGTAGGCCTGGTAATGGCCAAGCATTTGTTGCATGCGCTCTGGTATCTTCGCGCTCAGGTCCTGCGTTTCACCCGGATCGGTAACGATGTTGTACAGATGCCATGCATTGTCCCCAACAGGAGGAATATTCAGGACAATCTTGTAGTCGCCCTGAAACAGCGCGGCATTGCCACCCAATTCATAGCCGATGGTATCCGTTGGCGAGTATACCGCCGCAACGTCGCCGCGCAGCAGCGGTAGCAGGCTGCGTCCCGTCACGGGTTCAACCGGTCGGCCGCCGTAACGGTTTGACGGTGGATCGACCCCGGCCATGTCCAGAATGGTTGGCGTAATGTCAGTGACATAGGCAAACGCGTTGGACAGTTGCGGCGCGGCAGGAATCGATGCCCCGGCGATCACCAGCGGCACGCGCATGCCGCCTTCTCCGGCGTAGAACTTGTAGTAGGCCAGCGGTGCGGCAGCGGCACTGGCAAAGCTGGGGCCAATGGTATTGAAACTGCCTTTTAGTCCCAGCGACTCGTAATCATTGTTGTAGCCCTGCAAGCCCAGGCTGATCTGCATGGCGAGTGCGCGCGGCTCGTCCCCGCCGGAGGCCTCGCTGCCATTGTCGGAGGTGAAGATGAATACGGTATTGTTGTATTGGCCGGTACTCTTCAGGTAGTCAACCAGACGCCCGATATGATGATCCATCGCATCTATCATGCCGGCGTACACGGCCATGCGCTTGGCATGGTAGCGCTGCTCCTGCGCGGTATAGGAGTCCCAGTCATTGGTGGTGGACATCGTCACCATGGTGCTGTCGGCAGGGACAATGCCAAGCGTCTTAGCCCGCGCCTGGCGCTGCTTGCGCAGTTCTTCCCAGCCCGCGTCGTACACACCCATATACTTGTCGGTGAATTCCTGTGGCGCTTGCACCGGTATGTGCACCGCCTGAAAGGGCAGGTAGGCGAAAAAGGGCTTGCCGTCACTCGCGTTGGAAGCAATAAACTCAATCGTTTTATCGACCAGAAAGCGCGAGGAGTAAAAGTCCTCCGGTAAGTCAAACGGCTCCCCATCGGCAAACCAGTTGGCTTTCTTATAGATGGGGATATACGGTTTCTGCTCCCAGTTATCCGCGCCCGTATCCGCCATGGTCACTGTGCGTTCAAAGCCGCGACGAAACGGCAGTAGATCCGGGGATTTACCCAGGTGCCATTTGCCCGCCATATACGTGTGGTAGCCCGCATCCTGCAACAGGCTGGATACTGTCACCACGTTGTGCGAGAGGGTGCCCTGGTAGTTGGCGTGTTGCGCCTGTTCCGCTGGAATGGTTTCGGGAATATTCGGCACACCGTTGCGGTGGCTATCGACGCCGGTCAACAGCATGCCCCGCGTCGGCGCGCAGCTGGCGGCGGTGTGGTAGTTGGTAAACTGGATACCGCGTTCGGCCAGTGCCGTCAGCGACGGGGTTTGAATCTCGCTGCCGTAGGGCGCGATGTCGCTGAAGCCCAGGTCATCGGCGAGAATCAGGACAATATTGGGCCTGGCGGCCTGCGCTGCCGTACCCTGCACGGTGCATAGTACGGACAGCAGCAGTGCGAGGAGATATCGCGTGAGTACGCCCGAGCAAAAAGACTCTCTCGAACCAGCGTGGCAATGCTGAAATTTTCCGTTCATTGCTGCAATCGGCTCCGGCCGGGAAAGCTTTTTCGCCTGCTTCCCCTATGCGGGCCACCCGATACTCGTATTCGAAAAGGCCTTCCCAACCGGATCCTTACACCTGTCACTGTATGAAACATCGGTCCGAGTGATAGCACGGAATGAGGGATCGGGTGTCGGGTGTGCAAATCGTCAGCGAGTATCGGGGAAGCGGGCGATTGGCCCACCCGGCGGCCGAGCCCGCTCGACCGATCTGACTCACTCGACCCTTTCCAAATCATTTCCACAACAGACCTGCCAGTGAATAACCTCGCGATATGTCGCATCTAATTTCGTGGTGCGAGCCGGGACGAGGCAAACAGCAAAATCCCTACAACCACCACTTCCACCATAATCATGTCCAGCGCGAGGGCAGCACCGTGCAGCAGCCAGGCCAGCAATCGCAACACCGCGACCAGCGCAAGCATCAACGCCGGAGCGTAAAACCAGCTGCGCCTTGCAGTGATCAGGGCCAGCAGCATCATCATGCCCATGGAGAGAAAGAGTGCGCCGACATCACCGATCTGGGAGCTACGCCCCACACCGTCCATGAGTGTCATACCCAGTGCGGTGGCGGCAGCCGCAGGGTCAGTGATCCAGCGCAGACCCATTACCACGAACAGCACAGCGGGTAACATCACCAGGACGCGCAACAACGTTTTCATAAGCCCACTCCGAACAAGACATACCAGACTATAGCCACCCAATCTGCATTGCGCCAAGCGTTCCTGCAGCTTGGATGTTGTCCAAGGCCGGGGAGCGCTATTTCAATGAGTCGTCGTCAGGCGCTCACACCATAACGCCGGGCTTGTTATGGGCATAGCAAATTCTGTTTTGGCCAGTGCGTCTGACGCCTGTGTCATTAAAGCCCGGATTTGCCTGTCATCCCACTGCTGTGCCGCCGCGTCATAACCCGGCATGCCCTGCTGTGCAGTACTGCGCGCTGCTATATCGGCGGCAGCGCAACTGGCTTCGCGCGCCAGACGTGCATAGTTGCTGGGTTTATAGCGAGCAATGCCGCCGAGAATCGGTGAGATGCGCTCGCCAAAGATGGCCTTGCTGCCCAGCCTTCGCACCGGTGAATGCGCAATGGTGAAGCCGCCATCAGCCGCTACCACCGTCACGGCGATACCCTCCTCCACGCCCTGCACGAACCCGCGTACTTTGCCGGTATCACGGTCGAGTAAACCAAAGCCGGCTTCCATCAAGAGTGAATTGCCACCCAGTTCCCGGCTGGCGCCAATAGACACCGCGATACCGTTGGCGGTAATAGTCGGTGTCAGCGCGTTCACATTGGTGTGATCCGGGAACACATCGAGCTGGGCTTTCCAGGCGTGCTCGCCGTGATCGCCCTTGTCCCACAGCTTGAACACATCGCTACCCGTTACCACGTACAGCTCTCGATTGTCCGCTGACACGGCTACTGACGCGGCGACCTGGTCGCCGACATTGATGCGCCAGATTTCCTTCAGGTCACGATCAAGCGCCAAGACGTTGCCATTCTCGTCCGAGATATACAGGCGCTGGCCATCGTTACTCGCTGTGGGTGTGGAACCCGTGCCACCGTCGAAGTCGAAACGCGCCGCAATGACCATGGATAGCTTATCGCCGTTGGGGACCAGATCCAGCGCATAGATCGCGCCGTTGGCAGAGACGCCATCCTTACTGCCGTCTACCTCATCGGGTGCGGTGGCCGCGACAAACAGCCTGCCGCTATTGGGGTCAACGGCATAAAAGTTGGACACCTCGGATCCCGCGCCAAAAATAATGCGCACCATGGCGGAAAATAACCCATCGGGCAGGGGCATTTTGCCGAAGCGTTCCTCGGCCAGCCGGTCGCCGCGTTGCAGAATCCATTTTGAAGGCATTTTTTTGGCTGTCGCTGCGGCGGTCATGCCGGGCAGTTCAAAGGGCGCGGCTAGTAGCGGTTCGCCGGTGGTGCGCGCCAGCACCGCTATTTCACCATTACCGGTCACTACCGTCAGCGCATCCAGATGCGGTATGTAATTGACGCCCCAGGCATGCGGCACGTCCGCGCCTGCATAACGCAGGCCGGTGGGTTTGTGCCATAGCACTTTGCCCTGCGGCGTTACGGCCCAGGCCCAGTGATAGGTTGCGTGATAAATGGCCTGCGCATTCGGCTCGTTCGGTGTATCAAGAATCAGTGGTGCACCTGCTCCCTGCCGATCGCCCTTGTTGGGCAGCGTCCACAGGCGTTTACCATTTGCCGGGTCCAGCACCACCAGGCTCACATCTTCGAGCGGGTACAGTGGGCTGAAGTAGATCTGCCCGAGGTTATCCATGGTGGGCCCCTCGGGGACAAACAGGTCCTGTTCTGCGACCCAGGCCAGCTCCTGTTCCGGTGCGGTAGCCGTCCAAATCTGGTCGCTGTTATTCAGGCCCACGTGCATGGTGCGAAAGGTGATGGGCGTGGCCATGTGCTCGTCAAACGCGCCCACGACCGGGGTGCCCTGTGGATGCCACCGCGTACCGCCATCGTCAGGCACCATCCTGGCAACAGGCGCTGCGCTAAACTGCTTCCAGCCAATGAAGGCAGCCACGGCGATGATGGCAATAGCGATGGCCAGCTTCTTCATGCTCAGGTACTCAACAGTTGCGGCTCCGCTGACCATTGTACAAGCAATGCGCGAGTATCCTGCTGCCAGGGATGAAAGCCGTGGGTATAAAAGGCCTTGTAAGGCGACCACCCGCCGCTGAACGCACCCTGCTTGCCAAAGAGCCCCGCTAATCCTGCGCGCCACAATTTGAAGTTGAACAGCTGGCCGTCTCTTTTGAGAATATAAAACAGTGCCCTGGTGAGCTCTATGCTCATCAGCACTGACACGCGCCGCATGACGGCCACGCGCAGTTCTTCTGTCCCGCCGACGGCCTTGTAAACGTCAAACGCTACCGCTTTATGTTCCATTTCTTCAGCGGCATGCCAGCGCCAGAGATCACGCATCGAAGGCTCGGCCCTGTCCATAATGGACCCGGAGCTTAACAACAGTTCTGCCAGCACGCCGGTGAAATGTTCGATGGCCACGGTAATCGCCAGATTTTTGAGGGGTGATAGATTTTTCTGCGCCCAGTTGAGGCGCCGCGTGAGTGTGCCTTCGAGTTTTTCCAGGTCGTAGCCACGCGCTGCGCACAGTGTCTCGTTGTAGCGCTGGTGCTCGCGCCGGTGAAAGCCCTCCTGGCCGCAGAAGCCCTTGATGTTCTCCTGCAGGGCCGGGTCCGTTATCTGGTCGGCGTAGTGACGCACGCTGTCGATAAAGAACTTTTCACCGACCGGGAAGGCGATCGACATGCCGTTAAAGAACGCGGTGAGAAAGGCGTTGTCGTCCAGCCATTCACCGTGCAGTGCGCCGGCGATATCGTGGGAACGATTGCGGGGTTTAATCTGCACTCCGCTCGGTGTGCTCGATTGCGTGCTCGATTGGGTAGCGGATTGCGCGACTGCTGATTCCATAACGGTTCTCCATAAAAGTCGGGTGGATGACTGATGGAATGATCGTAATTGACAACAGGGTATACAAAGGGGTCAAATACCATCAAATACAGGGTTATAAACAGTCATTCTTAGGGTTAAATACCTTCACCATGCATGCCTACTACTTAACTACCATGATCGGACTGCTGGCAGACCAGGGCGTCAGCGAGCGTCAGTTGCTGGGCAACACCGGGCTGGAATCCATCCAGTCGCAGGCGGAGTTCAGTGTCAGCGCCAAGCAAATGGACGCTGTATCCAGCAATGCCATCGAGTTGTCGCATGATAAACAGTTCGGACTGCGACTGGGCTCGCATATCAATATCTCGTCGCAGGGCATATTTGGCTACGCTTTGATGACCAGTGCCACGGTCGGTGACGCACTCAAACTATTGATTCGTTATAGCCGCGCCATACTCCCCAGCATTCATATAGAGGTACAGCAGCACGATGGCAGGGTAGATGTGTTGGTAGAGGCCACCCATCTGCCACTGGATCTGGAACGGTTTTATTGCGAAGTACTTTTCGCCGCCATCATCCACAGTGGCAGCCTGTTGATCGGCGACAGGACTGCGACTATCCGGCTGGAGTTGGACTACCATCCGCCCAACGACGCCGCGCAATATCACCAGATCTTCGGGCTGGACGTGCAATTCAACAGTGCTCGCTGCGCGCTGAGTTTCGACGCAGCGAGCCTGGGCATTGCCATCTCCACGGCCAACCCGGTCGCACAGGACATCTTTCGCCGCGAGTGCGATCGCCTGTCGGCACTGGACAGTCGCCGCGGTCGGGTAAGTGAGCGTGTGCAACAGGTCTTACTGCAGGCCGGTTCAGAATTCCCCACGGCCGCCAGTGTCGCGCAACAGTTGCACATGAGTGAAAGTACGCTGCAACGCCGTTTGGCGCATGAGGGCAGCCGCTACCAGCAGCTGCTGGATCAGATGCGTTACCGCCTGGCGCATGAGTATCTGGTTGGGACAACCTTGCCCGTTGCTGAAATCGCCTGTCTGTTGGGATTCAGTGACACCACCAACTTTCGCCGCGCGTTCAAGCGCTGGTCGAACACGACACCGTCTGAGTTGCGTAATGACGTAAGTCAAACCAGGGCAACCAGTGACATTGAAACCGCAACAAGGAAAGTGACATCATGATGAATACTAGTGAGCCAGCAGCACAGAGCATAAGGTCGCAACTTTCGCGCCATGCCGTCGCCATCATCAGTCTGACGATAGCGATTGCCAGCCTGTCGTACAACACGTGGCGCAACGAACGCAACGAAGTGAACAATAATACGCGCGTGGCGGCTTTTGAATTGCTCTCCACCCTGAGCGAGCTGAAAGCGTTGGTGTATCTCGGGCACTATGATCAGGACAGAGAAAGAGGCAACCCCCGTGTTGGCTGGACTTATGTGATTACCCTAGGTGATCTCGGTGAGCTGTTACCTGAACCTCTGCCGCAAAAAACGCAGCATTTGAAACAGGTATGGAGAGATAGCTGGGAAGGGGTTGGAAGCATCCAGTCTGATGTGGATAACATTGACACTGCCATAGACGAATTACGCGCAAGTACATTGAAGCTCATCAAAACAATTAATTAGGCTTACATGTCTGAGCGCCGCAAGCGAGTGTGTAGCATTCGAATGCGGCGCTGAAAGTTACAACAGGCCTAGCGTTTAGAAGTAGACCCGCACCCCGAGAATGATGTTACGCCCTATCTGTGGCGCCGTGTCCTTGAGGTAGGACGTACTGTTACGGATGTCCTCGTCAATCAGGTTCTGGCCTTGTAGATAAACCTGCCAGTCAAATTGACTGGTGGTCGGCACCGTATAGGCCAGCTCCGCATTCAGCAAGTTGTAGCCGGGTGTCGGCGTTTCAAACGGTGCGATGTTGTCCTGATCATAAGCGTGTATCCACAAAACATTGGCAGCAAGGCCCTGATGATCCCAATCGATGCCCAGGCCAATGCGCTTGGGCGGCAGCAATGGCACGTCGGTATTGTCTGCGAGTTCGGCATCGACGATGTCGCCAAAGCCGAACAGC
>JANNXP010000114.1:0-4516 GCA_031409615.1 Haliea sp. | reverse complement strand
TTTATTTTTGTGCGGGCCCGAACCTCCGCTGCCGCTCGCCTTGCATCGCGCGAACATCGCAGACTTTAAGCTCACTCCGATAGAGTCCCGGCAGGGGTGAACCCTGAAGAGCGAATGCCTTCTATTTTTGAGCGATCAGGGTACCCCCCTGCCGGGACGTCTGCCAGCGACAGACGCTTGCTACTTATAGTTGAACATCGGATGCAGCGTCTCCACCACGCGACGATCAATAGCCGCCACTTCCGCATCCGTAAAGTAATCGCGATAACCACCCACTTTGGCGCGCCGCACCTTGAAGCTGTCGGGGTTGTCTTTGTCCCTGGGCATCATGCGTCCACCGGCCAGGCGCAATTGCTGCGTGCCTTCCATTTTTTTCATGTTTTCGTAGGAGGAATAATCGACCGCCGCATCGACCTGCGCATCCGTGGCATCCACCCGCATGAAGTCCAACAAGTCACGCAACTCTTCGCGCGGTCTGGCGCGCAGGTCTTCATAGCGCAGCAGGTGAAAACGCTCGATCTTGCCTGCTTCCGCCGCCCACAAGTTCAGGTAGTCCGTCACAGTCTGCATACTGCCACCTCTGTCGCCCATAACAAAATCGAACAGGCTGATCTCACTGCCTTGGGGTGGATAGTTATTGATCGTCACCTTGGTCGGCTTGATACGAAATTTCCACTGGAAAAACTGTGACACAGCAACATCGCGGGGATCACGGGCCAGCAGTATCACCTGCTTGTCATAAAACGGCGCTTTGCTTTGGTTATCGCCGGTGAAGTCCTTGATGTAATTGTCATGGGTGAAGAACGTTTTTGGCACAGCACGGTTGAGGTTATGAAAGTTATCAAAGCCCAGTACCGCATTCTTGGGCAGTTTGTACATGACCCTGAACAGGTGGGACATCATTACTCGCAGCCAGGTGCGGCCGCTCTTGCCAAACGATACCACCACAATGTCCGCCCGCTGCAGTTTCTCGAACTGCTCCGCGCCGCGTTGTTGGCGTTCGGCCACAAGGATTTGTGCTTCCGACTGGCCGCGCATGCGCCAGTGCAATATCCGCCGCGCAAGTTTTTTGCGGCCCGTCTGCCAGCCCTGGCGCAAGCTCTGCAGGGCCAGTTTCACGCGTGCTGCCCCCCGTAGCCAAACACCGGATCCAACTGCGCCACCATCTGCTCGAGTTGCTGGCATTGTACCTCGGTGAAATAGTCGCGGTAGCCGCCTACCTTGGCCTTGCGTGTCTTGTAGGAATCGGGATTGTCTTTGTCAGCGGCCTTGACCCTGGCACCACTGCCCTTAAAAAACGTTTCCTGTTCCATTTTTTTCATGTTGTCGAGGGCTGCGAACTCCACCGCCTCCTGCACCTGTGCAGCAGTCACCGCCGTGCCGGTAAAGGCCAGGATATTCGCCAGCACCGCGGCGGGGTCCGTGCGCATATCCTCATAGCGCACCACGAGAACACTGTGCAATTCGGGAATAGCCTGCGCCCAGCCGTTGAAGTAATCGACAATACGCGGCACGCCTGCGTCCTTGTCCAGCACAAAGTCCCAGATATCCAGTTTGGTGCCATGCGGCGGATAATCGTTGATGAACTTTTTGTTGGGGCGCATACGAAATTGCCACTGAAAAAACTGCGATACCGCCACGTCGCGGGGATCACGCACTAACAATACAATGCGCTTGCCCTGAAAGTGGCGTTTGGAATACTGGTTGCCGGTGTAATCGCGCAGATAATTATTGTGGGTGAAGAACACCGCAGGCAATTGCGGATCACGGTGCTTAAGGTTGTCAAAATCCAGCAATTCACTGGCGTCCAGATTGCCCTTGAGCTGATAGGCACGCGACAGCATTACCCGTAACCAGGTTCTGCCGGATTTGCCCCAACTCATCAGCACCCAGTCACTGCGCTGCAGTTTCTTGAACTCCTCGCGACCGCGGAGCCAGCGCTCTATCCGCTTGCGGCGTGCAGCGGGCAGCCAGCAGCAGAGCAGCATAATGAGTTGGCGTACCACGACGCGTGCCTTGTCGGCCATGTGCGGAACCATCCTCGATAACAGCCTGAAAAGGCGGGAAATGTTACCGTAAAACGCTCTCTCCCGCACTACGCGGGCAAGTCTTGATTTACCGCACTATTAACATCCTCTGGCGCTGCGCCGCCTTGCTGGAGTTGCAACGAGCGTACTAAAATAGCCCCATGTCACTGATCAACATCGATGCACTGCGCGCCGCGCAACTACAAACCGAGCCTTTTGACTTTCTGGTGGTGCCAGGCGCCCTCAGCGCTGCTGCACTGGAGTGTGTCAATGCGGACTATCCCGCAATAGAATCGGCCGCCAACCATGCCCTGGAAAACCTCACTTACGGCGCGGCGTTCGAAGCGCTAATGGACGAGTTGCGCGGACCGTCACTGGCCGCCGTGTTGGGCGAGAAATTCGATATGGGGCTGGCCACCCTGCCGACGACCGTGACCGTGCGTAAATTCTGCGAACGCACCGATGGCAATATTCACACCGATCATAAGAGCAAGGTCCTCACTGTGCTGGTCTACTTCAATGAAAAGTGGGAGCATCAGGACGGCCAGCTGCGCCTGCTGCGGTCAGCGAATGATATTGAAGACTACGCAGCTCAGGTATCTCCCCAAGGAGGCACACTGCTGGCTTTTCGCCGCACCAACCATTCGTGGCACGGCCACACCCGCTTTGTGGGTGAGCGTCGTATGGTACAGGTTAACTACCTCGACCAGAGCCCGCTGGCCATCGCCGCGCAACGCATCAGCCGCTTTGGTACGCATTTTATGAAAAATGTACTGGGGATGCGCTGAGGCTGGCCACGACCCGATTCGGTTATATCGATTCGACGTTCCCGAAGGGATGAACCCTGATCGCTCAGTAGGCTAAGATATTCGCTCTTCAGGGTTCATCCCTTCGGGAACTCGAGCGGAGTGAATTCGAAGTTTGTGACGATAGCGCGATGTGAGGCGAGCGACAGGGGGCAGGCCACGCGGCGAATATCTTAGCCTTCTGAGCAAGCGTGGCATGCACGCTGTCGCTCGCCGGATGTCGCGTTGCTCATCACAATCCGCGATTACGAGAATTCCCCAGAAGGCAAAGATATAGAGAATGGTGCATTGAAAAAACGTGTAGTAATCGCGGGCTTTGGCGATACCGGTTTGCTGGTGGCAATCAATCTGGGCAAGGACTTCGATATCGTCGGCATCAGCCCCAAGCCCTGCCTGGTGAGTGGCCAGGAACTAGGCATGCGGCTGACGCAACCACAGGTGTGGAAGCAAGACTACTTAATGCCCTTTCGGCGCTATGAAAAGCTGGATGGGGTAAAGACGCTGCAGGGCCTCATCACTGCGATTGATCCTGACCAGTCTACGGTCAGCGTACGGTTGCAAGATGACAGCGTAGAGGTGGAACACTACGACGCGCTGCTGATTTCCTCCGGCGTGACCAACGGTTTCTGGCGTAACAACCTGCTGGAAGATCTTGACGCCATTCATCAGCGAATCGACAGTGCCTCGCAGCAACTGCTACAGGCGCAAGCGGTGGCCATTATCGGCGGAGGTGCGACCGGCGTGAGTGTCGCGGCCAATCTCGCCGCACGCCACCCGGAAAAATCTGTGCACTATTTCTTCAGCGAGCCACAGCCCCTGCCAGGCTATCACCCCAGAGTGCGCGCCAGTGTGGAGCAGCACTTGCGACAAGTCGGCGTCAACTTGCACCCAGGGTATCGCGCGGTCATTCCCGATGGTTTCCAATGCGATCGTTTCACTTTCGCCCCCGTAGTGTGGTCCAGCGGACAGGACAGCTTTCGCGCTGACATCACCCTGTGGGCGATCGGCAATATGACTCCCAATAACTCGTTTATTCCTGCGGCCATGCTGAACGACCAAGGCTTTGTAAAAGCCGATGCACTGTTGCGCGTAGAAGGCTACAACAATGTCTTCACAGTCGGCGATATTGCCGCCTCAGACCCTAATCGCAGCTCGGCACGCAACTGGGGCTATCGCCTGCTGGGCCACAATATTCGCGCCTATCTGGAAGGCAGGGAAGTCGACATGAAGCGCTATGAACCACCACGCTATCGCTGGGGTTCGGTCTTCGGCGTGCAGGCTAACGGCATGCGCGTGTTCCAACCCGACGGCGGCAGTTTTCGCTTCCCCAGTTGGACGATCCAAACCTTGTTGTTCCCGCTGGCGGTGCGCAAAATGATTTACAAAGGTGTTCGCAAGGCCTGACGAAACCGCACTCGGCATCCCTTGTACGTGACTGCCAACGGCTCGTGCCGGGGAGGGGTTTGCTCCATGGCGGCGGCCCTCCGGGCTACCCTCAGTCGGTCGCGAGCCTGAAAGCGCTGCGCTGTCTCGCTCCACTCCTTCGGCACTCGCCTTTATACTTTCGCAAACCCCTCCCCGGCCCGAGCCTTGACCGATTTACCTGCATGGAACATCGGTCTAAGTGATAGAACGGAACGAGGGTTAGGGTGTCGGGTGTGCAATTCGTTGGCGAGTATCGGG
>JANNXP010000113.1:0-1653 GCA_031409615.1 Haliea sp. | reverse complement strand
TGTAGGCCTTCAAGTTGCCCGCCTCATCGCGGCTTCCCGGACCACGACTGAACTTGCCGGTGCCCTGGAACTCGGCCTTGGTGTTCTCGGCCTGCGGGCTGCACGGACCGGATCCAACAACCGTGCAGCGGGTCACGTACGCATCCCAGCTGTGCCAGTTGAACAGGATGGTCTTGCCGTCGCGGTACACGTGCTGCCACGAGTTGCCGGTCGGGCCGCCACCTTCGTGGAACGGGCTCGAGTTGCCACCGAACGTGCTCTGCTTCCTGCCACGGTTGTCGCCGTCCTCGTTGAGGCAGCCACCACCGGTCAGGCGGCAGAGGCCCTGGGGGGTGCAAGCGATGATCGGCGTGTTGACCGAGTCATCGTCCGTGACTTCCTTGTCGCCACACGAGGTGGAGACATGGACGGTGTTCTCGCAACGACGATCCGTCGCTTCGCATGCCGGGGCATCGAGGACGCGGATGCGGGCATCGAACGTGATCGTCGCCGAGGCACCCGGCGCGAGCGGTCCGACGTTCCAGACGATAGTCCCGTTGTCGCCGACGTTCGGAGCCGAGGTCGGCGCCGGGTTGGCGTTGCCCGCGTACACGGACTCGTCGCAGAGGACGTCGGTGACGACGACGTTCTGCGCCGTGATCGTGCTCCACGCCGGGTTCGTCACCGTGATCGTGTAGCTGAGGACCGCGCCCTGGTCGACCGGACCTTCGGGCGAAACGGTCTTGGTGACCTCGATAAGCGGCGTGTCCTGCTCGATGATGACGGAGCAAGGATTGGAGCTCACGCAGCGCGTCGCACGGTCCGTGACCACCAGCGAGTACGTGCCCGCACCGACGTTGATGCACTGGGTCGTCTCCGCCAGCGGCTGACCATTCTTTGACCATGCATAGTCGTATTCGCCAGCCGGGCCGCAGATTCGGACCAACTCAGCGCCACAGACGCGCGTATCCGGCGCTTCGATCGAGCACTGGACGTTGCCGCAGAGCACGGACGCCGAAGCGGTGTCGAAGACGTTGACGGCTTCGCCGCCATTGACGCACGCCGACTGGAACTGGGCATCGACCCGGGCGTTGTTCAGCTTGGTGCCCGCGCACTCGGCCGTCCGGCCGACACGGATCACGATCGTGCACGAGGCGCCGGTGGCCAGGGAGAACGGCCCGTACGTCAACTGGTTCCCGTTCTGGGCCACCCCGCCGCCGCACGTGTTCGACACCGTCGACTGGTAGACCAGACCGGCGTCGAGATCGTCGACCAGCGTCACGTTGGCCAGGTCGACGTTGCCGGTGTTGGTCACGACCAGCGTGAAGTCAGCCGAGCCACCCGGGCAGATCTGGGCGACGTTCACCGACTTGGCCAGGTCGATCGAGGGGACTGCCTCGCCACACGGGACCGCCAGGAAGTTGTCCTCGCCGGGACCATCGTCCTCGGCGTTGACGTTCGCCGCGACCCGGAAGGCCGGCGGCAGACTGATGCCCTCGATCTTCATCTCGAGGTCACGACCGCTGATGACGCTGCCGTCGCCAACCTTGCGGTAGGCGATGGTCGTCGTTCCGGTCGCCACACCCGTGACCGAAATGTTGTCCGCCGTGCCGTCGATATCGCCGATCTTGATGATGATGTCGAAGATACCGTCGCAGTTCAGGTCGATGCGGG
>JANNXP010000112.1:0-22902 GCA_031409615.1 Haliea sp. | reverse complement strand
GCAGCAGGCGCGCTTCGAACCGATGATCATCGGCTTCAACCCGGCTGACATGTATGCCGCCGACCATATCCGCCGTGTATTGCAGACCTACCCCGGCGTGTTCACCGGTATCGGCGAGTTCTCTATTCACAAGGAATTTGTCTCCGCCAAAGTCAGTGGCGATGTGGCGAGCCTGATCGATCCGGCGCTGGATCGCATCTTTGAGTTCACAGCCGAGAGCGGATTGCTGTCGATTTTGCACACCGACATTCATATGCCGTTCGTGAAGCCTGAATTTAAGCGCTTGTATTTCGATCAGGCCATAGACCTGTTCAGACGCCACCCGAATTCGACCATCATCTGGGCGCATACAGGGCT
Organism: Haliea sp.; assembly: GCA_031409615.1. Taxonomy (GTDB): domain Bacteria; phylum Pseudomonadota; class Gammaproteobacteria; order Pseudomonadales; family Halieaceae; genus Marimicrobium. The sequence continues at coordinate 22,545 of JANNXP010000112.1, read as the reverse complement.
CGGGCGGGTAGTGCAGCCGGTGGCAGGGCACCTGGCCATGCTGGAGGAAATTCTGGCTGATCCTGCGCTCAAGCACGTGAACTTTGATATTTCCTGGGACGAGGTTGCCAAGTATGTGGTGGCAACGCCGGAAGCGACCACGCTAACGGCGGCGCTGATTGAAAAATATCCGGATCGCTTCCTCATGGGCACGGACAATGTCGCACTGACCGATCCAACGGCGGTGTTTGCCGTGTTCAATCAGTACCAACCGCTGTGGGATGCCCTGTCACCAGCGGCCAGCAAGGCCGTGCGCAAGGATAATTTTGCCCGGCTGTATGACGCGGCGGCCAAGAAAGTACGGGTCTGGGAGAAAGAGAATCCCGCGCCGCAATGAGAAACGACTGTCAGTTCACTGGTGAGGGACGCAGTAACTTGATGAGAAATTCACTCCTTGTACCGTTGGTCGTGGTGCTTCTGGCAATTCCAGTTGCCGCAACAGAGTCGACGTCGACGTCACCTTCCACTGAGGCCGCCGTATGGGGACCACTCGACCTCGGGTCGGGCGTCATCGAACCGGGCAGCAAGCGGAAATTCACCTTTGAAACAGATCGAAGCTTTGAATCCAGCTTCCTCGATTCGGCGCTCTGGGCCGCGCAGGGCGCGACCGCAGGACCGACGCTTTGCGTGGTCGCCGGCATTCACGGCGATGAGATCAACAGTTTTGAGATTGCCCGCCGCGCCTTTAAGGCCATTGACCCGCAACAACTGAAGGGTTCGATGATCGTGATCCCTGCGGCCAATTCGCTAGGCTTTCGCACCATGAACCGTTACATGATCGACCGCCGCGACCTCAATCGAGCGTTTCCGGGTTCGGTGAAAGGCAGCGTGGCTTCCATCGTTGCCAACGCCATTTTTGAGCGGGTTATCCCGCGCTGCGACTCCCTGATCGATCTGCATACCGGCTCCAACTTTCGCACCAATATGCCGCAGATCCGTGTAGATATGACCGATGCGAAATCGTTGGCACTGGCGGAGAGCTTCGGCGTTGGCGTGATGGTGGACGGTGCCGGCCCGGACGGCAGCTTGCGCCGTGAGGCCGTTAAGGCTGGCGTGGCGGCCATCATCTACGAATCAGGTCCGCCCTATGTGTTCCTTGAAAGGGAAATTGAGAACGGCACCCGCGGCGTGCTCAATGTGATGGATCAGCTGGGCATGTACGCCACGCCCGGCGAAAAATCGAAAGTCCAAAAACTCGTACGTTCCGGCTGGATCAGGGTGCCCAGGGGTCAGGGCGGCATCTTCCTGACCCAGGTGAAGCTCGGTGACCGTGTGCAAGCGGGCGATTTGCTAGGCACAGTCACAGACCCGGTGACTGATATCGGGCACGAGATACGCTCGGATCGCGCGGGCATTGTCATCGGGGCGGCGCTGCCGGCGGTGGTGCTGTCGGGCTACGGTATCTTCCATATCGGCGAGCTACAGTAAAGCGGCGGGCGGCACTCGCTGCGGCTAGGCCAGCAGCGCGGCCAATCCGCGCTCGATGCACCACATCGCGGACAGCGCACCGAGAATATAAACGGGCACCGGCAGCAGGCGATCCTGCCACGGCGCGAGGGGTTTTCTGACCACGTACCACACGGCCAGCACTGCCAGGATGAAGGCAATCTGTCCCAGTTCAATACCGACATTGAAGAATAGTAAGGCCAGCGGCAGATTGTCCTGAGGCAGGCCGGTCTCGGCGAGCGCTCCCGCAAAGCCCATCCCATGCAGCAAACCAAAACCACCCGCCAGCCACCATGGGTTGCGCCACAGGGCATCGCGTTTTGCTTTGCGTGTCAGCTCCACCGCGAGTACAAAAATACTCAACGCGATCGCAAACTCCACCAGCGCCACGGGATAGTCAAAGAAGCCCAGGGTGACCAGTGACAAGGTGATGCTGTGGCCAATGGTAAAGGCTGTTATGGTCCACAGCAGGCGAGCGCCCCCGCCCACCAACAACAGCAACCCGAACACGAACAACAAGTGATCGAGGCCCATCCAGATATGCTCGATACCGAGCCCGGTGTAATCGCCCATCACGTCACCGGTGGTCGACTGCGCGGGCACCACAAATTCGGGATGTTCGGTATCCAGCACCTGCTGGTATTGGCGTCCGTCGAGCAGGGTGACCATGACCATAGCCGACGCCTGGTTGGCGCCGAGACCCGATACTCCCAGGGTCTGCCCCACCAGGCCATTCTCCCCCAGGCTGGGACACTGCAACTGCCAGCTAGTGACGACGCCGGTGTCCTCCAGTTGCGGCTGGCTGGCGTTGCTCGCCTCGCAGGCCTGCGGCCATAGTGGACGCAGCGGCACTTTACTAACGCCCTGTGCAGGCGTTTTCCACACCAGGTTGTACTGCTGCGCGGCAATCTCGTCCACTTGCAACAGCGAGGGCGCAAAGCGATGGGCATGGGCCGCATGTACAGTGCCAAAAAGCAGCACCAGTGTGAACAGGATACACGGTCTTTTCATGGTCTGATCTCGTAGTTCTCGCGCATCGCGATGATGCTGCCACGCAGTGCGGTATCCCGCGCACGGGACTCCAGGTCGCGTTCCAGCTGCACCCGAACCTCCTCCAGCGTGGCTTCCCTGGCCGGCTCAATAGCGCTGACCCAGACGTAGTGCAAACCGTAGGTGGAGCGCACGGGGCCAACCCAGTGATCGGGCTGCGGCTGTGCCTGGTGCAGGTTCTCGACAAAAGTGGTACCAAAATGGCGCGCCAGCTGCTCCGGCGATTGCGCCGTGAACTGGTAGCCGGGCAAAAACGGTGAACTCAATTCCCGCGCCTGCACCGGCGTGAGGTGTTGCTCGTTGATCTTGGCGATCACGGCGGCGGCCTCCGCTTCCCGCTCGCGATTGAAGTAAATGTGTTCTATGGAATAACGCGGGGGCCTGCGTAACTCCTCGCGGCGCTGGTCGAACTCCGCGTTGATAGTCTCTTCGCTTAGGGCAGGCGGTGGATTGCTCGCCAACAGCAATTGCTCCATCACTTGCACCATGCGCCGCTTGATCACTTCATCACTCAGGTGCAGGCGCATAGCGAGTGCCGTGTTATACAGTTCCTCGTCGGTTTTGCCCTCCCCCATCTGGAGAAAGCGCATATTAAGCAACAGGCGCTGGTATACCACCGAATCAAAGAGGTGCAGTTTTAGCTCAATCGCCCGTGCAAACAACATGTCCCGATCCAGCTCTTCCTGCACCATGCGCGCCTGCTGCTCGGGTGTGGGCGGCCGCCCGACGCTGGCGATCCACTGCTGCTGCAACGCCTCCAGCCGCGCCACACCCAGCGGACCAATGACCGGTTTGGGCACCGGAAAAACCACGCCCTGAAGGTAAAACAGCAGACTGCCCAAGACCACAAAGTGAATCCACGGCCGGTTGAGTCGGGCCAAAAACGTCATCCATTATTCTCCAGAAGGTGTGATGAGATACGGCTGCTGAAAACGCTGCAGCGATACGCCTAATCCTCGTAGACCGCCTGCGTTTTCGTCATCTGCCCCTGCATGCCGGCCTGCAAATCCACCTGGCTCATCATGGCGGCGTTCCAGGTGGCGATGTAGTTGAGGCCATCCGCCACGCTATGGTCGCGCGAATAGAGCAGCATTTCCTTGCTGCCGCGCACCGCAAGTGGTGCTTTCGCAGCGATCGCGCGGGCGATCGCAGTCACCTCGTGCAGCATGGTTTCACGATCCTCAAACACCCGATTGACAAAGCCCACTGCCTTGGCTTCCTCTGCACCCATATTGCGGCCGGTATACGCCAGCTCTCGCGCCACGCCATCGGGAATGATTTTGGGCAGGCGCTGCAGCGTACCCACGTCGGCCGTCATGCCAATATCAATTTCCCGGATGGAGAAAAAAGCGTCGCGTGTGGCATAGCGCATATCGGCGCAACAGGTCATGTCCACGCCACCACCGATGCAGGTATGGTGGATCGCCGCAAGCACCGGTACCCGACACTTCTCGATAGCCGTGAGATTATCCTGCAGCCGCAACACCGTGCGCCGAAAATACTCTGCGCGCCGCGCCGGATCAGCCTCCGTGCTGTGCAAACTGCCGAACACCGCAAGATCCAGACCCGCACAAAAATGCTTGCCGTTACCTGCCAGTATCACCGCGCGAACGGAAGGCTCCGAATCCAGCCACTCAAAGCAGCGTTGCAGTTCCTCCCACATCGCGGCGTTCATGGCGTTGGCCTTGTCCGGACGGTTCAGACACACCGTTGCGACCTGTTGTTCAATCGATACTTCCAACGTTTCAAAACTCGGGACCATGACTCACATTCTCGCAATGATTAGGGGGAAAAGTTTACCAGACCGATACAAAGTCAGTGATATCCAGTGAGGGCAGTGCCTTGGCGGCGCCGTCGCGGGAGCCAATGTAGAGGAAGCCGATGATCTCCTCGCTGGCAGCCAGGCCCAGCCCGCTTAACAGCGCGCGGTCATAGGCCGCAGCGCCGGTGCGCCACATGCCCGCGAAACCACAGGCCTCTGCGGCCAGCAATATGGCCTGCGCAGCACAGGCGCCCGACAGCCGCTGCTCGATGGCCGGGACCTTCGGGTGCTCCGACACATTGACAACCACGACCACCAGCAGCGGCGCGCGCAGGGGTGCAGTGCGCGCTTTGGTGCGTGCGGCCACATCGGCATCAGGTGTGCGCATCAGCAAGCACTGTTCCAGCAGTTCACCAAACGCCTCGCGACGCTCCCCCGCGATCGTTAGAAAACGCGAAGGGTGCAGCCTGGCGTGATCGGGCGCGCGCAGGGCGGCGCGAAACATGTCTTGCAGTTGCGCGGCGGAGGGTGCGGGCTCAATCAATCGGGAGGCGGAGTTGCGCTGCTGTAAAAACTGCAGAATGTCGCTCATGAAAACGCGCTGGCTAGAATTTCGAGCGGCAATCATAGCAGCATTTGTGGGCCGTGTAGTGCCCTCAGGCACCGACCCTCAGGGCGCCGGGCCCACCAGAATATTAAAGAATCCCCGGTCCCCCGCCACGCGTTCCCAATTGTCGCACCACAGCGCCAGCTCCTCCACGCCGGTGGCAATGAGACGGTGTTCAATATGATCGATAAACCACAGGGGCTGCCCCAACGTTCCCAGCAACTCCACCAACGCGCGACCGCTGGCGCCGGCCTGCCGCAATGAGTGCGGTGTCAGTTCAATCATAATACGCGGCGGTTGCGCCAGAGAATGCAACAGCGGCATCAAACCGGACATCACCCGGAACTCGGCACCCTGGGTGTCGACTTTCAACAGGTCCAGGCGCTGCAGTCGCCCCGCCAGGTACTGGCTGCCATCGAGCAACGCAATAGGCACGCTGCTGCGCTGTTCGTCGCCGGCATACACCTGGTGGTCGCCCAAATTGTCCACGGCGAGGAACAAAAGGCCCTCCCCCGCCGCATCCGACAGTGCCACTTCAACGGCAGTGATGCAGTTGCCCAGGCCATTGAGTTCGGCATTGGCGCGCAGCAGTCGGCAGTTGTCCGCATCCGGTTCGAACGCGAATACCGCGCCTTGCGGTCCCACCACACTGGCGGCGAGCACGGAAAAATAACCGACATTCGCACCCACATCCACGAACACATCACCGGCTCGCAACAGGCTCAGCACCAGCGAGGTTTCATACGGCTCCCAGATACCCTCGTCGCGGATGCGTTGCGACACGACGCGGTCCTGCGCGCCATGCACATACAGTTGCAGCGGTCGCGACACTCCGGGAATACGCAGCTCCACTGCGCTGGCTGGATGCAACTCCAAGGGGCTCGGGTCCTGCGACATTCAGTCGAGTGTCATATCGTCGTAGGGCGAGATGCGATCAAGGCGCACAGTATGGCCGCCGATGGTCACTTGGTCCGCCCCCACGTCGACATCACTGTCGTGCAGTACACCGTGGTCGAACTTGTAGACCGGATTGATGGTGCCCGCGATCATGCCGTCGTCATACGCCTGCTGGCGCTCACGCACGGCCTCGTTGGCCCGCTCCCAGGTCGCCCACTCCTTTGTGGAATAGCGGGTTTGCAGCATGCGTCGGGTCGCACCGGGACTCATCAGTGTCGCGGACGCGTTGTTGCCGCCGAAGCCCTTGGAATTGATGATTGCATAGGTCTGCTCGTCAGGGTCTATCGCGCGGTGTGCGTTGCTGAAAGACAAATGATCCTGACTGACGTCCGCCGCGATACGGTCGATCGTCGTGATACCTGGAAGAATACCGTGCTGCCAGATGCCGAGTGTGGTGCTGATCTGGTCACCGGCCGCCGACCCGATGGAGTGGCCGAGATAGCATTTGGCGGCCACCACTGGCCAGTCCTCTATACCAAACGCCTGCGCAGTGCGGCTGAGAATGGCCGATTCCGACACGCGGTTCTGCGGCGTGCCGGTGCCGTGTGCCTGCACCAGCCCACCCCGGCGCAGCGCCTTGTCACCGATAATCGCGCGGGCCGCGGCCACGGCCTTGGCCATGGTGATGTAGTTACCGACGCCGGGGCCGGAAATCGATTTTTTGTGCCCGTCCGCATTGACGAACACATCGGCAGCCGCCCCGAATACGGAAGCGCCCAGTTCTATGGCCAGTTCGTCATCGAACAACACCACCATCTGCGCCGACTCGGCGATGGTAAAACCACAGTTCTCGGCGAAGGGTCGACAGGCGCGGCGCAAATCCGGACTCTGTCCAGCGTGCAGTCCATCCAGCTGGCGCAGGCCTTTTTCGGTCGCCAGCGCACCCATAGCGGCATAGCCTTCCATGATTTCCGGCGTGATCGGCGCTTCCGCCGCACCGATAAACGCCACGCGCGCGCGGCCGCTGCGAATGTCATCGATACCGTGGCGCAGGTTGTACAGAAACGAGGCACAGGCGCCCAGGCTGGCGCCGGTTGAACCCAGACTGCCCAATATATAGGCATTGATAAAATCGGCGGGCATTTCGGCAAAGCTCAGCGGGCAGTATTTGGAGGTGACGCGCTGCCCGTTATAGCGCGACTTGAGCATGCCGCCCGCCCCGGCACCGTCCAGTTGCCCCATCGCACTGCCGGCATAGACACTCACCTGGTCCACTGCCACACGCTGGCTGACCGTCTCCCAATCCAGGCCGAGACTGCCCAGGGCATCGGAGGCCGCATAGACCGTCATCTGCAGGCCGCGTGGGTGGTTGCGTGAAGGATACAGCTTGCCCGGCTCAAATCCCGTGGGCAATTGCCCCGCCGCTTTCACCTCAAATTCACGGTGCGTGGGCAGCAGGAAATCCTGTTGGCCGACAATCTTCACGTTGACGTGGGTGACCGACGTGCCCTGTACCACCCATTGCGGTGGAATCACGTCGGGCAGGTATTTGCGCTCCAGATCGAAACTCACAGGTTGGCCGTTGCTGTGGGCGGGCAGGCGCTGATTCCAACGCACCGCGTTAACATCAAAGTGGTTCGCTTCAATACGCCTGACCAGCGTGTGATCGAGAATGTGCTGCTCGTGCTGTGCGCCGCCGTCCAGATCCATCAGGGTCGCCAGCGCGTCCAGCGTGCGCCCGCGTTGTTGCGCGGACAGGGCAGAGTAGACCATACGCCCATAGGCATGGTGCCCGGAGACCCTGCCCGCAGCGTTCACTCCCCCGAAACCCACAATCACCGGTAAACGCTGTCTGGCCATATTTCCCCGTCATCCCGTTGCGCCCGTATCGAAGCAGTGTACGGTCGGCGTCTGACATTAACCATGTAGATTGAGACACTTTCTATGGTAATTTAGACGCGCCACTTTCTATGGAACCCCTGCACAATGCACACGGCCGCCGCTGTACTGTACCCCCAGGCCCTGGCGACCAGCGTCACCCTGCCCATGGAAATCCTGCAGGCCGCCAGCCAGATGGCCAATGTCAGTGCGCATGGAGCAGCACCTCGCGTGCATTTCCTGCTCGCCGGGCCGGACCTGGCGCCGGTCCCACTGGGCAGCGGCGTCATCCTGCAGCCGGACACAGAGCTTGGTCACCTCCCCCCACTGGATCTGTTGTTGCTGCCGGCTATCTGGCGCAATCCGCTGCCGGCGCTCAACGGCGCGCGCGACTGGCTGGGGCTGCTGCGCGAGCAGGCGGCCAAAGGCACACGTATTTGCAGCGTGGGCACGGCCAGCTACCTGCTGGCAGAAGCCGGCTTGCTGGACGGCAGGCCTGCCACCACGCACTGGAACTACTTCGAACACTTCAGTCGACGCTACCCCGCTGTGGACCTGAAAACCCGCCACCTGATCACCCAGAGTGACAATATTTATTGCGTGGGCAGTGTGAACTCCATCGCCGACCTGATGGTGCACATCGTGGAGGAGTGGTTTGGCAGTCGCATTGCCAGGTCAGTGGAGAACCAGTTCTCCCCAGAGATCCGCAGCAGTTTTCGCGCCGCCGCCTACCAGAATGAAGCCGACAGTTCGCACCACGACGAAGTGGTGGCACAGGGGCAACAGTGGCTGCAGTCACGCCTTTCGTCCCCTGTCTCCATGGCGCTGCTCGCCACCCAGTTGCGACTGACCCCGCGCACGCTGAACCGACGCTTCAAACGTGCCACTGGCATGACTCCGCTGTCATACCTGCAGAGCTTGCGGATCGCAGCGGCCAAGGATCTGCTGCGCCACAGCAACCTGACGGTCGGTGATATTGCCTGGCAACAGGGTATTCAGGATGTGAGTTATTTTTCGCAGCTGTTCCGGCAACACAGCGGCATGAGTCCACTGCAATATCGCGCCGCTGTGCGCGGCAAACTGTTCAATCCCGAGGTCCCGTCCCAGCCTTGAGAAAAACACCGGTATATGGCTAAATTGCGACCGTTCTCGCGATGATGTAAAACGCTTTCTCACCCGTCTCCCGCCCCACTGACCCAACGCCATTGAGACTCCAGCATGAGCACAGATTCAGTCGTCATCATTAATGGAGCGCGCACTCCCATGGGCGCTTTGCTGGGGTCCCTGGCAGAGGTTCCGGCAACTGAACTTGGGGCCACCGCTATTGCTGCGACGCTGGCGCGCAGCGGTATTGGGGCCAGTGCCATCGACGAGGTGTTCATGGGCTGCGTACTGCCGGCCGCGCTCAAACAGTGTCCCGCCCGCCAGGCCGCCATCGGCGCCGGTATTCCCACTACAGCCGGTGCAGTTACGGTCAACAAGGCGTGTGGCAGCGGCATGCAGGCCGCTATCTTTGCCTACGACAGCATTGTGGCGGGCACCAATACCGCAGTGATCGCCGGCGGGATGGAAAGCATGAGCCGCGCGCCCCATCTGCTATCGGGCGCGCGCGGTGGCATCGGCTCCGGCCACAAGAGCATCGGTGATCACATGTTCATCGACGGCCTGGAAGATGCCTACACCGGGCGCGCCATGGGCAGCTTCGCCCAGGAAACGGCGGATCAGCGCGGCATCACCCGCCGGCAGATGGACGCGTTTGCGATCGAGTCGCTCACACGCGCCAAACGGGCTATCGACGACGGCTCACTGCACGCGGAAATCGCACCGGTGTCGGTGAAAACACGCAACGGCGAGATCGTCGTTACCGATGATGAACAACCGCACAAGGCGGTGCTCGACAAAATTCCCACACTGCGCCCGGTATTTGCGGAGGGTGGTTCGATCACGGCGGCCAACGCCAGCTCTATTTCCGACGGCGCCAGCGCCCTGTTATTGATGAGTGCAGCCGTCGCGCAGACCCAGGGACTCAACCCCATGGCCCGCATGGTAGCCCACGCGCGTCACAGCCAGGCCCCCGGCGAGTTTACGAGTGCACCCGTTGGCGCCATCCGCAAATTGCTGGTCAAGACCGGCTGGACGGTGGACGATGTGGATCTGTTTGAAATTAATGAGGCCTTCGCCATGGTGACCATGATAGCCATGGAAGATCTGGGCCTGGACCACCGCAAGGTCAATGTGCATGGTGGAGCCTGCGCCCAGGGGCATCCGATAGGCTCCACCGGGTCACGGATTATCGTTACACTGATGTACGCGTTGTGCCGGCACGGTAAGCGGCGCGGCATCGCCGCACTGTGTATTGGCGGCGGTGAGGCCACCGCAGTGGCGATTGAGCTTTTGTAGGAGGCAGCAGCATGGCATTGAGTAGCGTCCCGGACATTCTCGACGATATCCGCGCCGGCAAGATGGTCATCCTGATGGATGACGAAGACCGGGAAAACGAAGGTGACCTGATTATCGCAGCGCAAGCGGTCACCCCCGAGACTATTACGTTTTTTTCCAGTGAAGCCTGCGGCCTGATCTGCATGCCTATCACCGTGGAGCGGGCCAGACAATTGCAGCTGCCGTTGATGGTGCGTGATAACCGCTCGCAACACGAAACCAACTTCACCGTCTCCATTGACGCGGCACAGCGCAAAGGACCCGGGATCAGTTCAATACAGCGCGCGCATACCGTGCAAAAAGCCGTGGCACCCGATGCCACGCCGGCAGATATCGCCCAGCCCGGTCATATCTTCCCGCTGGTCGCCAAGCCAGGCGGCGTGCTGCGCCGCGCCGGCCATACCGAGGCCGGTGTGGACCTGGCGCGCATGGCGGGCTTCGAGCCGGCCGCACTGATTGTTGAAATCATGAACGAAGATGGCACCATGGCCCGTCGCCCGCAACTGGAGGCGTTCGCACTCAAACATGATTTGCGTATGGGTACCATCGCCGACCTGATTCAGTACCGCGCGCTGCATGAACAATCGATTGAGCTGTGCGATCACAAAACCGTACTGACCGAATTCGGAGAATTCGAATTGCACACCTTTCTGGACCAGATCGACGACACCGTACACTACGCGCTGACGTGCGGCGTAATGGACGAAGCGAGAGCGACGCTGGTGCGGGTACAAACCGTCAGCGCCCTACGCGATGTACTGGGCACTTGCATTGCCGGCGCTGACCCCGGCTGGTCCTACCGCCGCGCGATGCAACGCATTGCCGCGGAAGGTAACGGTGCGGTGGTGCTGATCGGGCAGCAGGTAACAGCGCAGCAACAGCTGGCGGACGTGCTGCACTTCCCGCAAGCGCAGAGCATTGTCGGGCCTGGCAGCACCGCCGGCGTACAGAACTACCGTGTGATCGGCACTGGCTCGCAAATCCTCAAGCGTCTCGGCATTGGCAAAATGCGCCTGATGTCAGCACCGGTGCATTTTAATGCACTGTCCGGCTTTAATCTGGAGGTAACGGACTTCGTGCAGCCCGAGGAGTAAGGCACAATATCATCCCGTGCTCGGGTTTACAGACGGAGAAAACGTGACGCCAACTATTAAACATGCAATGGCACTGTTGGCTGTATTCCTGACCGCCTGCGCACCGGAAGAGGATACCAGCAAGGCCATTCCATCGTCAGTGGCGGCACCGACCGTGACAGTGACGCGCATCGTGCAGCTGCCGATAGCGGAAAAACTCACCGCCTCCGGCATTCTGTTGCCGCGCGAGGAGGCCGCTGTCGGCCCCGAGGTCGCGGGCTATCAGGTCGCCGACGTGCTGGTGGAGGAAGGTGCCGTCGTCAGCAAAGGCCAGCCACTTGCCCGGCTTGATGCAGACCTGCTGCGAGCCAGGATCGACCAGGCCGAGGCGGGGTTGGCACAGGCGACGGCAGCAGCCGAGCAGGCACAAGCCGAAGCCGACCGCGTTAAAACATTCGAGTCCAAGGGCGCCATGTCGGTAGAGCAGATCGCGGCGCGCCGTTTCCAGGCCCGCACTGCGGCGGCCGCTGTCGGGGTCGCCCGCGCGCAGCTCGACGAACTCCTCACGCAGGAACAAAGGCTGATAGTGCGGGCACCGGTGGATGGCGTTGTGCTCGAGCGCAGCATTCGTCCTGGTGATGTGGCGAGTCTCTCGCAGCCGATGTTTCGTCTCGTGCGAGACGGACTGATAGAACTCGATGCCGAGGTCCCAGAGGGTGCGCTGGCCAAAATTGCACTGGGTGACAGCGCCACTGTCAGCATTCCTTCCGGGGAAAGTATCGACGGATTGGTGCGGCGCATTTCCCCGCTCGTTGACCCACTGACCAAGCTCGGGCGTGTTCGTGTCAGCCTGGCGCCCAACCCACAATTGCGCGTCGGCGGCTATGCCCGCGTATCCTTCAACCGCCCGGCCGTGCCGGTGCCCGCTGTCGCGGAAAAGGCCGTGCAGTGGGAAGCCAATGGACCCCGGCTCATTGTCATCGATGACAGCAATCGCGCGCACCCCATGTCTGTGCGCACCGGCACCCGTGACGCGGGCTTTGTCACGCTGGAGCAGGGTCCGCCAGTCGGCACTCTGGTTGCGCTGGGCAGCGGCGTGTCACTGCTCGAGGGTGATCTCGTCAATCCAGTGGAGCCAGAGCCGAAGACAACGGCGGCCACAAGCGAAAAGTCACCGTGAGGCTGAGCATCTCCTCGTGGTCCATCCGCCATCCCATTCCCGTTGCCGTACTCTTTATCGCGCTGCTGGTGGCCGGTGGCATCGGCTATAACTCGCTGCCAGTGAAACTGTATCCCGATGTGTCATTCCCACTGATCAAGGTCAATATCGCACTGCCGGGAGCGGCGGCCAGCGAAGTAGAAACACAGATCACCGATGAGGTTGAGGCTGCCGTCTCGAACCTGGCCAATGTCGATCACGTGAGCTCGACCGTGACCCAGGGCCTGTCAATGACCTACGTCGACTTCGAGATCGGCGCCGATGCACAAAAAGCCACTGACGAGGTGCGCGCTGCGGTCGACCGTATCCGCAGCAGCCTGCCGCGCGGCGCAGAGGAGCCCATTGTCGAGCGCTTTGAAATTGACTCGATGCCGGTGGTCACCTATGCCGTGTCGGGCACCGACCAGTCAGACCTTGAGTTGAGCTGGCTGGTAGACGACGTGATCGCCCGTCGCCTAGTGACGGAGCCCGGTGTCGCACAGGTCAAGCGCGTCGGCGGCGTCGACCGCGAAATCAACGTGACCTTGAATCCCGAGCGACTGGAGGCCCTTGGCCTGACCGCGCCGCAAATTAACAATGCATTGCGCAGCGCCAGTATCGATGTTCCCGGCGGCCGCGCTGAAGTGGGCGGCAGGGAACAAACGGTGCGGGTACTCGGCGCGGCAATCACCGTCGAGTCCCTCAGTGACATGGTGTTATCGACGAGCGCGGGGCGTGATATTCGCCTCTCTGATGTGGCCAGCGTGGCAAGCGGTGCGGCAGAACGGCGCGGCTTTGCCGATCTCAACGGCCAATCCGTGGTCGGCTTCCAGGTGATGAAAACACCCAAGGCCTCGGATGTGGCGGTGGCCCGCGAAATCAAGCGCGCCACAAAGCAGTTGGCCAAAGACTTTCCCGACTTGCACTTCCAACAAATCTATTCAGTCGCCACCGGCACCCAGGCCAGTTTCACCGCAACCCTGCATTCGCTGCTGGAGGGAATGGTACTGGCCGCGCTGGTGGTATGGCTGTTTCTGCGCAGCTGGCGGGCCACCGTGATCACTGCGCTGGCGATGCCGGTCTCACTCATTCCGGCCTTCGCGGTGATGCACTACATGGGCTTTAGCCTCAACATGATAACGCTGCTCGCACTGACGCTGGTTATCGGCATTCTGGTCGACGATGCCATCGTTGAAATCGAGAACATCCAGAAACGGGTTGAGGCGGGACAAAATCCGTACTTTGCCGCGATGGAAGGCGCCGATCAGATTGGGCTCGCCGTGTTGGCCACAACACTGACAATCGTGGTGGTCTTTCTCCCGGTGGCCTTTATGAGCGGTTTCGCCGGACAGTTCTTCAAAGAGTTCGGTTTTACCGTGGCCATCGCCGTATTATTCTCCCTGCTGGTCGCGCGGATGTTGACGCCACTGCTGGCGGCCTACTTCATTCAACCGGCGAAAAATCCCCAGCCGCCACCGCCGTTCGAGGGGCTGTATCGCCGGACACTGGATTTCGCCCTCGCGCACCGCTGGCTGTCGATGGCCACGGGTGCCGGGCTCACTATTGGCTCATTGTTCCTCGCCACCCTGCTTCCGGTGGGCGTAACACCACCGGAAGACAATGGCATCATCCAGATGACTCTGGAGGGCGCGCCCGGGGCAACACTGTCTGACATGCGCAGCCACAGCGACTTGCTGACGAGCAAGCTGCTGGCCAGGGCCGAAATCGATGATGTGTTTACGCTGGTGGGTTCCAGCAGCCTGGACGGTGATGTCCGCTCGGGCAATGTGACGGTATTGCTCGCGCCTGATCGCACCCAGACTACCCAGCAGATTCAGAGTGAACTGCAGCCACTGCTTATGAGCATTCCAGATGTCCGCATCGGCTTTGACCGCAGTGGCGGCGGCGGCAGCACGACCATCCAGATCGTCCTCACCGGGGATGACACCCCGCTACTGGAGGCCACCGCCCTGACGCTGGAACGCCAGATGCGCGAGGTTCCTGGCCTTAGCAATGTACACCAGCGTACGCCGCGGCCCGGCGCAGAACTCGTCATCACGCCTAAGCCCGACGAGGCTGCGCGCCTGGGCGTCAGCGCCGAGACGCTGGGCGCCATCGCACGGGTCGCCACCCTTGGCGATGTGGATTCCAACAGTGCCAAGTTCAATACCGGCGAGCAACGCGTGTCTATCCGCGTGCGGCTGCCCGATGAAGCGCGCGCCGACCTGTCCACTCTGCGCAACCTGAGGGTTCCCACTGCTTCAGGCAAGTTGATCCCTCTGTCGGCCGTCGCCAACATCTCGTTTCAGGCGGGCGTCGCACGGATAGATCGCTATGACCGGCAACGTCGCACCATCGTTGAGGCGCAATTCAACGGCATCTCGCTGGGTGACGCGAACCAGGCGATTCGCGAACTGCCTATCATGCAGGCACTGCCCGAGGGCATCACACAGCCGCTCTACGGCGACAGCGAGCGCATGGCCGATTTGTTCTCCAATTTCAGCGGCGCCATGCTGGCCGGTGTCGGACTCATTTTTGCGGTCATGGTGCTGCTGTTTCGCAGCTTCTTTAAGCCCATCACTATTTTGACTGCGCTGCCGCTGTCGCTGGCCGGCGCGTTCGCGGGCCTGCTCATCGCGCACAATGAATTGGGCGTGGCAGCGCTTATCGGCTTGCTGATGTTAATGGGGCTGGCGGCAAAGAACTCGATCCTGCTGGTAGAGTTCGCTATTGAAGCTGAGCGCGCCGGCGCCACCCAACACGAAGCCATCCTGCGCGCCTGCCATGAACGCGCCCGCCCCATTGTCATGACCACTGTGGCGATGGCGGCCGGTATGCTGCCCACTGCGCTGGCCATTGGCGCAGGCGGTGCATTTCGCGCGCCGATGGCCATCGCCGTGATTGGCGGTCTGATCAGTTCCACCCTGCTGTCTCTGGTGCTGGTGCCGGTGGTCTACGAGCTAATTGATGACTTTGAAATCTGGCTCAGACCCAAGCTCGCGCGCCTGGTGTCCAACGAGGACCCGGAGCGCACTTAAACAGGCACAACTACGCCATCTGCACCGCCCTGAACACTGTTGGCCTGCGTCTTTGCGCTGGCCGCTGTGTCAGCCTCACGCAGCGCGATACGGCTGAATCACATTCTCCGCGTACCAGTTGATCATGCCGATTTTCTGCTCAACGGTTTGGTCATCCGGCTGCGCATCGTAGGGATTGCGAAAGGCGATGATAACCTCCGTCACCCCGGCATCCAGCAGATCACGCAAGCCGTCGATCGTGTAGGCTGCCGCAGTCATGGCATGGTATTCGAACGGCAGGTGGTCGCGACCACACTCCCTGCGCAGAGCCTGAATGTCACCAATCATCTGCTGCAGTTCTGGCAGCGAAGAACCGGCGGAAATCCAGCCGTCCCCGAGTTTGGCAGCGCGGCGCAATGCCGGCTTGGCATGACCTCCGACCAAGAGCGGGATGTGGTGCTCGGGTACGGGGGACAATTTGATCGGATCGAGTTGGAAAATCTCGCCGTCGTAGCCAAAATATTCCCCGCTCATCAAACCGTTGACGATCTCCATCATCTCGTCCATACGCTTGCCACGATTTTCCCAGGGAATCTGCGCGGCGAGAAAATCTTCCGGCCAGGGACTGATACCCACCCCGAAACCGAAGCGATCACCGATCATGACCCCAAGGCTGGAGAGCTGCTTGGCGACAATGACCGGCTGGCGAATGGCCAGTTTCACCACCGAGGTAGTGAATCGCAGCTTTTGGGTTTTGGCAGCCAGATAGGGGATCGCGATGAAGGGCTCCAGAAAAGGTACGCCGTCGAGGAACTCGCGGGTGCCGTCGTCATTGTACGGATAGACATCGGAGCCTTCTTTGGGATAGCAAATACTGTCCGGGAAGGTGAAGGTGTCGAACCCCGCGGCTTCTGCGGCGAGGGCCAGCGGCAGAAACTGGTCGGGCGGGGACATGGTGGCGTGGTAGGCGAATTTCATCTTGCGCTCCTTGTTTTGTTTAGACTTGCTGTGGCGAAGTATACGACCACTAACACTCGGCAGATCATACGGACTGGTATGTCAATATAGCCTACTGGATACATCTGTCGTTTGCCTTTGAGCTATTATCAAAGCGGCAGTAATTTCCATCTCACCCAACGAGGCTTCGGTATGGCCACTGACACTATTTACCGCAGTTGTCCTACCTGCGAAGCCAGTTGCGGACTGGTGCTGGAAGTGGATCGCCAGGCCAGGCAGGTCATTTCCATCAAAGGTGACCCCGGCAATCATCGTTCAAAAGGCTATGTGTGCGCCAAGTCCCAGGCCTTTCGCTACATCTATGAAGACGCCGAGCGACTGACCAAGCCAGTCAAAAAAATCGATGGCAAGTGGCAGGAAATCAGTTGGGAAGACGCGCTGGCTGAAACGGCACAACGACTGGCCGCTATCCGCGACCAGTTTGGCAAGGACGCCATCGCCATGTATTACGGCAACCCCAACGGGCACAACTTCAGCACCCAGATCTATACCCAGCTGTTTATCACCATGCTCAATACGCAGCGTTTTTTCTCGGCGGGTTCGGTAGACCAACAACCGAAGAACCTGAGCTGCGAATTGCTCTACGGCAACGGCTGGGTATTTCCCATTCCCGATATCGACCACACCGATTTCTTCGTGTGCATGGGCGGCAACCCCATGGTGTCGCAGGGCTCGCTGATGTCGGCGCCGGATATCGAGAACCGCTTGAAGGCGCTGCAACTGCGCGGTGGTAAGGTGGTAGTGATCGACCCCCGGCGTACCGAAACCGCCGATATCGCCGACCAGCACCTGTTTATCAGGCCCGGCACAGACGCCTTTTTGCTGCTGGCTTTTGTGCATGAGTTATTTGCAACGGACAGAGTCGCGCCCGGCCGATTGGCGGACTTCACCGACGGCATTGCAACACTCGAAGTCCTCAGCGCTCCCTACACGCCGGAGGCCGTGGCCGCTATCACCGGCGTACCCGCCGCGCGTCTGCGCCAGTTGGTTCATGATTTTTGCAGCGCCAGTGCGCCGGTGTTATACGGCCGCGTCGGTCTGTGCACCCAGCAGTTTGGCACGCTCGCCTCGTGGCTGGTGGATGTGGTCAACATCCTCACCGGCCGCCTCGATGCTACGGGCGGCGCGATGTTTCCCCGCCCCGCCACTGCCCATAATGATCCGGCGGCCGCACCGCCCGAATTGGGGTACAACCGCTGGCAATCCAAAGCGCGCGGCTTTCCGGAGTACATGAGTATGCTGCCGGCCTCGTTAATGGCCGAGGAAATGGAACTGCGTGGCAAACACCAGGTTCGCGCCCTGATCACTGTCGCGGGCAACCCGGTGCTGAGTGTCCCCAATGGCAAACGCATCCATGCGGCCATGGAGTCGCTGGATTTTATGGTGGCCTTTGATTTCTACATCAACGAGACCACCAGCCAGGCCGATATCATCATCCCCTCCACCACCCAACTGGAGCACAGCAATTACGACTTTATGTTCACTTCCACCTGCGTACGCAATTTTGCGCAGTACTCACCGCAGACATTCGCACCCGATCCCGGGGCGCTGGACCAATGGCAGATCATCGTTGATGTGACTGCCCGCATGCACGGCATGTCGCGCACCGACCTGGAGGCCATGATGCTGGACGGCATGATCGCCCAACTACAGGCCAATGCCCCGGAGCTGGCGCATTTATCGGCGGATGACATCAAGCAAAAAACTGCCGCTCACGAGGGGCCGGAACGCCTGCTCGATATCATGCTGCGGGCGGGGCCTTATGGCGACAAGTTCAATGGCGACGGTTTAACCCTCGCGTCGCTGAAGAAGGCGCCCCATGGTATCGACCTGGGCCCGCTGCAGCCGCGCTTGCCGGAACTGCTGGCGACCAAAAACAAGCGCATCAATATTGCGCCCGAACTCATCACCGCTGATCTCAAACGCTTACAGGCGACGTTGGAACAAGGTGTCGGTGATCACATGCTGCTGATCGGCCGCCGCCACATTCGCGATATGAACTCCTGGCTGCACAACCTGAATAACTACGCCCGCGGTAAAAACCGCTGCACCCTGCTGATCAATCCGCAAGATGCACAGCGCATTGGACTAAGCCAGGGCGGCAAGGCGAGAATTACATCGAAAGTGGGTGATTTCGAGGCGGAAGTGGCCATCAGCGAGAGCATCATGCCCGGCGTGGTGAGCCTGCCCCACGGCTTTGGTCACACCTACACGGATACACAACAATCCGTGGCCCGCAAGAAAACGCCCGGCATTTCCGCCAACGATCTGGTGGATGATAACGAGATGGACATCCCGTCCGGCACCAGTGTTGTCAATGGCGTGCCAGTGTCAGTAGTAGCGGCGTAAAGCGTTACCGCTGCAGCCAGTACTGCTACTGAGGCATCTGTAGTCCCTTGGACCCCAGGTAGGCCTCCAGATCGGCGGCGTGTTCGGCGTCGTGGCGCTCTACCTCTACCTGCATTCTTTCTTCCTGCGCCGCTCGTTCCTCGACCATCCGGGCTTCATGTTCCGCTCGCTCGGTTTCCATCCTGGCCTCATGCTCCGCCATCGCAGCGTCGCGGTCGGCCATAGCACTGTCATGTCCTGCCGCTGCAGGTTCGCTCTGCTCACCCTTTGTCCCTGTACCCTGCCCAATCGAACTGGCGACAGGCGGGGGAGCAATCTGCTCCACACTCAGTCCTTGCGAGCGACTACCGGAAGCACCGGCCACCGCTGACTCTCCTCCAGCCGCGAGAATCGTCAGACCGACCAATTGCCCGGTCTTTTCCTCCCATTCCAGGGAATAGCTCATATCCCCCAATAGAGTCTTGAGAGCTTGTTTAACAGGTTGCTTCTCAATGTCGACATTCACCGTGGGATTCAGACCCGAGGGAATTGTTATGTAGATCCGCATTTCCTTACCAATCGATTTCAATACCGCATCTAGCGGCTCTTGCTTGGCGATGATCGTCAGGTCGGGGTGTTGGTACTCTACCGTGGCGGCTATACTCGTCGTTGATGCGAATAGCAGTGCTGCAAATTGAAGCGTAAAAATAGTTCGCATAAGCATTCTCCAAATTTTAGAGCCGTAGCCGCTGCACACCGCTACTCCAAATCAGTTTGTCAGTTTGATAAGCTGACTTGGACTTCATCTGTTTGATGGCGCACTACGTCAGCCAGCGCCATTTCAAGCTGCAGCATGCGGTCTTTCAGCTCTGCAAGCTCTGCATCCTTTTCTGTCATTCGTGCTGCCTGCTCAGACATTTTCACCTGCTGCTCTTTCGTCACCGTCGTCAGCACCGCCACGATATCCATCGGAGACAGCGACTTGTGGTCGTTCATCGCCACCAGGTCAGGCACCTCCTCTGCAATAAAGCCCATATACTCTTCATCACCAGAGTTTTTATAGACATAACGCACAGGCGACAGGCCAGCCAGGGCCTTGTTCGCATCCTCTGCGCTGAGAGTTTCGATATTGTCCTTCAGCTCACGCGAGGAGGCGTTGGTCCAGACACCTCCTACCGTGAGGCGTGCACCGTTCCACACCGCAATGGCATCCCCTGCAGGCACAGTATTCTGGCCGATCCCCAACTTGTTGTCTGACGCCGTTTCACTGAATACCCCGTACAGCAGGGGACGGATGGTGTTGCCGGTGATATAGAGTTTGTCGCTGGTTGTTTCAAACAAACCTGCACCCCTGCCGAGAAAGACATTGTTACTACCGGTCTCGTTGGCATAGCCGGCGTAGGCACCCACGCCCGTGTTGTTGATGCCAGTGGTATTGCGGTACAGGGCTACAGGGCCCAGCGCCATATTGCCGCCACCGATCGTATTACTGTACAGGGCCGAGGAACCCAGCGCGAGGTTGTATGTTCCGGTGGTGTTGCTAAACAGTGCAAACGAGCCAATCGCAGCGTTATAGCTGGCAGTGGTATTCTGAATTAGCGCGTTGTAACCCATCGCTGTATTCTCAATGCCGGTAGTGTTGTAATAAAGCGATTGGTACCCACTGGCCGTATTGTAAGTTCCACTACTGTTCGTATAGAGAGAACTTCTGCCATTGGCCGTATTGTAGCTGCCGGTGGTGTTCGAATAGAGCGAACTGCTGCCATTGGCCGTATTCGCGCTGCCAGTGGTGTTGAAATAGAGCGATTGGTACCCACTGGCCATGTTGCCATTGCCTGCGGTGTTGGTATAGAGAGATTGATACCCGCTGGCTGTATTAGTAACACCCACCGTGTTGCTCAGCAGCGATTCATTGCCGGTGGCCGTGTTAAAGCCGCCCGTAGTGTTGGAGTAGAGCGCACCATAGCCAGTGGCCGTGTTGTAGTTACCGCTACTGTTCAGAAACAGCGAAACATAGCCAGTGGCCGTGTTGTTCAAACCGAGGATGTTGCTCTGGAGCGAACCAGAGCCAATTGCAGTATTGTAGTTACCGGAAGTATTTGAAAACATCGAAGCCCAGCCAATGGCAGTGTTATTGCTGCCAGCGGTGTTGGACTTAAGCGAAGAATCGCCAAAAGCAGAGTTGTTCGCCCCGATGGTGACACTACTGAGTGCGCTTGTACCAACGGCGGTGTTTCCTGCCGCTGCCAGCACTTGTGTAGCATTCATTAGTAATGCACCAGCCATGCCGAGAAAAAGCGCTGTTTTGCTGCTTGATCCTGCCCAGCTCTTTGACATAACCATCTTCCTTCAGTTGGCGTTGATTTGAGTGTATGGGTGTTTCATGACCGAGCGATTTCAGTCGCGCAAGCCAACCTAATTCGCTGATGACTGATTGCGTGCCACTTCAGCCAGGGCGATTTCCATTTGCAGCATTCGCTCGTCTTGCTTCTGAACGACAGACTCTTGCTTGGCGAGGGCATCACGCAACGCTGCAATCTCAGACTTCTGCTCTTTCGTCACCGTCGTCAACACCGCCACGATATCCATCGGTGAGAGCGACTTGTGGTCGTTCATGGCCACCAGGTCAGGCACCTCCTCAGCGATAAAGCCCATGTACTCTTCATCACCGGAGTTTTTGTAGACATAGCGCACGGGCGACAGGCCAGCCAGGGCCTTGTTCGCATCCTCGGCGCTGAGGGTTTCGATATTATCCTTGAGCTCACGTGACGAGGCGTTGGTCCAGACACCTCCTACAGTGAGGCGTGCACCGTTCCACACTGCAATGGCGTCACCGGCAGGCACCGTATTCTGGCCAATCCCCAACTTATTGTCTGACGCCGTTTCGCTGAATACCCCGTACAGCAGCGGGCGGATGGTATTGCCGGTGATGTAGAGTTTGTTGCTGGTGGTTTCAAACAAGCCTGCACCCCTGCCGAGAAAGACATTGTTACTGCCGGTCTCATTGGCATAGCCGGCGTAGGCACCCACCCCCGTGTTATTGATGCCGGTGGTGTTCCTGTACAGCGCAACGGGGCCCAGCGCCATATTGCCGCCACCGACCGTATTGCGATATAGGGCCGACGAGCCCAGCGCGAGGTTGTCTATGCCCGTCGTGTTGTTATACAGCGCCCACGATCCTATCGCGGCATTGTTGCTGGCGTTATTACTGTACAGCGCGTTGTAGCCCAGAGCGGTATTCTCATTACCGGCGGTGTTTAATCGGAGCGATTGAACGCCACTGGCCGTGTTGTAGTCGCCGGTGATATTGGCATTGAGCGAAAACTGGCCAATGGCTGTGTTCTCGTTACCCTCGGTGTTGTAATAGAGCGAATCACGGCCAATCGCTGTGTTGGAATTGCCGATGGTATTGAAATAGAGCGAACCTTGTCCACTGGCCGTGTTGAACCAGCCGGTGGTGTTGGCATACAGCGATGAAGCGCCACTGGCCGTGTTGTAGTTGCCGGTGGTGTTTTTATAGAGCGATAGATAGCCACTGGCCGTGTTCTCTTTGCCCGCGGTGTTGAAATAGAGCGAATTGGCGCCACTGGCCGTGTTGGAACTGCCATTGATGTTGTTGAGGAGCGAAGAAGCGCCATTGGCTGTGTTGGAATTGCCGCTGGTGTTGCCCTGGAGCGACGAAGCGCCACTGGCCGTGTTGTACTGGCCTATGAGGTTGGAATAAATCGAATAGTTGCCTATGGCCGTGTTGGACTGGCCGGTGGTGTTGCTCTGGAGCGACGAAGCGCCAAAAG
>JANNXP010000111.1:0-9243 GCA_031409615.1 Haliea sp. | reverse complement strand
TGCACAATCATGAAGCAAACAACCGCACTGCCGGCGATGATGGTAAAGAATGTGGAGACATCGACGAAGGATAGCACGGTGAGATAGGCGACTCCTCCAACGTTGCCAAATGCGCCTGTCATGCCGGCAATTTGTCCGGTCATGCGGCGCTTGATCAGCGGCACTATCGCAAAGACAGCGCCGGCCCCCGCCTGCACGAACAGCGAGCAGAATGTCGTGGCCAGGACCGCGGCCAGAATTCCCCAGCTACTGTCTACCTGCGCCATGACCAGATAGCCAACCGCCAGGCCCGCGATCACGATGGACAGGGTGCGTTTGCGGCCGAAGGTGTCGCTGAACAATCCGCCGCCGGGACGTGCCAGCAGGTTCATAAGAGCGAATACCGAGGCCATCAGGCCAGCCTTGATCGCGCTCAGTTCGAACGTTTCCATAAAAAACATGGGTAGCATCGAGACTACCGCGAGTTCCGAACCAAAGGTCACAAAGTAAGCCCAGTTCAGTGCCGCTACTTGCTTGAACTCGTACTTCTCGATATCAGGTACGCCCGCCCGCAAATGATCCTTGTTGACCTTCCAAATCTGGCTGACCTGAAACAGGAACAGCAGACTGAGTGCCACATACATGGCGCTGGTGGTGGTCTCGTTGAGCAGGCCGAGGTTAGCGGGCGAGAGTTTCCATGCGAGTACGGCCAGGGCGATATACAGGGGCACGGTCATGGCGATGTACAAATAGAGATCGCCCCAGCTGCTGACCTCCAATCCGCCGGTTTTTTTCGGTTTGAAGTAGGTGGAGCCCCTGGGTGTATTGCGCGCCCTGAACCAGAAGAAAATGCCGTAGCAGAACGACAGCACTCCCGTGGAGGCGATGGCATAGCGCCAGCCATCCGCACCGCCGAACACCAGTGCCAGTGTGGGCAGCGCCATCGCCGCTGCGGCTGCACCGAAGTTGCCCCAGCCGCCGTAGATACCCTGGGCCAGGCCGACCTGCCGGGCTGGGAACCATTCGCCGATCAGGCGAATACCAATCACGAAGCCGGCGCCGACAAAACCGCAGAGAAAGCGAAACAGGGCCAGGGTCTCATAGCTGTCGGCAAAGGCAAATCCCCAGCAGAAGAAGGAGCTGAGCATGAGCAGCAGGGTGTACACCATCCGCGGGCCAAAGCGATCCACCAGAATGCCTACTACAATGCGGGCCGGTATCGTCAGTGCAACGTTGAGGATCAACAGGGCCTTGAGCTGCTGGCTGCTCAGGTCGAAGGCTTCCTTGATGTGCCCCATGAGCGGCGCGTGACTGAACCACACCACAAACGTAATAAAGAAGGCAACCCAACTGAGGTGCAGAGTGCGGATGGCAGGATTGCCGACGTCCAGGATTTTTATGGGGCTGCTCATGCTGATGTTCCAGGCAAGTTGAAAGCGGAAATGAGGGCGCCTGACGCAGGTGCGAACCGGCGGCTCAGGCATCACCCCCTGTGTTATCACCTACGTCGTTTGCAATGACCGTGCCAATGGACGTAGTCGCCGCCGGTTCTGTCGTTGCGCGTCAAAGCGGCGCATCCGATCAGCTTGATGCACCAGATTGGA
Organism: Haliea sp.; assembly: GCA_031409615.1. GTDB lineage: Bacteria > Pseudomonadota > Gammaproteobacteria > Pseudomonadales > Halieaceae > Marimicrobium. The sequence goes on along the minus strand of JANNXP010000111.1, from coordinate 7,660 downwards.
CTTGGAGCTCTCTAAATTCGCACCGCGCTGGTGCGCACATCCCTCGTCTGCCCAGTGGCGGGCTCTGTGTTTGGCTGGAATCCCTCTTGTGCCGCTCTGTCGCTGGCGCTCGATGGGTTGGCACGTCAATTGCAAAGCATAAGGTATTGAAAACGAAGAATTGTCGGCGCTAGACAAGGCAGCGCCGTGACACTCAGTTGGAGAAGCAGTGTGAGCAAGCGCGAAATTCTGGTCGTCGGCAACGGCATGGTAGGACACCACTTGGTACAGACGCTGGTGAATGCCCAGGTCGATGTCCATATCACTGTCATTGGCGAGGAGCCCCGACCGGCCTATGACCGGGTGCACCTGTCCGACGTGTTTGCCGGGCGCGAACCTGCCGATTTGGCCATGGCCACGCGCGAGACCTATCGCGACTGGGGTGTGGATGCCCATTTTGGTGATCCGGTCAGCTCGATCGAGCGCGACCGCAAGGAAGTCGTCACGGCCAATGGCCGTCGCTTCAGTTACGACAAGCTGGTGATCGCTACCGGCTCTTATCCCTTCGTGCCGCCGGTACCGGGGGCCGACCATGCGCGCTGCCTGACCTATCGCACCATCGACGATCTGGGCCAGATACGGGCCAAGGCCAAGGGCAGTCGGATCGGTGTGGTGGTCGGGGGCGGACTGCTGGGTCTGGAGTGCGCCAATGCGCTGCGCAATCTGGATCTTGAGACGCACGTTGTGGAATTCGCGCCAGGCTTGATGGGCGAGCAGCTGGATGACGGTGGCTCGCGCATGTTGCGGCGCAAGATCGAGGCGCTGGGTGTGCAGATACACACTGGCAAAAATACGCAGACGATCAGCGACGGTGAGGCGTGTGCGCTAAAAATGGTGTTCACCGATGGCGAGACCCTCGACACCGACATGATTGTATTCTCTGCCGGTATTCGGCCGCGCGACAATCTGGCGCGGGATGCGGATCTGGCGGTGGGTGAGCGCGGCGGCATCGTCATCGACTACAAATGCAAAACGTCCGACAGCGACATCTTTGCCATTGGCGAGTGCGCACTGTTTGGTGGACGCATTTACGGACTGGTAGCGCCCGGTTATCGCATGGCAGAAACCGTCGCCGCACAGCTTGCCGGAACATCAGCGCAGTTCCACGGCGCCGATATGAGTACCAAGCTGAAGCTCCTCGGCGTGGATGTGGGCTCTATCGGGGATGCCCACGGGCGCACCGAGGGATCGTTGTCCTTCGTCTTTAGCGACGAGCGCGCCGACTGCTATAAGCGCATCGTGACCAGTGCCGATGGCAAGCAGTTGTTGGGGGCGGTGTTGGTGGGGGACTGTGACAACTACGATACCCTGCTGCAATACCACCTGAATGCGATCGAGTTACCGGCTGATCCGCAGTGCCTGATCGTGCCCACCGTTGGTGGCGCACCACTGCTGGGCGTGGGCGCATTGCCTGCTACCGCCACTATCTGTTCCTGCCACAACGTCACCAAGGGCGACATTGTGGCGTCGCTGGACGCCGGCTGCTGCTCCCTTGCCGAGGTGAAGACGGGCACCAAGGCGAGCACCGGCTGCGGTGGTTGCGCGGCCATGTTGAAGAATCTGGTGGAAGATGAACTCGCCGCTCGTGGCGTCACGGTGGACAAGAGCATCTGCGAGCACTTTCCCCACACGCGGCAGGAGCTCTATCACCTGGCCCGAATTGGTGAGGTAAAAAGTTTCGATGAGATGCTGGCGCAGCATGGACGCGGTCGTGGCTGCGATATCTGCAAACCCGCCGTCGCCTCGATTATGGCGTCCCTATGGAACGAGCATATTCTTGCACCCGGGCATGTGGGCCTGCAGGATACCAACGATACCTTTATGGCCAATATGCAGAAGGACGGTACCTATTCTGTGGTGCCGCGTATCGCTGGCGGTGAAATCACCCCGGAAAAACTGCTGGTGCTGGGCAGTGTGGCGCAACAATACGGGCTGTATACCAAGATCACCGGCGGCCAGCGCATTGATCTGTTCGGCGCACGTCTCGACCAGCTGCCCGCGATCTGGCAGCAACTGGTGGACGCCGGGTTTGAGACCGGACACGCCTACGGTAAGTCGCTGCGCACGGTAAAGTCCTGTGTCGGTAGCACCTGGTGCCGCTATGGTGTGCAGGACAGCGTGGCCATGGCGATCCAACTGGAAAACCGTTACAAGGGTTTGCGCTCCCCACATAAACTCAAGTCAGGCGTGTCTGGCTGTACCCGCGAATGCGCGGAGGCTCAGTCCAAGGATTTCGGCGTGATCGCCACCGAACACGGCTGGAATCTCTATGTGTGTGGCAACGGTGGTATGCGTCCGCGCCACGCTGACCTGTTCGCCACCGATCTGGACGATGTCACCCTGATCAAATACATCGATCGCTTCTTGATGTTCTACGTGCGCACCGCAGATCGACTGCAGCGCACCTCGGTGTGGATGGACAACCTGGAAGGTGGCATCGACTATCTGCGCCAGGTGGTGATCGAGGACAGCCTGGGTATTGCCCACGAGCTGGAAGCACAGATGGCGCGAATCGTGCAAACCTATACCTGTGAATGGCAGGCGACACTGGAGGATCCTGCAAAGTTGAAGCGCTTCCGTCAGTTCGTAAACTCTGATGACGCCGACAGTAATGTGGTGTTTGTGCAGGAGCGACAGCAAATTCGACCGGCCCGGGCGGAAGAACGCCTGCGTCTGGTCGAGGTGGTTGAGTGACGAATGGCGAACAATGAATGACGGGGAGTGAGACCATGACAGCAGCACAACACCACCACCAGTGGCAGGCAATCTGTACACGCGAAGATCTGGTGCCCGGTTCAGGTGTCTGCGCCCTGGTAGAGGGCGAGCAGGTGGCTTTGTTTTATCTGCCTGCAGAGGACCAGCAGGTCTACGCTTTGTCCAACCGCGATCCCATTGGCGATGCGAATGTGCTGTCGCGCGGTATGCTCGGCGATATTGCTGGCCGACTGGTAGTGGCCTCACCCCTGTACAAACAGCATTTTGATCTGCTTACCGGCGCGTGCCTGGAGCAGGTGGATGTCCAGGTTGCGGTCTACAGCGTGCGGCTCGACGGTGACACGGTGTTGGTAGCCCTTTGAGCGGAGGCTCGCGGTAATGCTATTCGGACGGCGCAAGAAAAATCCTATTATCCTACGCGACAAGGGTGTGGTGGAATGGAAGTATGCCACCTGTGGTTACTGCTCCACGGGTTGTGCCATGGAGGTGGGGCTGGATGCCGCCGGTAAGGCGGTGACAACACGCGGTGTGGCCGATGCGCCCGTCAACCAGGGCAAGCTGTGTATCAAGGGCATCACCGAGGCGGAGATTCTCAACGCACCGGGGCGCGGCACCGACCCCCTCATGCGCACTCACACCTACGAACCCTGGCAGACCGTTGACTGGGATAGCGTGCTGGATAAAACCGCCGCCGAGTTTAAACGCATCCAGCAAACCTATGGTCGCGACGCGGTCGCTATCGTCTCCACCGGACAGATTCTGACTGAGGAGTTTTATACGCTCGGTAAGCTGGCCCGGGGTGTGATCGGCAGCAACAACTACGACGGCAATACGACGCTGTGTATGGCGTCTGCGGCGTCTGGCTATAAACGCTCCTTCGGCAGTGATGGCCCGCCAGGTTGCTACGACGATTTCTCCCACACCGAGTGCCTGCTGGCGTTCGGCTCCAACCTGCCAGAGCAGCATCCGGTGATTTACTGGCGCCTCAAAGAGGCGTTGGAAAAACGCAAATTCCCGGTCATTGTGGTTGATCCCCGCGTCACGATGTTCGCGCAGTTTGCCGATATTCACCTGCCCATTACACCCGGCACCGACCTGGTGCTGCTGAACAGTCTGGCCCATGTGATCTTCGATGAGGGGCTGGCGGATGAGGACTATATCGCCAGCTACTGTAACGGCAGCGCGGAGCTGCGCGAGCTGGTGCAACGCTACGACCCGACCACCGCTGCAAAAATCACCGGCATCGACGAGGATATGATTCGCCATGTGGCGCGCATCTACGCCCGTGCGGGCGTCGCCATGAGCATCTGGACCATGGGTATCAACCAGAGCACCCACGGCTCCGACGGTGTGTGTGGCATCAACAACCTGAACCTGATTACCGGCAATGTCGGCAAGCCCGGCGGCACGTCCCTGTCCATCACCGGGCAGTGCAATGCCATGGGCACACGCGAGTGGTCATCCTGTTCCGGTCTTCCCGGTTACCGAGTTCTGGAAAACGCACAGCACCGGGAAGAGGTGGGCAAGTTCTGGGGCGTGGACCCGGAGTTCTTCCCGAAGAAACGCGGCCTGTTTATGACCGATATTTTTCCCGCTATCGAATCCGGAGAGATCAAGGCCCTGTGGCTGGTCGCTACCAACCCGCTGACGTCAATGCCCAACACCAGTCGCATCCGCAAGGCAATGGAAAAGCTGGAGTTCTGTGTGGTGCAGGACGCCTATGCGGATGTGGAATCAGCGCAATACGCGCATATCTTTTTCCCTGCCAGTCTCTGGGCAGAAAAGGACGGTTGCTTCACCAACACCGAGCGGCGCGTGAACCGCGTCACGCCGGTCACTGCGCCACTGGCCAACTCGAAGCCGGATTTATGGATTTTCAACCAGCTGGCCAAACGCTGGACACAGGGCCGGAACATGATCTTTCCCGACAGTGCGGCGGATGTGTTCGAGGAAATGAAAGCGCTCTCGGTGGGCACCGGTGCGAATGGCCAGCCGCGGATGCTGGATATCTCCGGTATGGATTACGATAAAATTCTGAAACAGCGTGGGATTCAGTGGCCGATGCGCGCGGGCGAAGAGACCGGTACTGCACGCCTGTACACCGATGGTGTGTTCCAGTTTGCCGACGGCAAAGCAAAGCTGCTGGCGCTGGAGTGGCTGGACAATAATGAGAAACCCGATACCGATTTCCCCTTCTGGTTGAACAGTGGTCGTGTGGTGGAGCACTTTCACACGCGCACCCGCACCGGCAAGGTGGGTAACTGCAACAAGTACAGCCCCACCGCCTATATGGAAATCAACACCGATGCAGCTCGCGAGATGGACATCGAGCAGATGGAATATGTGCGTTTAGTGAGTCGCCGTGGCGATGCCGTGGTGATGGCGCAACTGACCCAGCGCGTACCTTACAACATGGTGTTTGTGCCGTTTCACTTTTACGATTGCGTTAATCGCGTGTCACTGGGCTTACTGGATCCGCATTCCCGTCAGCCGGCCTTCAAGCAGGCGGCGGTGCGCATCGAGAAAGTGGATCAGTTGGAGGCCGGCCGCCTCAATCGCGAACTGAGGGCATATTGATGACCGTGCAGGAAACATCCATCAACGCAGGTGCCAAGCTGTTTGATCCTATCGATCGCGCGCGGCCCTCCCAGTCGCTATTCGCCCTGCGCGACAACGAGCCTGCATACGCCTTGCTAAAAGACCCGCACTCTCAGGAGTATAATCGCTACGGTGAACGCATCGCTCTGCTGGATTTAGTAGACGAGGCCACTTCTCTAAATATTAACGGCGTGCGCGAGGTGGGTTTTAATCCCAACCGCTACAAGCAGCACGCCTTCCATTTCACTGCCGACAACTGTATTGGCTGCCACGCTTGTGAGTCGGCCTGTAGCGAGAAGAACGACCTGCCGCCGCACCTGAGTTTTCGCAGCGTTGGCTATGTGGAAGGAGGGACCTATCCCAACTACACGCGCATGAATATTTCCATGGCCTGTAACCACTGCGATGATCCGGTATGCCTGAAGGGCTGTCCGACCCGCGCCTACACCAAGCACCCGGAATACGGCGCGGTGATTCAGGATCCGGATATCTGTTTCGGCTGCGGCTACTGCACCTGGGTGTGTCCTTACAACGCGCCGCAGTTGGACCCGGTGGCCGGTCACGTCGAGAAATGCAATATGTGCGTGGACCGCCTGGAAGTCGGTCTCAAGCCCGCGTGTGTGTCTGCTTGCCTGGGCAACGCCCTGAATTTTGGCGTGGTCGAAAACACGCCAGAAAACCGTGAGCAGATCGATACACAGATTCCTGGATTCCCCGATCCGTCCATCACCCGCCCGAATATCCGCTTTCAACAGATCAAAACCATGCCGCGAGAAGTGACGCGCACCGACAGCATGCCGGTGAAATACCGCAAGGATGACAATACGGGCACTTACAAGCCGATGGTAGACCAGAAGGTCGGCAGGGCGCGCCACTGGAATATTGCGCGCCTCAGTAGCCGGGAAAATCCGCTGGTGTTGTTCACGCTGTCAGCGCAGGCGGCCATCGGCCTGTTTGCGCTGATGTTGCTGGGCAGTGTTGTGGGCGTACCTGCCATCGCCGCTGTCACGGCCAGTGCGGTGTATCCCGCCGCTGTGCTACTGAGCATTGCATTGGTGGCGTTCGGGCTGTTTATGTCCACTGTACATCTGGGCAAGCCGATCCGCTTCTACCGTGGCTTTAACAATCTGCGCCACTCTCCAGTAGCCCGGGAAGGCGCGGGCGTGGCGGCCTTTATGGGCTTTGCCGGATTGCATATGCTGCTAGTGCTGGCACAAGCGCCGTGGCTAATCGAACAGTTCCCCCTGCTGGCCAGTGCGGGCGTCGCGCTCACGATTCCGGCACAGCTGTGCGCCGTGCTTGCGCTGCTCGGCGCGGGCGTTGGCCTGTATTACATGGTCCGCTGCTACCGCATCAAGGCGCGGCCGTTCTGGGATCATAAGCAAACCGGTTTCGCTTTTGTCGGTTGCAGCTTGTATCTGGGCGCTTTGTGCTTGGCTGTAGTTGGTGGCAGCGCGCTGGCGCTCAGTGGCGATTCTGCGTTGTCCCTGTTGTCTCTTAGTTCAGTGCTCATGGGCGCGGGACTGGCGCTGGAAGGTTTTGGCCTGGTGCTGCATGCCCGCGATATGAATCGCGCCGAGTCGGAGGGGGCAGTGTCCCACTACGTACAGAAAACGACCTTCGGCAAGACCTGGCTGGCGCGCAATATAGTGTTGGCGATCGCTGCGGTGGCGCTGCTGTGCGGACCTTTGTATCTGGGGGAAACCTATGGCTTCGCTCTCTGGGCAGTGTGCGCGATTGCAGCATTACTGGTAGCGATTGTTGGCCGTGCGCTGTTTTACGTGCTGGTGATACCCACCACCATGCCCGGCGCGTTCTTCTGGAAGAATAAAGGCTTTGAGCAGCACGCGCGGGATATAGGCCTGGCGGATATGCCGCAGGTGGGGGTCGTGCCGCTTAAGCACTGAAGGCTCGGGTCGGCGGCTTGAGCGATTGGTTTGGATGATTTGTCAGGCTTGCCATGCCTCGGCACGAGGTATAGCATAATGGTTCCATTATGGTTTTTTGTGAGTCGCCATGAGCACCACCATTACCCTGAAAAACATACCGGACGATATATACGACAGCCTGAAACAGGCTGCAGCAACTCACCGCCGTAGCATAAACAGCGAGGCCATTTTCTGCATCGAGAGGGTCTTACTACCCAGCCGGACTGGGCAAGAAGAACGCTTGGCCCGCGCCCGTCAGATTAGAGCCTCTTTGAAATCCAAGCATTTCAAAGCAACGGATATTGGCAAAGCTATAGATCAAGGCCGCCCGTGATTGTTGTGGATACCAACATCCTGGCCTACCTGTACCTGCCCACTCC
>JANNXP010000110.1:0-33600 GCA_031409615.1 Haliea sp. | reverse complement strand
CACCTATTCCTACGCCGGTATTAACCGGATCAGGTTCAAGGGTTCGTCTGTTGCCAGCACAGACATCTCAGGCCGTAGCCACCCCTTAGGATTGAGCGGGGGCAGTATAGTTGCTGGCGTGCAGATTTCAAAGAGACTTTTCAGTAACAGGTCGCGCTGTCCTTGTATTGGTCCCAGTATGTATAATTGCGACTCCCGTTTTTGATATTCCGGATACCCATGACCGTACGCACTCGCATTGCGCCGTCTCCCACTGGCGATCCCCACGTCGGCACCGCTTACATCGCCCTCTTCAATCTGTGTTTCGCGCGCGCCCATGGTGGCCAGTTTGTATTGCGCATCGAAGATACTGATCAGGTGCGCAGTACGCCTGAATCGGAACAGGCCATTCTGGATTCGTTGCGCTGGCTGGGCCTTGAGTGGGACGAGGGCCCTGACATAGGGGGCGATTGTGGCCCCTATCGACAGAGCGAACGTATGGCGCTGTACGGCCAGTATGCACGGCAATTGGTGGAAGAGGGCAAGGCCTTCATTTGTTATCGCACGGCACAGGAACTCAATGCGCTGCGCGAAGCGCGCCTCGCCGCTGGCAACAGCACGGCCCTCAAACCCTCGGACCTGCGCCTTCCCGACGCGGAAGTTGAGAAACGACGCAAGGCGGATGAGCCTTACGTAATTCGCATGGTGGTGCCCGAGGGTGACGGCAGTTGCGCCATTGAGGATATGCTGCGCGGCACCATCGAGCTGGATTGGAGCATGGTGGACGCACAGATACTCCTGAAGTCCGACGGCATGCCCACCTATCACCTGGCCAATGTCGTGGACGATCACCTGATGCGCATCACGCACGTATTGCGCGGCGAGGAGTGGCTCAATTCAGCGCCCAAGCACAAGCTGTTGTATGAGTACTTTGGTTGGGAGATGCCGCAGCTGTGCCACCTGCCGCTGCTGCGCAACCCGGACAAGTCCAAGCTGAGTAAACGCAAGAATCCGACCAGCATTCTTTATTACCAGCGCATGGGCTATCTGCCTGAGGCTCTGCTCAACTATCTGGGGCGCATGGGTTGGTCCATGCCAGACGAGCGTGAAAAATTCAATCTGCAGGATATGATGGCCCAGTTCGACATTCAACGCGTGTCCCTGGGTGGTCCCATTTTCGACGTGGAGAAACTCAGTTGGCTCAACGGCATGTGGATTCGTGAGGAGCTGGATGAAACCCAACTGGCACAGCGACTGGTAGACTGGGCCTACAACCGCGACAACCTCATGAAAGTCATCCCTCACGCACAGAAACGTATGGAGACGCTGAGTGATTTCGCGCCACTGGCCGGCTTTCTGGTGTCCGGCACGCTGCCCTTGAGTGCAGGCAGTTTTGCCGCTGTTGCGGGCGAGCGGGAAACGATCGTCAGGGGCCTGCAGTTTGCCCTGTGGCGCATGGAAAACCTGCGTCACTGGACCCGCGATGCAATATGGAATGACCTCAAGGCGCTCGCGGACGCCATGGGCGTTAAGGTGAAGGATTTTCTGGCACCGCTATTCGTCGCGATTGCCGGCTCCAGCGCCTCATTTTCTGTGGTGGACTCGATGGAGCTGTTGGGGCCGGATATGAGCCGCATGCGGATTCGTCACGCGATCGAGGTGTTGGGTGGTGTATCTAAAAAATCCATGAAACAACTGGAAAAAGACTTTCAGGCAATGCGCGAGGGCTAGGCGATGGCGGGAAATATGACAACATCGATGATCGCGACACTGTTGCGGGCACCCAATGGCATTCGCAGTACGCCTGCCGCCATCAAGCCGAAAAAGACGCTGCAGCTCTATGACATTGAAAACTGCCCCTACTGTCGCCTGGTGCGCGAAGCGTTGACGGAGCTGGACCTGGATGCGGAAATTTATCCCTGCCCCAAGTCAGGTGAGCGATTTCGAGAGGAGTTGGTGGAGCGCGGTGGCAAGGCGCAGTTCCCCTACCTCGTCGACCGCAATACCGGCGTCGAAATGTATGAATCCATGGATATTGTTGCCTACCTGTTTGCGACCTATGGGCAGCGTGACATGCCCCTAAAATGGAAGGCGGGAAAGTTACAAACGCTGGGTTCCATGCTGGCCAGCGCACCCCGGGTGAGTCGCGGTATGCAGGCCAGGCCAGGCGTCGCGCCGGAGTATTTGCTCGAGTTGTACAGCTTCGAGTCCAGCCCTTATGCCCGGCCGGTACGCGAATTGCTCTGCGAAATGGAAATCCCCTATATTGTGCGCAACTGTGGCCGCACCAAATTGGAGGAGTGGATTCTACCGCCGCTGCGGGAGCGACTGAAACTACAACCGGACAGTGAGCTGGAAAATCGCCGTGTGTTACAGCAGTTGGAAGGCAGGGTCTCCATTCCCTATCTGTATGACCCCAACACCGAGCACGGACTGTTCGAATCGTCTGACATCATCGAGTATCTGCAAGACACGTACGGCAGCTGAGGCTGGTGCATCAGTGATGGTGGCCGCCGACGCCGTGGACATGCCCATGGGCCAGTTCCTCGGCCGTGGCACTTCTTATTTCTATTACTTCAATGTCGAACACCAGCGTTTGGCCCGCCAGCGGATGATTGGTATCGATATCGGCGGTGTGTCTGCCAGCCTTAGTGACCGTGACGGTGCGCATGCCGTCACTGGTGCTGAGTTGTACGACATCGCCTGCACGTAATTTGCCGTTGAATGCCAGGTGTTTGATCGGTACGCGCTGCACCGCATCGGGATTGCGCACGCCATAACCGTCTTGCGGGTTCACCGCGGCGCTGAACACATCACCTGCTGTCCGGCCCGTCATGGCTGTCTCCAGGCCGGGGATAATGTTGCTGGCACCGTGCAGGTAAACGGCGGGATTGCCTCCACGCGAGGTCTCCATGTCAGTGCCTGCTTCATCGCGCAATGTGTAGTGAAATGTCACTACGGATTCTGGTCCTATCTGCACTGTCTGTCTCCTTTGGCGGGTGCAGCGCTGATAGTAAAGTCTAGTGACCCAAAGTCCTAGTCATTCCAGACGCGGAGCAATCACCGGGTGGGTTCAAGCCAATGCACCCGGCACATTGCCGCGTATTGTCCTATACGCCACTATGCGTTTAGTTTCCCACTATGTGTTTAGTTCCCAATGTGTGTTTGGTTCCCAAGTGTGTTGGGTTTCTACGTTGAGATAAGGAAGTATGCATGTCCCAGGAAAGTGTAACGCCTGACAGTAGCGGCTTACCCGAGGCCATCAATCAGGATGTCAGCCAGCTGATCCATCATTTGCGCTGCAGCAATGCTCCGGATGAGGTGCTGGCTATAGCGATACAACATATAGAGCAGGCCGTGAGTGTTCTCAAGCCATGGGTGCAGGAGGGAGAGGGTTGGTCGACGGTGTCCATAGCCAGCAATATGCCCAGTATTATCTGGCGGGAAGATGATCTCACTGCCGTCATGCCCTACAGCCCGATCAGCGGTAAGAGAAACCCCATCGCGCCCCCCATCAAGTTGTGGAAGGTGGGCGCTAGCGAAGTTCGCGGCAAGGCATTTTTTTCACCGACATACGCTGGCCCACCCGATGCCGTGCACGGCGGTATTATCGCCGCCGTGTTCGACGAGATTCTGGCCATGGCCAACGTGATATCCGGTAAGCCAGGATTTACCGGTACGCTGACCATTAAGTACCACAAGAAAACGCCACTGAACACACCGATTGAACTGTGGGGCATCAACGTGCGACGGGACGGCCGCAAACTGGTGAGCAGGGGTGAGATGCGGGTGGACGGCAAGGTGACTGCTGCGGCCGAAGGCCTGTTTATCTGTCTCCCGGATCATGGCAGCCAGGATTTTCGGGGTGCCTGAGTGTGATGGGCGTGTTGGGACAGTGCTAGGACTTGCGCAGGGCCAGTCCGGCCAGTATGGCAGTGGTAAACTCAAAGGCCATCGCGCCGTAGGTATAGCCACCTACCGGATCAACACTGGTCACGGTTGAGTACAGGCGTGCCAGAGCGAGGCCGCCAACCAGCAGTACCAGTGAGATCAGGGCGGGGCGGTACAGGTCATTGCGCAATGCCCCCAGCAGGCAGAATATGCCGAAGCCGGTTTGCAGTCCGCCGTACATGGCGCCAACTTCAGCGAAGGCATCCCCTGAGTGCATGCTGAGACCGGCGAAACCCGCTGGCAGCGCTGGTGACAACAGGCACATCAACCCATACGCGATGAACACCAGGGCGGAAATCCACAGAATGACTTTACCTAACATGTTTTTCTCCGGCGGCGTGAGTAGGCCTGTCGTTGGCCAGCTTAGCACAGGCTGCGGTTGACAGGGGCGATGGCGATCACTAGAATGCCCAGCTTCTCGTTGATCTTTGATGGCTAAAAGTTTAGTTTGATCAATGAGTTAGAACGTTTTTTGGGGCTATAGCTCAGCTGGGAGAGCGCAACACTGGCAGTGTTGAGGTCAGCGGTTCGATCCCGCTTAGCTCCACCATATAAAAAGGCAGTATCACTACAGATACTGCCTTTTTTTTCGCCTCGTGTTGACTCACCTCAGGCAAAAAGCGATGGTGCGACACCGTATTTCGGGCTAGTGTTACTCCGCTCTGGACCTCGCAATAATAAAGCCAGTGGGACGCGCTGTGTTGACTAGCGCACGGGCCCGCGCGTCGTAGCGAATACAACAGGTTGGGTAAGGTCATTGTGAATTTGATACTCAATGCGGAAGCTTTGCGACCGCCCATTACCGGTATCGGCAACTACACATTTCATCTGCTTGAGCAGTATGTAAAGGGTGTTCTCGTGGAGGACGTCCAGTGTTTTACTGGCACGCACTGGGTGCCGGGTGATGCGCAACTCGCCATCACGGCTGCACTCAAGGCCCAGGGCGGCCAGGCGCGGCAGCGCATGAGCGATCTGGCGATTGCAAAAACACGCGCAGCGATAGGGACAATTCCGGGTATTAAGGCTCTCTATTCCCATGTGATGGATAAACGCTTCGAGCGCACAGCGAATGCAAGTCAAGGCGCGGTGTATCATGAGACCAACTACATTTTGAAGCCTTACGCGGGGCCTTGCGTCACGACGGTGCACGATCTTTCCCATATACGCTATCCCCAGTTTCATCCCCCTAATGTGATTGAATGGCTGGGTCACCATTTACTGAGCTCCCTGAGTCGAGCGGACTGTATCATCACCGTGTCTGATTTGGTGCGCGCTGAACTGATTCAACATTTTAACGTCCCCGAAGAAAAAGTGAGAACGGTCTATGAGGGCGTCGAGGAGTGTTACAAGCCTCGCAACGAGGGGCAGACAGCCGATGTGTTGTCATCCTTCGGCTTATCGCACAAACAGTATGTGCTGCTCGTTGCCACCCTCGAACCCCGCAAGGGAATCGATGTTTTGCTGGATGCCTGGTGTCTGTTACCTGAGGACCTGCGCCGGTCTTTTCCACTTGTTTTAACCGGTTCCTCAGGCTGGCGCAACGCCGCTCTGGTAGAGAAAATCGCCACGCTTGTAGCTCAGGGCACGGTCCGGAATTTGGGCTATGTCCCATCTGAAGTGTTGCCGGTGTTATTTTCAGGCGCGGCCGTTTTCTCTTACCCTTCGGTCTACGAAGGCTTCGGATTGCCTGTACTGGATGCCATGAGTAGTGGGGTGCCGGTGATTTGTCGCGCCGGAACGTCTATGTCGGAGTTCGCTCAAGGGGCTTGTGTATTGTGCGATACCGGTGCGCCGCAGGAATTGGCACACAATATAGAAATGCTCCTGAATAGCCAGATGGAGCGAGATGAATGGGCGCAAAAAGGTATTACCCGCGCGGCGCACTTTTCATGGGAGCGCTGCGCTGCTGAAACAGCGGCAATCTATCGACTGTTCTCCTAGCCTGGAGACTCAACTCAGGTGGTGATGATTAAACGCAGCGCCTGTAATTGCAGGTTGGCGTGTTGGATATGGATCGCACATTCATCGATACGATAGCTGAGATGGTCTAATTCTTCCTGACGGATCGAGGGATTGACTTCCCGCAGCGCGGTGAGTCGGTCCAATTCTCTGCCTAAGGCAGCGCGCATTTTAAGCTCCGCATCGGTCAGGATCTCGCGCAGCCGGGTTGCAGCGAGCGCGGCAGCCAGCGACATTTTGGACTCTACCTCAGCCCCCACCTGCTTTATTATCGCCAGGGCAGTAGATTTTTTTATGGGCTCTATCAACTGGTTCAGGCGCGCATGCGGAACCAGTTCTGCAAGGTCTTTGCCCCTGGCGTCGACCAATAGTCGCATGGGGCTGAGAGGAAGAAAACGCTCCACCTGCAGGCTTCGGGGCGCCACACAGTTAACGGTATACAGTGCTTCTAGCAACATTGTGCCTGGCGCGACGCCCTTCAATTTAATGGTACCCAACGCTGCATTACCAAGTTCTGTGGAATGCACGATGTCCATGGCATCCAGAATCATGGGGTGCTCCCATGTCAGGAATTCTATGTCCTCGCGGGCCAGCGCCTTGTCGCGGCTGAAGGTAACGGTGGTACCGTCTTCTCTCAGGCAGGGAAAGTGACCGGTGAGCATGTGCTCCGAGGGACGCAGAATCAGGGTACGCTCAGAGTGGATTTCCTGATCAACACCAAAGATCTCGCAGAGCGCCTCGAGATACTTCTCCAGCGTGTCTTCGGATTCGACTGTGGCAATTTCCTCAATCAGTTTCCTCGCTATGTCCGGCTTGCAGGAATTGCGCTCCAGCAATTTGTCGCGGCCTTCGCGTAATTCCTGGCGGGTTTTCGCAGTGAACGCCGCACTGTCAGCCAGTAGGGTGTCAAATGCTTCGGTGCGCTGTTCCAATTGTGACAACAAGCGGTCCCGGAACGATTCGAAGATCATGTATCCTGCCGAACAACTATCGCGGAACAGGTTCAGGCCGCGGTCATACCACTCGAATAGTGATTGTTGCGCCGTGTGCTGCATATAGGGCACATGGATGTTCACATCGCTTTGCTGTCCAATCCGGTCGAGACGACCGATACGTTGTTCCAGCAGATCCGGGTTCATTGGCAGGTCGAACAGTATCAAGTGATGCGCAAACTGAAAATTGCGCCCTTCACTGCCAATCTCGGAGCAAACCAGAGTCTGCGCTCCATTCACTTCATCAGCGAAATAAGCGGCGGCACGATCCCGTTCAATAATTGACAGGCCCTCGTAGAAAGCAGAAGAGCGAATGCCGGCGCGCAGGTGTAAATGGTGTTCCAAAGCAACAGCGGTTGCCGCATGCGCACAAATGACCAACACCTTGGCCGGTCGCAGCTGTTTCAGGGTTGTCTCCAGCCAGGCCACACGGGGGTCGAAAGACAACCAACTGTCATCGATATAGGGCAGCTCCGGATACAGCTGCTCCTTCAGATCTACCTGGGCAAGCAAATACTCCTCGGGTGCTACCAGCGGGTAGTGGTGCAATACGCGCTGCGGAAAACCCGCCACGGCGGCGCGAGTATTTCTGAACAGTACCCGTCCGGTGCCATGTCGATCGAGTATCTGATCGATGAGGGTGGCGACCGGGGTTGCTGCGTTCAGTCCGGCGGGTAGGTCATCGACGGGTTGCCCTTGTTCCAGCGCATCCGCCAGTTCACTCCACTTGCGGTACTGCAATTCTTCCTGCTGAAATCGTTGCAGGTCATGAAAACGCGTGGGATCAAGTAAGCGCAGTCGCGCGAAGTGGCTGGCCTGCCCGATTTGCTCGGGTGTTGCGGTGAGCAACAAGAGACCAGCGCTCTGCCGTGCCAGGGCCTCAACAAATACATAATCGTCTCCGGCACTGTCTTGCGACCAGTGCAGGTGATGGGCTTCGTCAATTGCCACCAGATCCCACTGGGCGGCCAATGCCTGCTGCTGCGCTTCGGGCTGTTCCATAAACAGATCGAGGCTGCTCAGTACCAGTTGTTCTGTCTCGAAGGGATTATCTTCAGCGATTTCGGCGATGCGCTCAGCATCGAACAGGGAGAAATGCAAGTTGAAGCGCCGCAGCATTTCTACCAGCCACTGGTGCAACAGGCTGGGCGGTACTAATACGAGTATCCTTGAGGCGCGACCGGTCAGCATCTGCTGCTGGATGATCATGCCCGCTTCAATGGTTTTGCCCAGCCCGACCTCGTCTGCCAGCAGTACGCGCGGCGCGTGTCGCTGTCCCACTTCGTTGGCAATGTAAAGTTGGTGCGGCAAAAGACTGGTGCGTGAACCGATCAGGCCGCGAACGGCAGAACGCTGTAACATGTCCGCATGGAAAAATGTTGCGACGCGCAGGGCAAATTCGCCGTGTTTGTCGAAATGGCCATTGAGCAAACGCTGTTGCGGTGTGGTCAACTGGACAAAGGCATCCAGTTCAAGTTCAGAGACAGTTACCTGCTGCTCGTGGTGATCCGTACCCACATAGACCAACAGTCCGTGATGTTCCTTCACGTCGGTGACCAGCACTTCCACTTTCTCGACCGTGGAGATATGGTCACCCGCTTTAAAGCGCAAGCGGGTGAGGGGAGCGCTCTCCATCGCATAAGTACGTTCTTCACCGACGGCAGGAAAGGCGAGCGTGACGCGACGCCCTTCGATATCAACGACGATGCCGAGCCCTAATTGGGCGTCAGCATGGCTGACCCAACGTTGTCCGACAATGTATTCCATCAGTGCAGCGTGCCTGCGATTTTCGAGCGGGGTGTTTTTGAAACGGGGTGTAGCTTATCACTGAAAGAGTGCAGAAGCTTGAGTAGATTGTGTTTGGTTCGACTCAGTGAGTCAGGGTTTCGGTGTCATCCGGCCCCGGATTCGCGAAAAAAAGAGCCTGACTATTCTTATAAACCTGGCGCAGGAATTCTTCGACATCCAACCCCTTGAGTGCGGCCACTGTTGCGGCAATAAACGGCAAAAAATAGGGCGCGTTGGGTCGACCGCGAAAAGGTACTGGGGTCAAATACGGCGCATCGGTTTCCAGCAAAAGTTGCTCAACCGGTGTGGCAGCCACCACCTGCCGCACGTTTTCTGCGGTTTTGAATGTGGTGATGCCATTGAAGCCCAGCATAAAGCCTTCTGCCAGGCAGAATTCTGCCAGTGCCAGGCTGGAGGTGAAACTGTGTATCACGCCCTTGCGGGCCAGGGTGGCGCTGTAGTTTCGCAGGATGTCGCGCGTGTCGGCGTCGGCTTCACGGGTATGGATGACCACCGGCAGGTCGAGGTCTACGGCGATCTGCAACTGTTGTTCAAACACTGCTCGCTGCACTGAGCGTTCGGCATGGTCGTAGTGATAGTCCAGGCCAATTTCGCCTACCGCGAGTATCCGTGGATCCTGCGCGTTTTCTCGAATGGTGGTGTCGGCCTCAAGGCTATAGGACTCCGCTTCATGCGGATGGATGCCCTGAGTACCCCAGATAGCAGGGGAATATCGGGTCAGTTCCATTACCCGCTGCAAGTTGCCTGTGGCAACAGCAATAGTGATGATACGCTCGATACCGACCTCGCGAGATTTCTCAAGTGTGATGTCCAACTCAGCCAGGTTTAGGTAGTCCAGGTGGCAGTGTGTTTCGATAATTGGTGTGTCAAAGCGTGGAATATCACGTCGCTTTTCATTGCTCATAGGTCTGTATCGCTCAGGGCTGTCTATTGCTCAGGGCTGCCTATCGCTCAGGGCTGCCTGTTGCTCAGTGTTGCTTATCGCTTGTGGCGGCCCACTGTTCATGGCGGGTTTTCTTTGTCGGATCAGTCGGAGCTAATCACTCGTTGGCGATGACCGCAACTACTTGAGTTTCGGCTTGGGCTTAGCGGATGGCCGTCGAGTGGCTTTGAGTCGCGTTGCGACGACTCCCGATTTGCCCGGCTTACTCGCCCCCGGGCTCGCCTTCTTTATCGGCCTGACCTTGACCGGGGCGGTTGCTGGCGTTTTTGCTCTTGATGTTGTTGTTGCCGTTGCTGTCGTTGCTGTCGTTGCTGTCGTCGCGGCACGGGATCTGGATCTGGACGCAGGCTTGGATCGCACCACAGGATTCGCAGCTGGGCGCGTTTTGGCTAGCAGTTTTGGGACCGCTTGGCCTTTGCCACGGGTTACCGCGCGTACTCGCTTGGGGGAGTGAATCTTGGCTTTGGCGGCGATCGCCGCACTGGCATCGGGGTGACCCGATCCCAATTTGATCGCGGCGCCGTAGAGCTCTTCGTAGGCCGCAACCAGGCAGTCGTGATAGAACTCAGGGTCCGGCATGATGTCGCGGTCCGCCAGCACTGACAGGGTTATTTTCCCGGAATAACTGAACACCAGGTGGAAGATACCCATTCCCGGAGTCAGTACACCCAGGCCGTAATAATCCACCATTTTGGCGCCCGCGCAGTACAACGGGAAATCAGGGCCTGCCACATTGGAAATACAGGTCGAGATATTCATTGGAATATGCTTTGAAAGACCATTGCGCGCCCAGAATCTGGCCACCGATTTTGAGATCACTGGTGAAAATACGCCGGCCAGCATCAGTGCGTCCACCAAGGGGCTGGCTTCGCCGCTCACCTTTGCATTTTCGGTCGATTGCCTGATGGCGATGATACGCTCCAGAGGGTCCGTGTTGTCGGTATGCAGAGAGGCAAACACCGAACCGACCTGGTTATTTTCCTGCGTGGTGTCGCGACGGGTGCGCATGTTCAGAGGCATGGCCGTAGCCAGGGAACCTGCCGCGGGCGCCGCTCCCTTGGCGCTCAGATAGCGCTGCAGCGCGCCGCCTATGACGCCGAGCGCGACGTCGTTCACCGTGACACCCGCGGCGCTCTTGATGTCCTTAAAGCCCTCCAGGGGAAATTCCGCCGCATCGAAAACGCGGTGTGGCCCCACCGGCTGGTTGAATATCGTTCTCGGGGCGGACACATCCGGGGCGGGAATCTCGTTGCGTACGATGTTCAGCGCATACTTGCTCAGGTCGCGCGCGCTCCTGACGCTACCGGTAACCAGTTGCACCGTGTTTTTCACGCTGTTGAATGTCGCTTTGGTCAGCAACTCCCCCACTGAGGGGATGGTGTCCACCAGGCGCGGTTCCGCCTGCGGCGATTGGCTGACATCGGGGTCCGGCATCAGGTCGTGCAGTGCAGTCATAAAGGAGGAGCCGCCGGCGCCGTCGACCAGGGAGTGGTGCATCTTGGTATAGACAGCAAAGCAGCCCTTGGGTAGGTTGGGGATATTGTCCAGCCCTTCAATAATATAGGCCTCCCACAGTGGGCGGGACATGTCCAGTGGTCGCGAGTGCAGGCGCGCGACCTGGATACACAACTGCCGCCAGTCGCCGGGCTCAGGCAGGGCGATGTGCCGCAGGTGAAACTCTACATCGAAGTTAGCGTCTTTAATCCAGTACGGTCTATCCAGGCCGCCAGGCACTTCCACCAGCCGGGTGCGAAACAGGGGCAGGTTGCCGAGGCGTCGCTCAAAACTGGCAATCACATCCTTGAAACGCACGAATCCGCCGGGGGCCGTAGACGGGTCATAGATTCCCATCCCACCGATGTGTTGCGGGGTGTTGGTTTGCTCCAGATTGATGAATGCGGAGTCCAGTATTCCTAGTTGTTTCATAAATTGTCGAGGTTCCCTGCGGGCCTATCCACACTGTCTATGTCGGTCACAATAGCGGGTCAAAAACCGGTCAACAAGCCCTTTGTTTGGTAGTAACCCGCGCGCCAAGTATTCTTCCGGGGCGTCAATACCTGGGGTGTGCTCAAGCGTTCTCCAGCACCAATAGGGCGCCACGAGCCTTGATCGGTGTATGGGTCTTCCACTCGAACACTTCAGCACAATGGCGAATTTCGCAGCGCCGCGCCAGATCAAAGAAGGGCGATCGCTCCGGGTCGGCGATTATTATGTGCTTCACACCGGCCTTGACGGCTCGATTGACCATGTTGAATACCGGATCCACCAGTTCATCCCAGAAGCAGATGTCGGCGGCGATAAGCATATCGAACTGGGACAGCTGTTTGGTACTCAACTTCTCAAAGCTGGAAACCAGTGGGGTCGTGGTCACGCCATTGAGTTTGGCGGAGGCTTCCAGAAACGGAAATACGTCAGGATCGGCATCGACGGACGTGACCTGCGCGCCGAGGGTTTTCGCGCACCAGATACCGGAAATACCCCAGCCGCACCCCACGTCGATAATGTTATTACAGTGTGTAGGTCGATGTTGATTCAGGTAATCGATTAACAGACGGCTGGATTTCCACAGCTTGTTGCCATGTATAGAAGGGTAGACGCCCTGGCGCCTGACCTGACGAATTGCGGGGTGTGAACTGGTGGGCATGGTGACGCCGCGAAAGCGATGTCCGGTCCGTGGTTTGTCGTGATTCACGCTCATTTCTGGGTATCTTCCAATGGGTAAAGCCCGGTTGGGGCGGTGCATGCCTGCTTTCATGGTGTGGCAGCCATGGTGTGGAAGCCATCGTGTGGCAGCATTTTATCTACATCTCAACGCCGCGCATTGTGTCATTGCACGGCTCGGCGCGCCACCGTCTGGTGTCTGCGTTTCAGTGGAATTGCTTCACTGGATCAGGCCTGACCGCTGCGCTACGATGGGATAGGGATTTGTGGGCACACGCGCACAGGCCATTGGAGGGGTTGCTCTATGGTAGCCGTCAGGCAACGGGTCGAACTGCTGGAGAAAAATAAGCCACAGCAGGCGCGGGCCAAGCGTACCTACGAAGCGATACTCGCGGCCGCTGCCCAGTTGCTGGTTGAGGTTGGAGTGGAGCGCATCTCAACCAATCTGGTGGCTGAACGAGCGGGCATAACGGTGCCAGCCCTTTATCGCTACTTTCCGAATAAGTATGCAGTCCTGAATGCTCTCGGTGCTGCGCTGATGGATAAACAGAACACCATTTTCCAACAGTGGTTTGACCAATACCTTACGTTGGGTGGTCCGCCGCTGTTGTTGGATAATATCTACGAATTGCTCAAGAGGACCTACGATGTCACACACGCGCAACCAGGCGGATTGGCAGTCGTACAGGCACTGCGTGCAGTGGGTCCCTTGCAGGAAGTGCGGCTTGCCTCGCACCGACTGGTAGCCAGCAGGTTCGCGACGACAGTAGCTGAGTTGCTGTCGCTACCGGTGGATGAACGGGTGTTAAACCAGGCGCGGCTGAGTATCGACACCGGTTACGCGATAGTGGAGATGGCGCTGGAAGACCAGTCACTATCCACTGACACCATTCTGCGCGAGGGATCGCGCATGATTGGGCTGTACTGGCAAGACCTGCTAAACACCCAGAACCCGCCATGATCAGTTCTGTGGAACCACATCTTCAGCCTGCGGGCCTTTATCACTCTGGGCTACGATAAAGCTGACGCTTTGGCCATCGCGCAGGCCGCGGTGTCCCTCGCCACGGATAGAGCGAAAATGTACGAAGATTTCCTCCCCGTCGCTCTTGATGATAAAGCCAAAGCCCTTGGAGACATTAAACCATTTCACCGTGCCATGCTCACGTGTAGCGTCGTCACTAGCGGCCTGTCCAGCAACTTTCTCGTCATGTGACTGGGCCGAGGTGCTTCTATTGCTGGTGAGCAATGCAGTGGCTGCCGTGGCAATGAAGAAGGCGACTAACAACAGTATCAGCTGCTGATTATTCTCGATGCTGGCAAGCAGTGTGTTGGTTAGCGTAGCGGCGATGGCGGCGATAACGAGACTGACAATCAGCTTGGAAATAAGGCTCATCGGTTTCCTCCCAATGATGTACCGCGCGAGGATTGCACGGCTTTTTTTGCGCTGGGCATTCTAACACCAATGGTCCCTGTGGGAATGCCCCGGGAGAAATTAAGTGAAGGGGCAAATGGGAGAGCTGAGTTAAAGCTTTAGGACATCCTCGGCCTGCAGACCCTTGGGTCCCTCTACCAGAGTAAACTCTACGGCCTGACCTTCATTCAGCGTTCGAAAACCCTCGCCCTGAATTGACCGGAAGTGAACAAAAACATCATCTTCGCCTTCCTGTCTGGTGATAAAGCCAAAACCCTTGGCGTTGTTGAACCACTTGACCGTACCGCTTTTGCGATCACTCATACCGCTTTCCTCAGATTAACCTTGAGCTTTTATTATATTCGGCTCGCACCAACGGGCGGCCCGCACCGCGATTCTGGCTTAATCCGGCCAGTCACATTTCGCGGATACGTTGTAACTGTTCCTGCAGGGTCGCAACAGCCTGCTGTTGCGCTTGCATTTTTTCTTGCTCCTTGGCGACGACATCCACAGGAGCCTTGTCGACAAAGGCGGCGTTACCCAGTTTGGCCTGCAGACGAGTCAGGTCGTTTTCCACCCTGCCGATTTCTTTCTTGAGCCGGGCAACTTCGGCGTCTTTGTCGATAAGCCCCGCCATAGGAACCAGTATCTCAAGTTCGCCCGCCAGTGCCGTCGCCGCCATCGGCACGGCAGCGCCTGCAGGCAGCCAGCTCACATCAGCAAGTTTAGCCAGCTTTCTAAGGTATTGCGAATTCTCTGCCAGCCTGAGTTGATCGTTCTGGTCGCCATTGCGCAGTAGTACCGTCAGCGCTTTACCAGGAGGGATATTCATTTCGCCGCGTATACTGCGGATACCGAGAATGACCGCCTTGAGCCACTCAATATCCGCAATGGCGCGCGCGTCGATATCGCCCTCGTTAGCCTGCGGGTAGGCTTGCAGCATAATAGTGGGCCCTGTTTTTCCCGCCAGTGGCCCGACGGCTTGCCAGATTTCCTCGGTAATAAAGGGCATCATGGGGTGTAAGAGGCGCAGCCAGATTTCCAGCACGCGTATCAGGGTCTGGCGCGTGCCGCGCTTCGCTTGTGCAGAGGCGTCATCATCCCACAGTATGGGTTTGGACAGCTCCAGGTACCAGTCGCAGTATTCGTTCCAGATAAACTCGTACAACGCCTGGCTGGCCAGGTCAAATCGGTAGTTGCCGATGGCGCGTTCTACCTGCGCTGCCGTCTCCTGAACTTTGCCTGTTATCCAGCGATCGGCCAGACTCAATTCCACTGCGGATCCGGATGATGTTCCACAGTCCTCGTTTTCACAGTTCATCAGGACATAGCGCGCCGCGTTCCAGATCTTGTTGCAGAAATTCCGGTAACCCTCGATGCGGCCAATGTCGAATTTGATATCCCGGCCGGTGGATGCCAATGAGTAGTAAGTGAAGCGCAGTGCATCCGTGCCGTAGGGCTCAATGCCGTCGGGAAACTGCCGGCGTGTGGCCTTCTCTATCTTGGCCGCCAGTTGTGGCTGCATCATGCCGGCAGTGCGCTTGCTGACCAGCGCCTCCAGCTCGATGCCATCAATGAGATCGATAGGATCAATGACATTGCCCTTTGACTTGGACATCTTCTGGCCTTCGCCATCGCGGACCAGGCCGTGCACGTACACCGTGTGAAAGGGTACCTCCTGGCGCAAATGCAGGGTCATCATGATCATACGGGCGACCCAGAAGAAGATGATGTCGAACCCGGTGACCAGGACAGAACTCGGATGGAATAGCGCCAACTCCTCGGTTTCTTCGGGCCAGCCCAGGGTCGAAAAAGTCCACAGGGCGGAAGAGAACCAGGTATCGAGTACATCGTCGTCTTGGCGCAGTACTACTTCAGCTTCCAGCGCGTGTTCCAGACGCACCGCTGCCTCACTCTCGCCGACATAAAATGTGCCTTGTGTGTCGTACCAGGCGGGAATGCGGTGTCCCCACCACAGCTGTCGGCTGATACACCAGTCCTGAATATCCCGCATCCATGCAAAATAGGTGTTTTCCCACTGCTTGGGTACAAACTGGATACTGCCATTCTCCACTGCGGCAATGGCCGGCTTGGCCAGTTTCCTGGCATCCACATACCACTGATCGGTGAGGTAGGGCTCGATGACGACGCCCGAGCGGTCGCCCCGGGGAACATTCAATTGGTGGTCTTCCACCTTGTCGAGTAATCCGAGGGTCTGCATATCGTCGACCACCTGCTGGCGCGCGGCCAGTCGGTCGAGGCCGCGGTAGGCCAGTGGCGCCTGATCATTGATGGCTGCGTCATCGTTGAAGATGTTGATCAGGGGCAGGCTGTGACGGCGTCCTACTTCATAGTCGTTGAAATCGTGGGCCGGGGTGATCTTGACGCAACCAGTACCGAACTCGCGCTCGACATACTCGTCGGCGATGACCGGTATCTCCCGATCGCACAACGGCAGTCGCACCATGCGCCCTATCAGGTGAGCGTAGCGCTCGTCCTCGGGGTGCACCGCCACGGCACTGTCGCCCAGCATGGTTTCGGGACGCGTGGTGGCCACAGTCAGATAGCCTTCGGCGCCAGCCAGCGGATAGTTGAAGTGCCACAGGTGGCCCTGTTCGGGTTCTGAGATGACCTCCAGGTCAGAGATCGCGGTGTGCAGCGCCGGATCCCAGTTGACGAGGCGCTGGCCGCGGTAAATCAGACCCTCGCGGTACAGGCGAATAAAGACTTCCTGCACCGCCGCGCTCAGCCCTTCATCCATGGTGAAGCGTTCACGCGACCAGTCCAGGGATGAGCCAAGACGCCGCAGCTGGCCGGTGATGGTGCCGCCGGATTCCTCCTTCCACTGCCACACTTTCTCGATAAATTTTTCACGACCCAGGTCGTGGCGGCTGATGCCTTGCGCTTCCAGCTGGCGCTCAACCACCATTTGCGTGGCGATCCCGGCGTGATCAGTGCCCACCTGCCACAGGGTGTTGTCACCCAACATACGGTGATAGCGAATCAGCGCGTCCATGATCGCTTCCTGAAACCCGTGTCCCATGTGCAGGCTACCGGTGACATTCGGTGGCGGAATCATAATGCTGTAGGCCTTCTCGCCGCCCTGGGGAGCGAAATAGCCTTTTGCCTCCCACTCCTCGTACCAGCGGGTTTCAATAGCAGCGGGTTGGAATGTTTTATCCATACGGGTGCGCCTGGAGGTCATGCTTTTCCAATTGGTAGCCGCGTTCCTTGTAGAACGTCCAGGATTTGCGCAGCGCCGCGAGACTGGACGGCTCTTGCGTGACCACTTCGGCGACACGCGCAAAGCGGCTGAAGAAGGGCGGAATCGCCAACTGCAGGTTGATCAATAGATCGTTGTGGTTGTCCGGTTCCTGTCCCCAGCCGATGGCGATGGTGTCGGAGTGCTCCTGTCCATGCAGTCCGTGCGGGAGAAAACTGGCGGGGCGAAAGTTCCACAAGAGTTCATCCAGCTCGCTGGCCTGCGCCTCGTCGTTGGCATTAATGAAAACGCGGTGTCCGCGCTGGAACGCCTTGTCTGCCAGACGTGCCGCGACGTGTAGTCGTTGGCCCGGCGCCGCGGACTGCACCACGTAAAATCCTACCAATGTCATCGCTAGAGGCCCACGCGATCCAGCAGATAACGGGTGAGCAGTGCCACCGGGCGGCCAGTGGCACCCTTCGGCGCGCTGTCCCAGGCGGAGCCGGCGATATCAAGGTGGGCCCACTGGTAGTGCTGGGTGAACCGCGATAGAAAGCAGGCGGCGGTGATACTGCCGCCACCGGGGCCGCCGATGTTGGCCAGGTCGGCGAAGTTGCTCTTGATCTGCTCTTGATAGTCGTCCCACAGCGGCATACGCCAGGCGCGATCATGTGCCTCGGTACCGGCGGTCAGCAACTGCTCGGCCAAGGCGTCGTCGTTGGCGAACAGGCCGGAGGCATGGGAGCCCAGTGCTACCACGCAGGCCCCGGTCAGCGTCGCTATATCGATAACGGTCGCAGGCTTGAAACGCGCCGCGTACGTCAGGGCATCACACAGGACCAGACGTCCCTCTGCATCGGTATTGAGCACCTCAATGGTGGTGCCCGACATACTGGAGATGACATCGCCCGGCTTGGTCGCACTGCCGCTGGGCATATTCTCAGCGGCAGCAATGATGCCCACCACGTTCAGGGGCAAGCCCAGTTCCACAACGGTGCGCAGCGTGCCAAAGACGCTGGCAGCACCACCCATATCAAATTTCATTTCGTCCATTTTGGCGCCGGGCTTGAGGGAAATGCCACCGCTGTCGAAGGTGATGCCCTTGCCCACCAATACGTACGGCTTGGCGCTGGACTTGCCGCCCTTGTAGTGCATGACAATGAGCTTGGCCGGTTGATCACTGCCCGCAGAGACCGAGAGCAGTGCGCCCATGCCCAACTCGCGCATTTTTTTCTCTTCCAGCACGGTGACGTTCAGGCTGGGATGGTTGCGGGCGAGCTTGCGCGCGTGGCGGGCCAAATAGGTGGGCGTGCAGATATTCCCGGGCAGGTTCGCGAGGTTGCGCGCTTCGTTAACACCCAGCCCGATGGCACGGCCCTCACGCAGGGCCCCGTTCGCGGCCTGTGGTCGCATCGCATCGCCGACATTGATGACCAGCCGGGCAAGTTTTATCGCCTCTTTGGGCTTGGACACCGTTGCGGTATAGCGATAGGACGCTACCGTGAGGTGCCGGGCGAGGTAGGTCACCAGCCAGCGGCCGTCATTATCCTTCAGTGCCAGACCCGCAAGGTGCAGCATGGCCTCGGTGGCTTGTTTGGTCTCAAGGGCACGGTACAGGTTTTGGCTGAATTTCCTGGCGGCTCCCCGATCAAATTTCTGCGCTTCGCCACAGCCTATTAATAGTATGCGCTTGGCGGTGTCAGTCCCGGGTAACATAAGGCTTTCACCCGTTTTGCCACTGAAATCTCCCAATGCGAGCGCCGCCTTGATGGCTCCCGATGAGGCCCGATCCAGCTGCAGTGCTGCCCCGGTCAGTTTCGTATTGCGAAACAGTGGCAAGATCGCGCACTGAGTGGTAACAGCGGCGGCATCGCTCACGTCGCGAGCAATGAACGTCATGGAAGTCATAGATTTTCCCTAATTTTATTGCAGCGCCCTAGTGTATGCTGAGCAGCACCTAAACTGAACTGAAAAAACTCCCTTGCGCGCGCGTAGACCTGTGCCAGCGCTTGTTCTATTTGTCCTGTTTAGGTAACAGGATTAACTCGGTGCCGGAAAGGTAGTCATGCCAGTACCGGTTGTTGCGATCGACCAGACACCACAGATAACCAAGTCCCAGGCAGGCTGCTGACAGGCATGCGCCAAGACAGCGAACCAGAGTCTTGCCGGTGGCGGGAGGCTTGCCGTCAAAGTCCACCAGCTTGATGCGCCATGCCTGCATGCCCAACGTTTGTCCACCATTGCGCCAAAAGATACAAAAAAAGCCGACCATGCTAAGCGCAGTCAGAAGCTGCACCAGATGGGCATTCAGCACCTGCTGCTCGCCCGCCGTAATCCACACCAGTACTCCCAGGGCGAACGCATTCACCACAGCTATCAACGCTATTACCAGAAATGTGTCGTAAAGCATGGCACTCAGACGTCGTGGTAGCGATGGCGAGAGCGTGTTTTTGGCCGTTGTCATGCGCGCGAGTTTAGCACTATTGCCGTGCAGCATTAACGAAATGTAAATTGAGCGCCATTTCCTGCGCATGCTACATTGAATTTTGCCGGGGGAGAGTTAGCGCATGAACGTGTTGTTGGTGGAGGATGACAAGCAGGTTGGTGCATTTGTCGTCGCTGAACTGCGCGCGGCGGGCCACTCTTGTGTCCATGCGCTCGATGGGGAGGCTGGTCAGCTGGCGGCTGGCGGTGCTACTTATGATGTGATGGTGATTGATCGCATGATGCCGCGCATGGACGGGTTGGAACTGATTCAGTCGCTGCGCAAGGGAGGAAATCACACCCCGGTACTCGTATTGAGCGCCCTGGGGGATGTGGATGACCGGGTACAGGGCCTGCACTGTGGTGCGGATGACTATCTGGTGAAGCCGTTTGCCATGGTGGAATTGTTGGCGCGACTGGAAGTATTGCATCGCCGCGTCTCGTCGCCCGGTGCCGACACCCAGACCAGGCTCGCGGTGGAGGATTTATCCATGGACCTGCTGCGCCAGCACGTACAGCGCCGGGACACGCCCATCACCCTACAGCCGCGCGAGTACAAGCTGCTGGAATACCTGATGCGCCATGCGGGGCAGGTGGTTACCAGGGCCATGCTGCTCGAGCATGTCTGGGGTTACCATTTCGACCCACAGACCAATGTTATCGATGTTCATGTGTCGCGGCTGCGGCAGAAGATTGATAGGGACTTCGAGCAGCCACTGCTCGCCACGGTGCGGGGTGCGGGCTATCGGCTCGGTCCTGCATTGGTCGATTGAGTGTAACGCGGTGCAAATTCGTGAAGTCGTCGACAGCCTGACGTTTCGTTACATCGTTAAATATGTCACTGCGCTCAGTGCTACCGTATTCCTGCTGCAGGCGATTTTTTACTTGTATTTCAGCTACACCTCATTCAAAGAGCTGGGCGCTAGCGTGGTAGATGAGCTGGAGACCTTGCAACTGGTCTATCGCGGTCAGGCGCTGACCGGGGTTGAGCAGTATATCGCTGATCAGAGGGCGTCGCCGTCCGTTAATCGCTTCTATTATCTGGTGACGGATCAGTCCGGCGCGAAGGTGACAGGCGATCTGCCGGACGCGCCGCGTTACCGCGAGTTTGACGACGGCTGGCTGGGTTTTGAGATGGCGCTGCAAAATTGG
Source organism: Haliea sp. (assembly GCA_031409615.1). Taxonomy (GTDB): domain Bacteria; phylum Pseudomonadota; class Gammaproteobacteria; order Pseudomonadales; family Halieaceae; genus Marimicrobium. Next base: position 13,057 of record JANNXP010000110.1, on the reverse strand, counting down.
GGCGAGTCCGTCGATGTGGATTTTCTGGCGCGCCCGATGGACCTTGGTGACGGCTACCAGGCCATGGTGGCACGCGACTATGCCGATATTGTGGAACGGGCCGAGTTGGTGTTTCGCACCCTGGTCAGGGTCATGATCGCGACCTTGATTCTGGGTATCGCCGGCGGGTTTTTCAGTGCGTCCCGTGCGCTCAAACAGCTAGAGCAGCTGAATCACGAGATATCCCGGATTGTGCGCGGCGGCCCCGGCCAGCGGCTGCAGGTGGAGGGCGACAAGGGCTACATACGCGCGCTCGCGGACATCATGAACCAGATGCTTCAGCAGATGGAAACGCTGATGCAGGGTGTGCGCCGAGTCTCCGACAATATTGCCCACGACCTGCGTACACCGCTTACCCGCATGCGTAACAATCTCAGCCAGTTGCGCGACAGGCGAGGGCAAGTGGAGGAGGGGCAGCTCGAGCGGATCATAGAAGAGTGTGATGACCTGTTGTCCTCCTTCAATGCGCTGTTGCGTATTTCTGCGCTGGAATCGGGCCATCGTCTGGCGGGCGGGCATGCTGTGGAACTGGGCGCACTGTTGCGTGATGTGGTGGAACTCTATGAGCCATTAGCGCACGAGCGGGACATCGAGTTGGTACTGGACGCCCCCCACGTACAGGTGTGCAAGGGTGAGGCGGATCTGCTGTTTCAGATGTTCACCAATATACTGGACAATGCCATCAAGTATACGCCTCCACAAGGCCATATCCGCGTGCAGTTGCGCACGGGTACTGCCGGTACCGGGCACAGCGTGCTTATTGACGACTCGGGGCCAGGTATCCCAGTGGGCGAACGAAAAAATGTCTTTCGGCGTTTCTATCGCGTCGAAGCCAGTCGCACAGAGCACCCGGGTCATGGGCTGGGTTTGAGTCTGGTGCAGGCGATTGCGCAATACCATTACGGCACAGTGGAACTGTCCAGCAATAATCCTGGTCTGCAGGTCCGCGTACACTTGCCATAAGTTCTGCGACGCTGTAGCTGGGTCTGGGCAGCGCTAGTCCTCCAGGGAGATATGGTCGGTGGAGGGAATGGCGCCAGACGCCAGCTTGCGGTATTGCGCCTCCAGCAGTGGGTCACCGGCGGGTAGCACGACCAGGGCGGACAGATCCCGTGGTGTGGCCTGTTGTTCGGGTGCGGCGCAGTCGCTAAAGTCGGTGCCCGGTGCTGTCAGGCTCATGCCATCGATTGCGGGTGACAACGGAGCGTCAAGCGAGGGCAGATTGGGGATGGTGTCACCCACTTCTCCCATGGTCAGGTGGCGGGTATCCGGCGCCGCAGGGGGAGGCGGGGGCTCTTCTGACAGGCGCTTGGCAGTGGTATCCACCGCCAAGTCAAAGGTGTCCACTTCACGCTGGACATAGTGTGTGCGTTCGTCTTCACGCAACACCTCGGTGCCGGGCGGGGCCAGCACAATACCTCCAGATTCCGCGGTCGCCTCCTCCCGTTCTGCGGTGGCACCGTGGCCTGCAACGGCAGAGCTATACGGGTTGGCATCCGGGGCGGCGGCCAGAGCCGCAATTTTCTCTGCCGCCGTCATGGCCCGGGCGGGTGGGGTGTTGCTCGACACAGCTCCATTGGCAGAGAGCTTTACCATTGACGCTGCCCCGGCACGCTCCATGGTCGCCTGATACTTCAGGGCAGTCGTCTTGTCGCAATCGCGTTTGATTAATTGGGCTTTACCACTGAACAATCTGTCCAGAGTTGGTTGATCCGCATTAAACACTTTGGCCAATGCGTCCCGGACGCCACGCACATCATACCCTTCCAGCACCTGACCGGCGAAATAGACGTTGTAGCGCTCTTCCATTGGGTAGCCCCTTTATCTTTCTTTTCTCGAGTATAGCCTCTTGGCAGCGCCAGAGTCTCGCGCGCTGGCTCTTCAGCCGCCCCTCGTTTGGCGCTCCAGCTCTACCTTCAGCGTGTCGGACAACTTTAATTGCCGCGCCAGCTCATCCAGATAAGCCCGTTCCATGAAGCTGGTATCGTCGACCATCAGCACGCTGGCGAGGTACATCTCGGCGGCGAGCTCGGGCGATGCCGCGGCCTGCGCGACCTCGGCCGGGTCAAGGGGGCGACGCAGTTCTTCTTCGAACCAGAGGCGCATTTCAGGGTCGGCCTCCAGGCGCGACAATTCTGCCTCAACCAATCCCCGTTCACGCTCGTCAAGGTGGCCATCCGCCTTGGCGGCGGCAATCATGGCCTTTAACATACCGCGGCTGTGTTCTTCAATTTCGGGCGAAGTCAGCAGGTTGACCGTGCGCAACGACGGCGAGGTCGGCACGCTCACTGCCGCCCCTTGGGCCTGCGCCTGCTGCGTCTGCCAGTTGCTGAATGCTCGAAATGCCATGACTCCCAGTGCCGCTACCCCGCCGTACTGCAGTGCCTTGCCGCCGATACGACGGCCTCCCTTGCTCCCCAGTAGCAGGGCTAGCGCGCCCCCGGCAGCGGCACCCGTCCCGAAACCGCCCAAGCTGGAGTCGGGCCGGTTTGCTCCCGCTGCTCCCGTATCGACTGTCTTATTTTCCAGTGCGGACATACCGGACTTCAGTAGTTGTTCCAACAGGGATTGTGCGCTCATCTGTAAAGCCTCGCATAACAGTTTTGGATGGTGAGTAGGGTAGAGAGCAATGGTAAAGAAAAGTTCAGCGTATAACATCTCATTTGTGCGAGGGTGTGTGCGCCAGGGTGCCCTGATCATCCTATCCTGCGCGTATGGCTACTTCCTTTGATTGCTTCTGACTGCAGGCGGCAGGTTCTGCTACCATGTCATCTCCTCACTGCGACATGTTCTATGAGCGACCGCGTTCCCACACGATTCGTACGCACCCTGCTGCGCATGGTGGACGACAGGGGTTATGATTTCAGCGCTGTGCTCAATGACGCGGGGCTCGACTTCGATCCTCGCGATGAGGCTGATCCGGCCTACCGCGGTGAAATCAGCGCTATGCAGTACTCCCGCATTTACCAAAGTGTCCTGAGCCTGTTGCAGGATGAAACCTTTGGCACCGCCGCGAGTGAGCTGGCCGCCCCGGGTGCGTTTCGCATGATGTGCTATTGCATTATTTCCTGTCGCAATCTCGGCCAGGCAATTCAGCGCGCATCGGAGTTTTACCGTACCTTTTTTGATGAACGCAGCCAGCTATATGCTAACTTCAGTGACCAGTTCGCGCGCGTGGGTTACCGCACGAGAGTGCTGGTGGGCCAACCCCGTGTGGCGGCGGCAGATGCTTACGGATTATCCATGTGGCATCGCTTTTTCGGCTGGTTGTGCGGTCGGCCGATCGAGCTAAAACGCGTCGATTTTAGCGGTGACACCCCCGAGCGGCTGGAGAAATACGAAAATCTGTTCGGTTGCCCGCTCTATTTTAACCAGGCCAATGATCTGCTCTACTTCGACAGTGCGTGCCTGGCCTGGCCGGTGGTGCATACGGAGCACTCCCTGCGCGAATTCCTGCGCACGGCACCCTACCAATTGTTGATGATGGAGAGCAGCCCACAGGGCAATAATCTCTCGGCCCAGGTAAAAGCCATGATAGGACACGATTTTAGCGAGGGTTTTCCAGGCTTTGAAACCATCAGTAGCGCTCTGAAGATGTCGGCGCCGACGCTGCGTCGCAGGCTCAAACGCGAAGGAACTACCTTCCAGCAACTGAAGGACGACGCGCGCTGTGATGCCGCCAAACTGTGCCTTGATCGGCCGGAGCTGTCGATTAACGAGGTCGCACTGCACATGGGGTTTACTGACCCCAGCGCCTTTCATCGTTCCTTTAAAAAATGGACGCAACAAACGCCGGGCCAGTTTCGCGCCAGCCGGCGCTCACGCAAAAGCTGAGTAGCGATGCTGTCCCCGTTGGTGGACCTTGGCTATAATTCAGTCCCGCGAATTTTTTGTGTCATTTCAGGCAGGTTCTCATGACAGTGCAGCAGGATATAGAACAGCAACTGCAGAGCAGGTTTTCCCCTGTCTTTCTGGATGTCGCCAACGAGAGTAGCCAGCATAGCGTGCCACCCAATTCTGAAACCCATTTTCGAGTGGTACTGGTCAGCGCGACGTTCGACGGTAGCTCCAGAGTCGCACGCCACCAACAGGTCTATGCAACGCTCGCGCCTCAACTGGCGGGGCCGGTACATGCGCTGGCACTGCATACCTACTCGCCCGGTGAATGGCAGCAGCGCAAGGAGTCGGCTCCGGCCTCGCCCGAGTGCCTGGGCGGCAGCAAAGCGGAAGATCTCTGAGGCTGTTTTATGGATCCGGTGATTGTTGCAGCACTGTACAAGTTTGTCACCCTGGACGATTACCACGCCCTGCGCGAGCCCCTGCTTGAGGCCTGTGGCGCGGCCGGCGTGCGCGGTACATTGCTGCTCGCGCGCGAGGGTATCAACGGCACCATCGCCGGCAGCAGGCAAGGTATCGACGAGGTGTTGAACTATCTGCGCAGTGATCCGCGCCTGGCTGAACTGGAACACAAGGAGTCGCGCGATGACCAGATGCCTTTCTATCGCATGAAGGTGAAGTTGAAGCAAGAGATCGTCACCCTGGGTATCGCTGGCATTGATCCCAACCTACGGGTCGGTACCTATGTCAGTCCGCGTGACTGGAACGATCTGGTCAACGATCCAGCGGTATTGCTGATCGATACCCGCAATGACTACGAATGCGACATTGGCAGCTTCAGGGGCGCGGTGGATCCGCGCACCGTCAGCTTCCGAGATTTTCCGGCATTCGTGCGCGCCAATCTCGATCCCGGCGTGCACAAGAAGGTCGCGATGTTTTGTACCGGCGGCATTCGCTGCGAAAAGGCATCGGCCTTCATGCTCAACGAGGGCTTTGCGGAGGTTTATCATTTGCAAGGGGGCATCCTGAAATACCTTGAGGAGGTGCCACCACAAGACAGTATCTGGGAAGGCGAGTGCTTTGTGTTTGACAACCGGGTGGCGGTCGACCACCAATTGCAAAAGGGCAGCTACGACCAGTGCTATGGTTGCCGCCATCCCATTACCGAGGAGGACAAGCACTCCGGTCGCTACGAGACTGGTGTGTGCTGTCCCCACTGCTTCGAGCACCTGAGCCCCGACCAGACGTTGCGCTTCAGGGAGCGCCAGAAGCAGGTTGAACTGGCAGCGCTGCGCGGCGCGCCACACGTCGGTGCGCCACCGCCCGCGCGCCAACAAACGGCGGCAAACTACAGCACTCAGGCAGAGGAATAGCGGATGGGTCTCCTGCGGGATCGGGTCGTCGTGGTTACTGGGGCCAGTCGTGGTGCGGGTAAGGGGATTGCATTGGCGCTGGGCGCCACGGGTGCCACTGTGTATGTCACCGGGCGCACCCGTCATGAGGGTGATGCCCCGCTGTCCGGTACCGTAAAAGCCACTGCTGCGGCAGTGACTGCGGCCGGGGGCAAGGGTATCCCGGTGTATTGCGATCACGGGGATGAGGGCCAGGTGCGGCAGTTGTTCGAGCAGGTCGCTGCGGAGCAGGGCCGTCTCGATATTCTGGTGAACAATGCCACGAGCTTGCACGATGCCCTGACCCAGAGCGGACCTTTTTGGGAAAAACCTCTGGCGCTCACGGAGCTGTGGGAGGTGGGTATGCGCTCCCACTACACGGCAGCGTGGTATGCAGCACCCCTACTGCTCGCCAATGGTGAGGGTCTTGTCGTCAATACGTCATCGTTCGGCGGTCGTATCTATATGCACGGCCCTGCTTACGGCGCCGGTAAAGCGGCCGTGGACAAGATGGCGCATGATATGGCGATAGATTTTCGTCCATATACGGTAGCAGTGGTCTCCATCTGGATGGGCCTGCTGCTGACGGAACGCACCCAACGGGTCTTCGACGCGGCGCCCGCGCAGTATGCGGATTTGGCGGCGACCGCAGAGACCCCGGAGTTTACCGGCTGGGTGATCGATGCCCTGGCCCGCGACCCGCACTTGATGGATAAAAGCGGCAGAGTGCTGATTGGCGCTGAACTGGGGCAGGAGTATGGGCTGATCGATACGAATGGCCGCGCACCGCCGTCCCATCGAGCTTTTTTCGGCGACCCCACCACCTTCGGTGATGCGGTCGTGGCATAGTTGTGATACCCCAAATGAAGGATGCGCCCCGTGTCAGCGGTCGCCTAGAGTAGTAAGGTACCAGCGCTCTTCACAGCGCATACCGATCGCCATGATGCGATCATGACGATGAGGCAGGTGAGACGATGAATAACTACGGATTAGATAGCCCCCGTGCACAGCAATTGATCGACGCGGCCAGAGCCATGGGACCCACGCTGCGGGCGCGCCGGGCGCGTGCCAAAGAAGACGTGCGCGTGTCAGATGAAACAGTGGCGGAATTTGCGCAGGCCGGTTTCTTCAAGATACTACAGTCCGAGCAGTGGGGTGGCTACGCCATGGACCCCCAGGTGTTCTATGCTGTCGGCCTGGAAGTTGCCCGTTTTTGTCCCTCCAGTGCCTGGATTCTGGGTGTTATTGCCGTGCACAACTGGCAGTTGGCGTTGTTCGATGATCAGGCGGCGCAGGATGTGTGGGCGAATGATCCTTCCGTACTCATCTCATCGTCTTACGCGCCTGTGGGTAAGGTAAAAGTCGTCGATGGCGGGTTCCGTCTCAGCGGCCGCTGGAGTTTCTCCAGTGGGTCACAGCACTGCAAATGGGTGTTCCTGGGCGCTGTAGTGCCCACACCTGAAGCACCCTTCGATATGGCCAATTACCGTACCTTCCTGCTGCCTATCAGTGATTACGAAATTCTGCCCAACTGGGAGGTGGTGGGTCTGCAGGGTACTGGCAGCCACGATATCGTGGTCGACAATGCATTTGTACCGGAGCACCGTACGCACAAGGCCATGGACGGATTTCTCTGTGACAACCCCGGTAATGCAGTGAATACAGCGCCGCTGTACCGCATGCCGTTTATGCAGGTGTTTGTGCGGGCCGTGTGCACTGCCACACTGGGTGCCTGTGAGGGTGCACTGGATGCGTATATTGACGTTGCCAAAACGCGCCAGGTTGGGCCAAACAAGATGAAAAATGACCCCTTCGCCCGCGTGATCGCCGCAGAGGTGAAAACCTCCATTGAAGAAATGAAGCTGACCATGATGCGCAATTTCGACGCCATGATGGCCTGCTGTCGAGCCGGCGTGCCCATCCCGATCGAGGATAGGGTGCGCTATCGCTACGATTCAGCAGTGGTGGCTGATCGCTGTCTGGTCCTGTCGGGTAAGATGCTCAAGGCAGCCGGTAGTGGTGGGATACGTATGGACAGTGAGTTATTGTCCTTTCATCTGGATATTCTTGCCAGTCAGGCACATGTGGCTAACAACTCCATACCGTTTGCCAGCAATCTGGGCGGGGTCGTCTTTGCTGAAGAAAATGCGGACTTTGCCCTCTAGGGTGCGCCGCCGACAGGAGCCAGAAGAATGAATATGAAGGGACGCTTGCCTGAGGCCAATTACGCACAGTGTGCCAATGGCTATCGCATTCACTATCTTGACGAAGGGCAGGGCGCAGTCGTGGTGTTTCTGCACGGTTCGGGCCCTGGCGCCAGCGGCTATAGCAATTTCAAACGTAATTACCCTGCTCTCGTTAAAGCAGGCTACCGCTGTATTATCCCTGACCATATCGGCTATGGATTTTCGGACAAGCCCAATGATGTCGATCATCCGTTGTCCTTTTTTGTGGAGTGCATCAAGCAGACGCTCGATGTGGCTGGTGTTAAGAAATGTACGGTGATAGGCAATTCACTGGGTGGCGCCATTGCGTTGGGACTGGCCCTGGACTATCCGCAGTTGGTGGAGAAGCTTATCCTCATGGCGCCGGGCGGCCTGAGTGAGCTGTCCGAGTACCAGCAAATGCCCGGGATGCAGAAGGTGTTCAAGGTTTTCGGCTCCGGGGAGCCAGTTACCCCGGCCGTAATGAAGGATCTGTTTGCCACGGGTTTGATGCACGATCCGAAGTATGCCACTGATGAACTGGTGGAGGAGCGGATGCAGATAATGCAGGTTATGAATGGCCATGTTATGGCGACGATGCGTGTCCCGGTGTTGGTCGATCGACTGCATGAACTGCAGTGTCCCGTGCTGGGATTCTGGGGTATGAACGAAAAAATGATGCCGGAGAATGGCATCATGGCTATGGCGAAAAATATCAGGCACCTGCGGCTTATTTTGGTGACCGAGTGCGGGCACTGGGTCATGGTGGAGCACGAGGGAATGTTCAATCGCGCCTGTCTGGATTTCTTGCAGCACAGCTAATTGCTGCACCAGCGGCCAGAGTATCTGAGGTATACACGTCAATGATGGAACTGGATCGCATCAACGCGCTCGGCGATGAGCTGTATAGGGCCCTGCGTTCCCAGTCAACGTTGGCCCCCTTGACGGAGCGGGAGTCGACCATCACCATTGAGGACGCCTACCACATCTCGCTACGGATGCTACAGCAACGCCTGGAAAAAGATGGGGAGCGCATTGTCGGCAAGAAGATTGGTGTAACCAGCAAGCCGGTGCAAGAGATGCTGGGCGTTTTTCAGCCAGATTTCGGCTTCCTGACGAACATGATGGAATCCCCGGATGGCGCATCTATTGCCATAGCTGGCCATATGATCCAGCCACGGGCTGAGGGCGAAATTGCCTTTCGACTAAAAAGTGATCTGGTAGGGCCAGGAGTTACCGAGCAGGATGTGCTCGATGCCACGGCGACGATCATGCCTTGCTTTGAAATAGTCGATTCGAGAATTCGGGACTGGAAAATCAAAATTCAGGACACCGTGGCGGACAACGCCTCCTGTGGTGTGTATGTGTTGGGTAAGAACGAAGTAGACCCGCGGGATTTCGATCTGCCCAATCTGAAGATGACGATCTACAAGAATGGTGTGTTTAACTCAGAGGGTTTGGGCAGCGCCGTACAGGGTAACCCGCTGACCGCAGTGGCCTGGTTGGCCAACACGCTCGGTGAATTCGGGATTCCCTTCAAGGCGGGTGAGCTTATCTTGTCCGGCTCGCTAGTGCCTTTGATTCCTGTGGTGGCCGGCGATGTCATGTCGCTGGACATTGAAGGTATTGGCGGTTGTAGCTGTAAGTTTGTATAAGCCCTGTCACGTCAACTAGAGAACCCGTATGAGTAGAAAAGTAAAAGCAGCAATCATCGGCCCCGGCAACATCGGGACAGACCTGTTGATGAAGGCCATGCGCAGCACGCTCATTGAGCCCGTGTGGATGGTCGGCGTGGTAGCGGATTCACCCGGCCTCGCCAGGGCCGCCGAACTGGGTCTGAAAACTACTGCAGAGGGTGTCGATGGCATGGTGCCGACCATGCGTGCTGACGGCGTACAGATTTGTTTCGATGCGACCTCGGCCTATGTTCACGCCGAAAATAGTCGTAAGGTCAACGCGCAGGGCGCGGTGATGATTGACCTGACGCCGGCGGCGATTGGTCCCTTCTGTGTGCCTCCGGTCAATCTCGCCGAGGCAGTGGCCGCCAAAGCCATGAATGTGAATATGGTGACGTGCGGTGGGCAGGCGACCATTCCCATGGTGGCGGCCGTCAGTCGCGTGCAGGCCGTGGCCTATGGCGAGATCGTTGCCACCGTGAGCAGCAAATCAGCCGGGCCTGGAACGCGCAAAAATATCGATGAGTTCACCCGCACTACCGCCAGTGGCATCGAGAAAGTGGGCGGTGCCAAAAGCGGTAAAGCCATTATTATCATTAACCCGGCAGAGCCCCCGCTCATTATGCGCGACACTATCCACTGCCTGACGGTTGACGAGCCGGATCAGGCGGCGATTACCAAGTCTGTATATGACATGATCGCGCAGGTGCAGAAGTATGTTCCCGGCTATACCCTTAAGAACGGGCCGGTGTTTGATGGCAAGCGTGTCTCCATCTACATGGAAGTCGAGGGCCTGGGTGATTTTCTTCCCAAGTATGCAGGCAACCTCGACATCATGACCGCCGCAGGCCTGCGCACAGCAGAGATGTACGCCCAGGAGATTCTGGCCGGGACGTTTATCCCTGCTGCTGCCTGATTGAGTCGATCCGGACACTCGACAAAGACGCTCGATAAAGACGCTCGATACGCAACAGGAGAGAGCAACATCATGGATCTTAGTGGCAAAAAAATTACCCTGCACGATATGTGCCTGCGCGATGGCATGCATCCCAAGCAACACCAGATCACCGTCGAGCAGATGGTCAGGATTGCCAAGGCCATGGACGACGCGGGTATCCCGCTGATTGAAGTCACCCACGGTGACGGACTCGGTGGTGCCTCGGTGAATTACGGCTTCCCTGCCGCCAGCGATCAGGAATACCTGACTGCCGTGTGCAGGGAAATGAAGAAGACCAAAGTCTCAGCCCTGTTATTGCCGGGCATTGGCACGGTGGATCATCTGAAAATGGCGGTTGATTGCGGCATCTCTACCATCCGCGTGGCTACACACTGCACCGAGGCCGACGTGTCGGAGCAGCACCTGACCATGGCCGCCAAATACCCCGGCCTGGACACGGTGGGCTTCCTGATGATGGCCCATATGATCGGGCCAGAAGAACTCGTTACACAGCTAAAGATGATGGAGGACTTCGGCGCCAATTGTGTCTACATCACCGACTCGGCGGGCTATATGCTGCCAGACCATGTGACGGAACGCGTGGCCCTGGCGCGGGCCGAACTGCGCCCGGAAACAGAATTGGGATTTCACGGGCACCACAATATGGCCATGGGTATCGCCAATTCACTGGCGGCGGTTGCGGCCGGTGCAAACCGTATCGATGGTTCGTTGGCCGGGTTGGGCGCCGGGGCCGGCAATACCCCGCTGGAAGTGTTTATCGCCGTGTGTGATCGTATGGGCGTGGAGACCGGCGTGGATTTATTCAAGGCCATGGATATTGCCGAAGACCTGATCGTGCCGATGATGGACCATGTGGTGCGCATCGACCGCGACGCACTGACACTCGGATACGCCGGCGTCTATTCTTCCTTCCTGTTGTTTGCCAAGCGCAGTGCCGAAAAATACGGCCTGTCGAGTCGCGATATATTAGTGGAGCTCGGGCGGCGGAGAACCGTTGGCGGTCAGGAAGATATGATTGAAGATCTCGCCCTGGATATGGCGAAAGCACGCGGGGGAGTTTAGTCTACAGCACGGAGCGTGTCTCAGCGCAGCAGTATGCTGCTGACGTCGCGCTAGACATTTTTTTTCAGAGGCTGCACATACGATGAAAAGAAATCGGTTGGGCAAAAGCGCCATTGTAGTATCGGATATCTGCATGGGCACCATGACGTTCGGGAACCAGGCGAATGAAAAGGCCTCGTTTCGTATACTGGATATGGCTTATGACGCCGGCGTGGACTTTTATGACACGGCCGAGATGTACCCGGTGCCACCCGATGTGAAGTATGTCGGTGCCACGGAAGAGATTGTCGGGCGCTGGATGAAAACCAAGGACCGCGACTCCTTGATCATCGCCTCCAAGGTCGCCGGCCCCAGCCATGTGTGGATACAGGCACCCCTGCGCGGCGGCAAGACCGGTCTTGATCGGCACCATATCGTGCGTGCGGTAGAGGGCAGTTTGCAGCGCTTGGGTACCGACTATATCGACCTCTACCAGACCCACTGGCCGGATGCCGACTATCCTCACGAAGAGACCATGCGCGCACTGGACGAACTGGTGGACTCGGGCAAGGTACGCATTCTCGGTTGCAGTAATGAATCGGCCTGGGGCCTGACCAAGAGTCTGTGGGCGTCCGATGTAAATGGCCTGGCGCGCTACGACACCATCCAGAACAATTTCAGCCTGAATAATCGCCGCTTTGAAGATGAACTCGCTCAGGCCTGTCGCCAGGAGAACGTTAGCCTACTTCCTTATTCGCCCTTGGGTGGCGGGGTTCTAAGCGGTAAGTATAACGATGGTGCTTTTCCCAAGGGTGCGCGTTTTTCCATGTACCAGCATGCGCCCAAGCGCCAGCAGGTGATGCTGCGTCGCTTTGTCAACGACAAAACACTGGAGTCCACGCGCCGCTATCAGGAGATTGCCGCTGAGCTTTCGATGTCGGTGGTGACGATGGCGGTGGCCTGGAGCAAGCAGCACGACTTCGTGGCATCCACTATTGTAGGCGCCACCAGTCCCAAGCAGGTGCCGGAGTTGCTGGCGGCGGCGGATGTCACGCTGACGCCGGAAACGCTGGCGCGTATTAATGCCGTATCACGGGATTTGCTGTACCCGATGGGCTAGGTCCGGTTAGCAGGCCCGGTCGGCCAGACCTATTGCGTCAGGGCCGGCGCTGGAAGCGCGCCGGGATGCTGTCTGGAATCCGAAAGAGTGAAGGTGCCCATGCGATGCGGTTTTCATCGATCTCGATGGCAGTGAAACGTCGCGCCATCTGGCTGAACGCGATCTCGGCATTCATCCTGGCCAGATGCGATCCCAGACAGAAATGTATCCCGCCGCCGAAGGAGCAGTGCCGGGCTCCATTGCGACGGATATCGAAGCGGTCCGGGTCGCTAAAAACATCCGGGTCGCGATTGGCCCCGATCAGCACAGCCAGGACCGTGGCATTGGCTGGCACCGTAATGCCGCTAAACTCGGTGTCCTCCCACAGGACCCTGAGGGTAATCGGCACGGAAGGTTCAAAGCGCAACACTTCTTCCACCGCGGAGTCTGTGAGCGTGGGATCTGCCGCCAGTTTTTCCAGCTCCTCGGGATAGCGGGAAAAACACATCATGCCGTTGGCGATCAGCCCGATGGTGGTTTCCAGTCCGGCCACTAGCAGGCCGATGCACTGCTGCAGCAATTCATCGGTGCTGAGGCGGTCGCCGGCTTCTTCCGCCAGTACCAGTTGGCCGAGAATGTCATCCGAGGGATTCGCGCGCCTTGCCTCTATCAGCTCCAGCATATACACAGCCAACTCCATAATTGCCGCTTCGGACTGTTTCTGCAGCTCTGGAAATGCGTGTTTGGCAAGACGGTAGGTGACCAGTGACACCAGTTTGGTGAGGCGGTGGCGGTCCTCGAAAGGTACGCCC
>JANNXP010000109.1:0-8754 GCA_031409615.1 Haliea sp. | reverse complement strand
CATTTATGGCAATGACTTCCTGAACTACACCGTGACCAGCAGTTGGACCCAGTCGACGTTAAATCGCGGTCGCATGGCGACACGCGGTGCATCACAGAATGTAGCGCTTGAAGTGTCCGTGCCGGTCTCTGACTTAGAGTTCTACAAATTGACCTACAACGGAGAAATTTTTTACCCGGTACCCCTGCTTGATACCTGGACGCTGCGCCTGCGCACCGAGTTAGGCTATGGCGGCGGTTATGGCGACACCGATGAACTGCCGTTTTACGAAAACTTTTTCGCAGGCGGCTTTGGTTCGGTTCGGGGTTATAAGAGCAATACGCTGGGCCCGCAAAGTACGCCAGCTCAGGCCTATGTGATCGCTCAACCGGCAACTGCAATCAATCCTGATGGCACGCCAGCTCAGATTGGTGGCCCTGACGGCAATCAGGTTGGCTATGTCGCCAGTGATCAAGCATTGCTATACAACCAAATAGACAACAACGGTAGTGACTCTTTCGGTGGCAATGTGATGGTAGTCGGCAGTGCCGAGTTATTGTTTCCGCTGCCGTTTATCAAGGATCAGAGCCAGTTGCGTACCGGCTTTTTCCTGGACGCCGGTAATGTTTACGATACTGACTGCGGTGCAACCCAGTTGAATTGTTTCAATGTGGACCTTAACGAACTGCGCTACTCAGCCGGCGTCGGGTTGACCTGGATTACCGGGTTTGGCCCCATGTCATTCAGTCTCGCCAAGCCGCTTAACTCTAACGAGTTTGATGAGGAAGAAATTTTCCAGTTTACGCTGGGCCGGGGTTTCTAATTTTTTGTTGTTAATAACTGGAGGAAGAAGTGTCTAATTTACTTAAAGGTGTAATTGCTGTCCTGGCGTTTTCCGTTTCTACGATGGGCTGGACTGCCGACAGTATCAAAGTAGTTGATGTGCAAGGCGCCATCCTGCAAACGGATATTGCCCAGAAGCGTCTGGGTGAAGTCAGGGAGCAGGCTGACTATAAGAAAAACAAGGCAGAGTACGATCGACTGAAGACTGAGGGCGAAGCAGTGCTCAAGACGTTCCAGAAAGACGCCGCGGTTATGAGCAAGGATCAGAAGGCCGCCGCTGAGAAGAAGTTGGGCGCCATGCAGGACGATCTGGATCTTGTGACCGGGAAACTGCAGCAGGCTGAACAAGCTGCGGGTCAGGCATTGCTGCAAGATATGGCGCCGAAGGTTCAGGTTGCATTGCGCGAAATCATCGAGAAGGACGGTATCGGCCTGTTGCTACAGCGCAACGCGGTAGTCCATGCGGAAGAGAGTTACAGCATAACCGCCAAGGTGACGGATAAGCTGAACCAGCTCAATACAGCGAAGTAATGACTAGCCGCGCTGCAACGCAGCGCGTTTTTCGCAGTTGGAATCCATACAGTCAAGTCTGATGGAATTCGCGCAACGGCGATTGCGGCAGAGTGAACACAGTGGAGTCGAGGATGCACATCACAGATATTCGCCGGTATCTGCCTCATCGCTATCCTTTTTTGCTGGTAGATCGCGTGGTCGAAGTGCATGCCGGCGAGTCTATCGTCGCCTATAAAAACCTCAGCATCAACGAGGCGTTTTTTAACGGCCATTTCCCCGATAATCCAATTTTCCCCGGCGTGTTGTTGCTTGAGGCGATGGCTCAGGCGGCGGGGATCCTCGGCTTTTACAGCCAGGGCAAGACCAATGAAGACGGTTCCACCTTCTACTTTGCCGGTGCCGACAATCTGCGTTTCAGACGCCCGTGCGTACCCGGTGATCGGGTGATGTTGCGTGCCGCTGTCGTGTCACAGCGCCGTGGCGTCTGGAAGTTTGATGTCAGTTCAGATGTGGATGGTGAGCCGGCGGCCTCTGCGACCATTCTCTGTGCGGATCGATGAAGTGGACTATACCGGCACCACGCTGGCCGGTGTAGATGAAGTGGGCCGTGGCCCGCTGGCCGGTGATGTGGTGGCGGCAGCTGTGATACTCGATCCAGAGCGTCCTATTGTCGGCCTGCGCGATTCGAAAAAGCTGTCCGCCGCCCGCCGGGAGGAACTCGCACAGCTGATCAGGGAGCGGGCTTTGGCCTGGTCCATTGCCAGTGCCAGTGTGACCGAGATTGACGAGTTGAATATCTTGCAGGCGTCCCTGTTGGCCATGCACCGGGCAGTGGCGGCCCTGGATCCTCAGCCTGATTACGTAATGGTAGACGGTAATCGCCTGCCGCGCTGGCACTATGCCGCGGAAGCTGTGGTGCGGGGGGATGACCGGGTGCCGGCCATTGCCGCGGCCTCTATTCTGGCCAAGGTCCACAGGGACCGCGCACTGGTCGCCCTGGAAATCGAGTACCCGGGCTACGGTTTTGCATCGCACAAGGGCTATCCCACGCTCGCGCACCTGCAGGCCCTGCAAACCCTTGGTGTGACACCGATGCACCGGCGCAGCTTCGCACCAGTAAAAAAATTACTGGCGGCGCCTTAGCTGCGGTGCAACCGGAATGACAAGTCGCGTAGAATCATCGCATGACTGATTTCGTTCACCTGCGCCTGCACACTGAGTACTCTCTGGTCGATGGCCTAGTCCGAATCAAGCCTCTGGTGGCAAGGGTTGCCGAGTTGGGTATGCCTGCGGTGGCGGTCACCGATATCTGCAATTTCTACGGGTTAATCAAGTTCCGCAAGGCGGCTTTTGCCGCAGGGATCCAGCCCATTTTTGGGGTGGATCTCATGGTGATGGAAGCGGATGACCCCGAGCGGGCCTATCCTCTTTGCCTACTGGCCATGAACCAGACCGGTTATCACAACCTGACGCTGCTGATGTCTCGCGCCTATACGCAGGGCCAGTATCTGGGCGTGCCCTATGTCAGCAAATCCTGGCTTAAGGAGTCTGCCGAGGGGGTGATTGCGCTGTCCGCCGGTGTGGCAGGGGATGTGGGGCAGGCCCTGATGGGTGACCGTGCGGCGCTCGCGCTAGAGCGGGCCCGCTACTGGATGGCACTGTATCCCCAGCGTTTTTACCTCGAGTTGCATCGCACTGGACGGGAGGGCGACGAGTCTCACCTGCACGCCGCAGTGCAGCTGGCGCAGGAGTTGCAGTGCCCGGTAGTGGCAACCAACGATGTGCGTTTTCTCACTGCCGCTGAATTCGAGGCCCACGAGGCTCGCGTGTGTATCCGTGAGGGCCGCACTCTGGACGATGCGCGGCGTGCGCGCCACTACACCGAGCAACAGTATCTGCGCTCGCCACAGGAGATGGCGGAGCTCTTTGCGGATCTTCCGGAGGCTCTGGCCAACAGCGTCCAGATCGCCCGCCGCTGCAACGTGGTATTGCAACTGGGTGTGCCCTACCTGCCGGATTACCCGGTGCCGGCGGGCCTGACCATGGATGAGTTCTTTCGGCAGCAGTCGCATGCGGGTTTGGATAAACGCCTGCCGGTTTTGTTTGACCGCGACGCCCTGGAGTTTCCTCGGCAACAGCAGACCTATCGCGAGCGGTTGGAGTTCGAGCTGGATATGATTATCCAGATGGGGTTTACCGGCTATTTCCTCATCGTGATGGACTTTATCCGCTGGGCCAAGGGCAACGATATCCCGGTGGGGCCCGGTCGGGGTTCCGGTGCGGGCTCCCTGGTGGCCTACGCGCTGCAGATTACCGACCTCGATCCGCTGGCGTATGACTTGCTGTTCGAGCGCTTCCTGAATCCCGAGCGGGTGTCCATGCCCGATTTCGATGTGGATTTCTGCATGGAAAAGCGCGACCGGGTGATCGAATACGTGGCCCAGACCTATGGCCGGGAGGCGGTGTCCCAGATCATTACCTTCGGCACCATGGCGGCCAAGGCGGTGGTGCGCGACGTGGCCCGGGTGCAGGGTAAGTCCTATGGCCTGGCCGATAAACTGTCCAAGATGATTCCCTTTGAGGTGGGGATGACGCTGGCTAAAGCCCTGGAGCAGGAGGAACCCCTGCGCGTATTTTTGCAGGCGGACAATCAGGCCCAGGAAATCTGGGATATGGCCGAGCAACTGGAAGGCGTGGTGCGCAATGTGGGCAAGCACGCCGGTGGCGTGGTTATCGCTCCGTCAAAACTCACCGATTTTGCGCCGCTGTACTGTGACGAGAGCGGCTCTGGTCTGGTCACGCAGTTTGACAAGGGCGATGTGGAAGAAGCGGGTCTGGTGAAGTTCGACTTCCTCGGCCTGCGCACCCTGACCATCATCGACTGGGCGGTAAAAATGATTAATCCGGCCCGGGACAGGGCGGGTGAACTGCCTCTGGATATCACCCAGATCCCATTGGATGATGCCGCCAGTTTCGAACTGCTCCGGTCCGGTGAGACTACGGCGGTATTCCAGCTGGAATCACGCGGCATGAAGGAGTTGATCGAACGTCTGCAGCCGGATTGCTTCGAGGATATTGTAGCCCTGCTGGCGCTGTTTCGACCCGGTCCGCTGCAGTCGGGAATGGTCGACAACTTTGTTAACCGCAAGCACGGCCGCGAGAAACTGTCCTACCCGGATGCCCAGTACCAACACCCGTGGCTGCAGCCTCTTCTGCAACCTACCTACGGCATCATTCTCTACCAGGAACAGGTGATGCAGATCGCCCGGGTGCTGGCCGGTTACACCCTCGGGGGGGCCGATGTGTTGCGTCGGGCAATGGGTAAGAAAGATCCCAAGGAGATGGCCAAGCAGCGGGAAGTATTTGAAGCCGGCGCCAGGGCCAAGGGCGTGGACGGCAACCTGGCGATCAAGATTTTTGACCTCGTCGAAAAGTTCGCCGGCTACGGTTTCAACAAGTCGCACTCGGCGGCGTACGCCCTCGTGTCCTACCAGACCGCCTGGCTGAAGGCGCGCTACCCGGCGCATTTCATGGCGGCGGTGATGAGCTCGGAACTGGATAACACCGACAAGATTGTGGTGTTCGTTGACGAGTGCAAGCGCATGAAGCTCGCGCTGAAATTGCCCGACGTTAACGAAGGCCAGTACATGTTCACCGTCAATTTGCACGGTGACATCATTTACGGCCTGGGCGCTATCAAGGGTCTGGGCGAGGGGCCGGTGGATAGTATCCTGCAGGCCCGCCATGCGGGAGGTCCCTTCATCGACCTGTTCGATTTCTGTGCCCGCACCGATCCGCGCAAGGTCAATCGCCGTGCGCTCGAGGCGATGATTCGCTCCGGCGCCCTGGACTCGCTGCAGGTGGAACGTTGGGTGCTGCTGGCGGCTCTGGAGGATGCCCTGAAGGCCGCCGAGCAGAGCGCGAACAATCGCGACAGCGGCATCGACGATCTGTTCGGGGAGGTGGTGCCCAGCCAGCACCACGGCAACGGTGATGTCTACGCCGATTTTCGCACGGCGCGACCCTGGTCGGACAAGGAGCGCCTGGGCGGCGAGCGCGATACGCTCGGGCTGTACATCACCGGGCATCCCATCGACGAGTATCGGGCCGAGGTGCGTAAGTTCGCACCCAAGCGCATCTGCGAGCTGAGTCCTGACCGCCACGGTAGTCATGGCAGCCAGGTCATTGTAGGGTTGATCATGACAACCCGCACCATGAACAGTCGGCGTGGCACCATGGGCGTAATGACCCTGGATGACAGTAGCGCCCAGATCGAGGTAACGCTTTTTTCCGAGGTGTTTGCCGAGTTTCGGGAGTTGCTGGTGAAGGACACTATTGTGATAGCCGAGGGCCGGGTCTCACTGGATGACAAGACCGGAAAGTTGGCGCTGCGAGCCAGCAGCCTGCGCAGTCTCGCTGCAGCAAGGCACAGTGCAGTGTCGGATTTGACCATTGAAATTAACGCAGAAAAGGCGAACGAACAGTTTGTCGCCTTGTTGGAAAAAACGCTCGCCGGGGCCGGGGGCGGCAGTTGTCCGGTCTCGCTGATTTACCGACAAGCTCGCAATTCGGCGCGGATCAAGCTGGGGACCCGCTGGCAGGTGGTGCCCACTGATGAATTGCTGCAGGAATTGCGCGAGGTGGTGGGTGCCGAGAAGGTTGCCCTGCAGTACCACTGACGTTACACAACAACCGGTAGTATCAAATCACACACAGTACTGTTTAGACAGTGGAGGAAGTTATGTTGCTGAAAGACAAGGTCGTTATCGTTTCGGGCATTGGTCCGGGCCTGGGCCAGGAACTTTCTACCCTGGTAGCCAAGGAGGGTGCCTCGGCGGTGGTATTGGCTGCGCGCACCCCAGCCAAACTCGATGTGGCCGAGCAGGAGATACGCGCCCTCGGTCTGGGCACGGCTGTTCTGAAGGTACAGACGGATATTGCCGATGAAGCGCAGTGCAAGGCGTTGGCGGATCGCGCCGTAAAAGAGTTCGGGCGCATCGATGTGCTGTTCAACAGCGCCTACGATCCGGGCAGCTTTGAGCCGATAGAGAGCGCCAGCATGGACGGTTGGCGCCGCGCCATGGACGTCAATTTCTTCGGCACCATGTACCTCACCCAGGCCTGTGTGCGCCATATGAAGGAAAGTGGCGGTGGTGCCATCGTGATGATCGCCACCATGGTGGAGCACAAGCCGCTGGCCACCCAGGCCGGCTACGGTGCCTCCAAGTCTGCGCTGCGCTGCGCCACCAAGCATCTGGCGCTGGAGCTGGGGAAATACAATATCCGCGTCAACAGCTGCCACATGGGCTGGATGTGGGGCCCCAGCGTGGAAGGCTATTTCAACTGGCAGGCCAAGGCCACCGGCAAAAGCCAGCAAGAATTGATCGCCGAGGTCACCCGCAGTATTCCACTGGGCGTTATTCCCGATGATGGCGAATGCGCCAAGGCCGCAGTCTTTCTTGGCTCCGATTACGCCAGCGTGGTGACCGGTGCGGCACTGGATGTGAACGGCGGCGAATACATGCCGATTTAATCGGCGCATATCCTAAGCAGCAACGGAGGTGAGATGAGCGATACAGATAAAATAGAGGCGGCGGTGTTTCGCCGCCTGTTGCAACACCTGGACAGCCGCAAGGACGCGCAGAACATCGATCTGATGAACCTGGCCGGCTTCTGTCGCAATTGCCTGTCCAAATGGTATATGGCGGCGGCCGAGGATGCCGGGCTCAAAGTCGATTACGACCAGGCCAGGGAGCGGGTGTATGGCATGCCGTACGAGCAGTGGAAGGAGCAGCACCAGGCTCCGGCGACGGCAGAGCAAGTGTCAGCCTTCGACAAGGGCAAATCGGTCTGAGTGGTTACAGCGGGCCGTAGGGCAGGTAGCGGTTGTCGTTGACCTCCCGCAGCCACTGCAGCAGGGCCTTATCCAGTCGCGCACCGCGCTGGCGCAGAATTTTAGCCAGCGGAATGACGGGAGAATCTGCTCCCGCTTCCCACCCAGGGAGATTTTCAGCGGCGGCGAAAAAGCGTATCAGGTGCACCAGGTCAGCGTCTGGCAGTGGCTCGGCGCAGACGCGCCAGGTGTTGTGGTCGATTTTCATCAGTCCCGCCAAGCGCTGTTTTTCCTCGTCGCTTAATAATTGCTCAAGTTGCGCCAACTGCGCCTCGCGGTCGTAGTCGATGAAGCGGCGCAGCAGGGCAGGTTGTAACAGCAGTGCGCCGCCTGCCGCCTCAATTTTTGGATCCCAGGAACCGAGTGACATAGCGCTTGTTGCCCGAATGAAATGTATCGACAGTGTACTGAATTTGCCACCGTCCAGGAAACCCGTTATGGCGGCGAATTAGTGCAGCGCGGGGCTGAACCCACCACCGTTATGCGCTATGCTGCATTTTTTATACTAAGAAGGGAGCACTATGATGATTCGCTCAAAACGTGTTGTGTACGCATTGCAGGTAGTGCTGCTGACACTGGTCTGCCAGACCGCAGCGGCACAAGACCTGACCGGTATCCTGACGGTTGAGATCTCGGGGTTAAAGGAGGCCACGGGTGACGTGTACATTGCGGTTTACAATTCCGATTCGACCTGGCTGAGCGATACCACCGTGCAGTCCAAAAAAGTGGCTATCAGCGAGGCCCTCGACGGGGAGCTGGTGCGCACCGAACTGCAGCTGCCACTCGGCGAATACGCACTGTCGGTATTTTATGACAAGGATAATGACGGAGAAATGGATACCAATTTTATCGGCATGCCCAAGGAGCCCATAGCCCTGTCTAATAATGCCGTGGCAAAATTTGGACCACCCAAGTACGCCGATGCGGTATTCACCCTCGGCGCCGAACCGATGATCCAGCGCATCTCTATGAAGGAGCTCTAGCGGGGCAAGGGCATTGCGGTTACGCGTGGAGCCGATTTCACGCTAAGGGGACAGTAGATTTGAATAATAAGAAAATGACCTATCGCTCCGATGTAGACGGATTGCGAGCGATAGCGGTGCTGGCGGTAATTGCGAATCATCTCCCAGCGGAATTGCTAGCCAGCGGATTTCTTGGGGTCGACGTATTTTTTGTTATTTCAGGTTTCGTGGTTTCTGCTTCTCTTCTGGGTCAGGGCAAGGCGACATTCTCTGATTTCTATTCGAATTTTCTTTCTCGGCGTGTAAAGCGCCTTATGCCTGCACTGATCACTTGCGTGGCGATTACCGGTGCGGTTGTGTTTTTGGTAGATCCATTTCCTCGAAATTCGATACTGACCGGCGTCTCAGCCCTTTTTGGTGTAGCAAACATTGCGCTTTTCAATTTTGAACTCGACTATTTTTCCCCCTCGTCCAAGTTCAATGCGTTCACCCATACCTGGTCCCTGGGTGTTGAAGAGCAGTTCTATATTGCCTTCCCGCTAATCATTTGGCTCACATTTTTTC
>JANNXP010000108.1:0-9682 GCA_031409615.1 Haliea sp. | reverse complement strand
GCCAAAAGCCGAATTATAGCTCCCGGTCGGGCTAGGGAGTGCGTTTGTACCGTATCCCGTATTTCCCAATGCAGCCAGCACTTGGGTGGAGCCTAGCACCAATGCACTTGCCATAGTGAGGTAAGTCGCTGCTACCTCTTTCGTATTCATAACGGCCTTCCTCTAATTGTTGTTAATTTGAAGCGCTTATCGTAATAACACCACCACTATTTTGAGTGTAGTATCACGCGTCATTTTTGTACAACGTACGAGGGTCTCCCTTTGGATGCGAATGCTATAGGGTGATGATTTACAGGTATAAAAACCCCCGGACCAGCCGGGGGTTTGTGTGACAAAGCGAGGGATCAGTTGGCCGTACCCACCGGCAGGCGGATACGTTACTCGGAAATGGTCTCGCGCCGGATTTCCTGCGCATCGCGCTCCGCCTGGCAGAACGGCATATCAATCCACCCGCCGTTTGAATACAACTTGGTCGCATCCGCGTAGTGGTTGGATGCCGGATCGGTCGCCTGCGAATACGTCAGGATAGCATAGGCATTGGGGCAGTCGCTCTCATCCCAGGTGACGACCTGAATGTAACTGTTGCCGTGGCGGATCGCGGAGTAACCCTCACCGTCGATCAGGTTGGATGTGATAACACTGAACATCATGTCGCCGGAGCCGCCGTGGATGGGAATGCGCTCGCCATTTTTTTCCACAAACTGCACTTCACCCCAGGGACGGTCCAGCGGAATGCCCGCCGCGGTGAGCACCTGCACGGCGGTGGTGATTGAACTCTTAACGGCGGCTACTACGACAGGGTCAGCCACGTTCAGATTGCGCGGCGTGTTCACCGGGTCGGCGGGATCGAACGGGATAACCCATAGGTTGGGTGTGGAGCGCATGACCCGCCAGAACTCCGTAAAGATGTGGGCACCCACGCTGTCGACGCGATGCGTGCGGTCCCAGGCTGCCAGAATGTTGCAGGCTTCCTGCTCCTGAGAAATGCCCGCCAGCGGGTCCTGCGGCTCGGCTTGGCAGATGCCGAGTACCGCATCCAGCACCAGCGTGGCCGTGTGGTTGGTCGCGTTGTAATGCAACTGGCGAATGTTGTCGATATTAAAAGCGGGCGCGCCGAGGCCGTCGGTTCCTGTCAGGCGATTCTCCGCCTGCGAGAACGTGGCTCGGGTGCGACGGCTCTGCTCGACGCGCTCCTTGCCAATGATCGGCGAGAAGCCCTCCAGTAAATTACGTGGGTTGGCCAACCAGTAACTGTCATTGGCGTTCGCGCCGTACTCGCGCGTTGCCAGTTTGGGCAGGCTGTCGTAACCAAAAATACCGGGGGTGGTGCCATCATCGCTGCCTACTTCGCAAGCGGAGTCGGAGCCGTCCATGGTGAGGTAGCCAAAGCCGGTGACAGCAGCCTGCAGCGGCCCGCGCACACAGTTCTTGTACTGGGTCGAAGTGACATGTGGCGTGGCCGAGATATCACCATAGAAGGCATCGCCGTAACGATCGGCGGCAATGGTATTGACCCAGGGTATGCCCAGGTCGCGCAGGGCAGTCTTAAATTCGTCGAGGTTGGTGGCCTTACCCATATTGATCCACTGTGGCAATCCCCGCAGATTCTCCAGGTTGGCATCATAGTAGGTCAGGACGGAGCCATTAATTGTCGGCCAGCCGTTCAACAGGCTATTGATACCACCAAGGTTGATGATCGCCCCGTGGTGGGAAAAGTAGAACGTGTGCTCCACCGTCTCCACTGCCCCGCCGGACGTCAAACGCTGGGCGCTCACAGTCTCGCTGGTGATGGGACGGTACGCGCCATCGTAGAGATACTCCATGGAGTTGTCGGGGTTCAGGTCCAGCTCGTAAAACGTAAAGCGCGACGCGGTACTGACCGTGTGCGACCAGGCGAGGTCGCGATTGAATCCGATCACCGGCGCGGGGATACCGCCCAGCGCGGCGCCCATTACGTCGTAATCATCGCCCAGGGTGAGATGAAACATGAAAAACCGTTGCGGCCCCTTCCACGGAAAATGCGGATTGCCGAACAGGATGCCAGCGCTGGTCTGCGAGGCGTCCGCACCTATGGCGTAAGCGTTACTGCCTATTGCGCCACCCTTGGGCAGCGGCAGACCTGTGTCGAACGCGTCCTGGGTGAGCCCGGCTACCATCAGTGCAGCCGGCTCCACACCGGCGGGGAGTTTCACTGTGGCGACTTGCTCGCTGGGCTTGGCCGCAACGATATAATCCGTCAATGGGCCGGCACTGCCAATCAGCACGGCCTTGTGCAGGAGGCGCACCACGTCCTTGAGTTCGATCTCACGCACCCAGTCCGCGCCACGACAACCCTCCACGCCCTCAGCGAGCTTGTCGACACCGGTCTCAGCCAGATAGCGGTTAAGCCCTGCGGCGTAACCCGTCAGGTCCTGCACAATGTCATCGGCCAGATCTTCTTCGATCATCCGCTCAATACGTTCATCACTGTTGTAGAGCTTCATGACGAAGTCAGAATTCAGGTCGCCCTCATCGCCCAGGTAGCGGGCGGACTCCCCCGCGGCAAAAACATATTCGCGCATGATGGTGCAGAAATTCTCGCGGGCGTAGGCATAACCCACGCCGTAACCGGCACTGCCATAGTCCTTGGCGGTGATATGGGGAATGCCGTACTCCGTCCACACAATGTCGGCGGAGTACGTGGGCGCGATAGAAAGCCCATTGTCGGACGAATTGTTGCAGGCAGAGAGCAACAGCATGGACAATAGCGCGAGTGTGGGCAGGTGCTGCCTGCTGTCGAATATAGAAGCCATCAAAAACCTCACTGGTTAGGACTTAGTGTTTTCTAAAATTCGGTGGGCGCTTTTCCAGAAAGGCGGTAATCGCCTCGATATTCTCCGGCGAACCGACCTGGCGCTGCATCCCCGCCTGCTCGGCCTTGATCGCCATATCCAGCGCGGCCAGGTGATGCAGGCGCAGGCTGCGTTTGATTTCGCGCAGGGAGTTCACCGGCCACTGGGCAATTTCTCGCGCCTTGGCGAGTGCATGCTCGAACAGATCGGCGTCGGGTAGTACTGCAGCTGCGATGCCCGCAGTGAAGGCTTTATCCGCGTCTACCCATGCGGCGGTATAAAACAATTCCGCCGCGCGCTGGGCACCGATATTGGCCTGCAGCATATAACTGCTGCCCCACTCCGGCACCACACCCAGACTGGCGAACGGCAAACGCAGGCGCAGACTCTGGCCGACATACACGATGTCGGCGTGAAACAGCACTGTGGCGCCGCCGCCGATCGCTACACCCTGGGCCGCTGCTACCAATGGCTTGTCGAACTCCATCACCGCGCGCGCGGCGGACTCGAAGGGGTGTATCTCACCGGTGCCAACTTCGCCGAAGCTCGCCATATCCACACCAGCGGAAAAATTTCCACCAGCACCAAACAACAGCACACACACCACGTCGTCGTCTGCGGCAGCGGCCCGGAAGGTGTCCCGCAGGTCCGCCCACATCTGCGTATTGATGGCATTTTTCTTCGCGGGGCGATTCAGGGTTACTACCAACACACCGTCGCGGTTGTCGGTAAGTATCAGATCGGTCATGGCAATACCTGCTGTGTGCTAGGAGTGAAAGGTGACTGCATCGGTGCCTGTGGCGCGATCCGTGACGCAGGTATTGGCGGGAGCATCCCAATCGGGGTGGCCGAAGGAGAGGCCGAACAGCAGTTTATTGCTGGCCGCTATGCCGAGCTGCTCGCGCACATAGTCCGCCTGAAAACTGAGCGCAGTCTGCGGACAGCTGCCCAAGCCATGCGCGGTCAGGCCCAGCATCAGCGTCTGGGCGTACATGCCCAGGTCCGCGGCTTCGCGCAGGCCAAAGGGCTCTGGTAGAAACAGGAACGCGACATGGGGCGCATCGAAGAAGGTGAAGTTGCGCATGAATTGGACATTGCGAGCGATCTTATCCTCACGCGCGATACTGGCCGCAGCGTACAGCGCCTGCGCCGCGCCGTACTGGCGCTCCTTATACACGCCCTGATAGGAGCCATCGTAGGGAAAATCCATGCTGAAGTTTCCCGCCGCAAAGCGTTGCGGCATCGCAGCGCGCATTTGCTCAAGTGCATCGCCGGACACCACGTGTGTGACCCACGGCTGGCTGTTGCAATTACTGGGCGCGCGCTGCGCCACGGAAAAAATGGTCTGCAGGGTTGCGGCGTCAACCGGCTGCGGCAGGAAAGCACGCAGGGAATGGCGTGCAGCAACGATCTCATCAAAAATGGCAGCTCGTTCAGTCATGGAAGCTCTCTGTTCATGTAATTGGTGTAATTGGGGTCAGAGTAAAAATTGTAATTGGGGTCAGAGTAAAAATGGTTAACAGACCATTTTTACTCTGACCCCAATTACTTGACCCCAATTACTCTATTTCCCAGTGAAATTGGCTTTGCGTTTTTCCTTGAAGGCCTTCATTCCCTCGCGCGCATCCTGCGAGGCAAACACCGCAGTGGCCAGTTCATCCGAGAGCAGCATGGCATCCGCTTCCTTCACATCACACTGAATCTCGCGCAACGAACGGGTGATCGCGCGCAGGGCCAGCGGACCCGTCTCGCAGATCTGCGCGGCGATCTTCTTTGCCTCCGCGAGGGCATGGCCTTTTGGCACGAGGCGATTTACGAGGCCCCAGTCCAGTGCTTCTGGCGCGGTGATGTGCCGACCTAGCAACAGTATCTCCGCCGCCAGACAGTAGGGAATCTGACGCGGCAGGCGAACACTCGAGCCCGCCATCGGATACAAGCCTCGCGCGACTTCAGTGACGCCGAAGGTGGCGTCCTCAGCGGCGACACGGATATCGGTGCCCGCTAGAATCTCGGTGCCTCCGGCCAGTGCATAACCCTCCACCGCGAGGATCAAGGGCTTGTTGGGGCGGTTGTCACGCAGCAAAGCCTGCCAGTGAATATTCGGCACTGTGCCCATCAGCTGCATAAACTCATCAGTAGAGCGATGTTCACCGTCGGCTCCGGCCTTAAGGTCCATGCCCGCACAGAAGGTGTCGCCGTTGGCGGTGAGGATGGCGCACATCAGGCTGTCGTCCTCGTCCAGCAGGCGCCAGGCTTTGTAAAGGCCCAGTAACATTTCTGGGCTGAAAGCGTTTTTGGCCTCGGGGCGATTGAGGGTCACGATCAACACAGCGCCCTCCTGCTCCACGATGCAGTTCTTGGTGCTGATATCCAGTTCGGCCATGTTAACTACCTTCTGTTTCGATATGTAGATTGTTAGTTGTATGACTGTTTTCTGTTGCCTTCGGACACCGGGGCTGGTTGGGTGAGGTCTCCCAACCAGCCCCTCATGGCATCACGCGAACGCCGGCGGCTCAATTGGCAACATCCAGCACCCTGGTGCCCGATGGGTACCCTCCCCACAAGGTGAGTATCTCAGCCTTTCGAACCTTGTGGGGAGGGTACACATTGGGCGCCGGATCGCCACGCTGAAGGTAAAAGGGCTCTGACCCCTTTTAGGCAGACCCCTTTTAGGCAGGCAGCATCAACCAACCTTGTGCTTCCCCGCCAGCGCGATTTCCAGCGCCTTCGGGTACGCCGGTTTGCCGCTAGGTGCGCGCGGCACCTCGTCCACTATGTGCAATTCGCGTGGCACTTTGTAGCCCGCAATATGTTTGCGCGCGTGTTCCTGCACAGCTTCCAGATTTAATTTGGCAGCACCGCGTACGGACACCACCGCCGTGACGCGACTACCGAAACGCTCATCCGGTGTGGCGACCACCAGACAGTCGAAGATATCGGGGTTGGCCTTCAGCGCCTGCTCCACTTCCTCCGGGAAAATTTTCTCACCGCCGGAGTTGATGCAGTTGGAACCGCGGCCGTACACCGTGATGCTATCGTCGTCCTACGGCGCGCTTCATCGCCCAGCAGTAACCACGGTTTGCCGTCCACGGTGACGATAGTCTTGGCCGTCTTGACCGGGTCATTGTAGTACCCGACCGGGATATGGCCGCTGCGCGCGAAAATACCCATTTCGCCGCGCTCCACGTGCCGATGTGCCTCGCCTTCGACATCGCTGATCACCGACATGAATTCACTCTTGATGACATTTCCCAGGCCCTGGCCTTTTTTGCCGCCGCCGTCGAAACCCATGTTGCCGCTCTCGGAGGAGCCAAAGGAATTGGAGATGAACACGTTGGGGAAACTCTGGCGGAATGCCTCTTGCTTGCTTTCGGAGAACACCGCACCGCCGGAGCCGATACTGAACACAGCACTCAGGTCCCAGCGCTGCGCATTGGCCGTCAGTGCATCCAGCAGGGGGACTGCCATGGCATCACCGACGATCGAGATGGAGTTCACCTTCTCTTGCGCGACGATATCCCAGACGTCCTCGCCGACCAGCGAACGGCCCGGATTCAACACCACCGAGTTGCCCGCCAACAGTTGGATACAGGCATACCACCAGCAGGCGCCATGCATCAGCGGCGCCAGCGCCATACCGACAATCGCGAAGTCGCCCACGCGTCCGGCGATCTGCTGCGGATCAGTGATCGCACCGTCGGGGTGAAACCACCCGCCGCCGCCCATGGCCGCAAAAAAGACCGCCTTGTGCGGCCACATCACGCCCTTGGGCATACCGGTAGTGCCGCCGGTATAGAGGATGAATAGATCGTCATCCGCGCGCTCGCCGAAATCGCGCTTGTCGCTCTGTCCCACCATGGACGCTTCGTACTCGATGGCGCCAATCGATACCGGATCACAACCCGAGTCATCCTTCACATAGATAAAGGTTTTCAGGTCGGGCGCCGATTGTCGCACTTCATCGATGTGCGGTATGAACTCCTGATTGTGAATACAGGCGACCATGTGCGCATTATCAAAGATGTACAGCAACTCATCCTGCACATAGCGGTAGTTGACGTTGATGGGCACCGCGCGGATCTTGAAGCAGGCGAGCATGCCTTCGAGGTACTCGTTGCAGTTGTACAGGTACAGGCCCACATGGTCCCCGGCCTTTACGCCCTGCGCGCTGAGATAGTGGGCCAGCTTGTTGGCCCGCTGTTCCAGCTCCGCATAGGTTGCGCGCTGCGCACCACACACCAGTGCACTGCGGGTGGGCACCTTGTCTGCCACCATCTCATAGAGGTCGGCGATGTTGTAGTGCTTGGCCATGCTACCTATCTCCTGAAAGGGGTCAGAGCCATTTTTCTTTTTCTGACAGGGGTCAGAGCCCTTTTTCGTTTTCGAGAAAAAGGGCTCTGACCCCATTGTTGTTGCCACTGTTGTTAGTAATTACGACTTCTGCGAACCGACAACCCACATTGCAAAGAATTGCGCACCGCCGCCATAGGCATGGCCCAGAGCCAGTTTCGCCCCTTCCACCTGGTGCGCACCGGCATCGCCGCGCACCTGCCGCGCTGCCTCGGCAAAACGGATCATGCCAGACGCACCGATCGGGTTCGACGACAGTACACCGCCGGAGCAGTTCCAGGGAATATCGCCACCTTCATCCAGCGAAGTGGCGCCGGCCATGGTTAGCTTCCAGCCTTCACCCTCGGGTGCGAAGCCAAGATTCTCCAGCCACATGGGTTCGTACCAGCTGAACGGCACGTACACCTCGGCGCAATCGAGATCCTTGCGCGGATTGGTGATACCCGCCTGTTTATACACATCCGCCGCACAGTCGCGACCGGCCTGCGGACTGACCTCATCGCGCCCGGCAAAAGTGGTCGGCTCAGAGCGCATGGCGCCGCCGCGAATCCAGGCCGGCGGCTTGGGGGATTTTGTCGCCAGTTCTTCATTGGCAATGACCATGGCGCAGGCGCCATCCGAGGAGGGACATGACTCCAGGAAGCGGATCGGATCCCACAACATGAACGAGTCTTCCACTTCCTGCATCGTGATGTCGGGCTTCTGCAAATGCGCCAGAGGATTGCGCGCGCCGTGCAGGCGATCCTTCACCGCGACTTTGATGCCCACGTTGTAGGGTGCCTTGGAACGGCGCATATACTCGCGGATGATGGGCGCGAAATAGCCGCCGGCGCCCGCGTTGAGGTGGGTGGAAAACGGCTGGGGATTAGACAGCGCCCACATCGCGTTGGACTCTGACTGCTTCTCAAAGGCCACCGTCAGCACGCGCTTGAACATGCCGCTTTGCACGTGAGATGCGGCCACCAGCGCGGTGGAGCCGCCCACGGAACCGGCGGTGTGCACACGCAGCATGGGTTTGCCATTACAGCCCAGCGCATCGGTCAGGTAGGCTTCCGGCATAATGATACCCTCGAACATATCGGGGGCCTTGCCGATGATCACGGCTTCAATGTCGTCCCAGGTAAGGCCTGCGTCCTGCAGCGCATTCACCGCTGCTTCGCGCACCAGGCCCGCTATCGAGACATCCAAACGTTTGGTGGTGTATTTGGTCTGGCCAATGCCGACCACCGCTGCCAAATTCGCCATTACGCTTTCTCCAGGACAGTTACCATGTTGTGCTGCAGGCAGGGGCCTGAGGTCGCGTGTGCGATACCTCGCTGTGCGTCGCCGCTCACAATACGATTGAACACTTCACCGATGCGGGACAGACCGGAGGCCATCATCAGGTTTCCGGCCAACACGCCGCCGCTGGGATTGATAGTGGTCTCTTTACCCAGACCCAAGGCGCGGGTGAGAATAATTTCCTGGTGACTGAACGGTGCATACAGCTCCGCCACATCCACTTTCCCCGCCTGCATACCGGCGCGCTGTGCGGCGGTGCGCGTGGACACAGAATCGGTAAGGTCGCGCATACCCAGGTTGTGGGTTTCAATGCAGTGATCGATACCGCTGATAATCGCGTAGGGCACGCCCCACTCCCTGGCTTGTTCTACCGTGGCAATTATCATCGCACTGGCACCGTCAGACACCGGACAGCAATCGCCTTTGCGCAGCGGCGACACGTAGGTCGGCTGGGCCAGGATATCGTCGGGTGAAATATCCCCGGACAGCTGGGCGTGCGGGTTGCTCATGGCATTGCGCCGCGAGCGCGATACCACGTCGGCCATATCGCGCTCGGTGATCAGGCCCTGGTCCAGCATGAGGCGCGCCTGCATCGCGGCCATGGAAATACTGTCGATCCACAGGGGCGCGAGATAATACGGATCAAGCTGTTGTGATAGCACGATAGGCAGCTCCCCCGGGGAGGACTTGGCGAAGCCGTAAATCAGCGCCGAATCAGCCTGCCCCATGCGAATCTTGAGGATTGACTCATACAAGGCCCAGGCCGCGTCCATCTCCACATGGGATTCCTTGATCGGCGGCACCGCGCCCAGGGCATCGACACCGGCCACGAAGGCAAAGGCAGCACCCTGCAGATAGTCGCAGCTGCCGGAGCACACGAAATCTACATCCTGGGCGTTGTTGAGACCAACCTGCTTGAAGGTGCGTGCCAGCACCGGCATGATCAGTTCCACTTCGTTGACGGCGCCCACGTACGAGACACTGTCAGACTGCTGGTAAGCCACTATTGCAATTTGCTTCATGGCTTAACCCTCCCATCCAGTCACAGGCAATTTACCGATTTTTTCCACGGGCACATCGGGCTCATCGATGGGTTTGAAATAGCGGATGTTGTCCATGGCGTACGTCCATTCCTCTTGGGGTTTCCACACGGCCTGCACACGCTGGCCGATGTGCACATCTTCGTTCACACACTCGCTCAACAGGTGGATGAAAGAAAT
>JANNXP010000107.1:0-1600 GCA_031409615.1 Haliea sp. | reverse complement strand
GTCGTTGCAAGCGCCCAAGCGAGCGGTCCATCACCGCCTGAACCTGCAAGCGTGCCGGTCAGATTTGCGGCATTGGCATCATCGCCTGTGCCACCAGCATTGCCGCCAGCAAGAGCGTCATCGTCAAGTAGCACTGTCGCGTTCAAGCCGGTGATCGGCGCTGTGTCCTGCAACGTGATCGTCAGTGTCGCCATTGCCGTGTCGCCGTCAGCATCGGTCAGCGTATAAGTAAATACATCGCTTGCGTTGATCGGGCCGCTGCCGCTGCGCACATAGCTGTAGCTGCCATCGGCGTTGAGTGTCAGCGTGCCATGCGTACCTGTTGTTACACCACCAATGATACCTGCGCCGCCAGAACCTGTGATGTTGGTCACCGTTCCAGTTGCGTCGGCACCATCGGAGTCGTTGCCAAGGACATTGCCCGTTGCCGGACCAGTAGCGCCTGCCAACAGCGCATTGCTGTCATTGGCGGCAGTTGGCGTATCATCATCGACATTGATGGTCAGTGTGCCGCCTGCGGTATCGCTGTCGGCATCGGTCACAGCATAAGTAAGCGTGAAGGCTGCATTGTTCTCGTCAAGGCCGGCAACATGGTTGATCGGGGCCAGCTGGGCGACCGTATAAGCACCGGTTGCTGCGTTCAGCGTTACCCGCAGCACCACAGTTGCACCCTGCAACACATCGATGCCTGTGCCATTGGCAACATATGTAAAGCCTGCAGGCGCACCCGTCGTTGCAAGCGCCCAAGCGAGCGGTCCATCACCGCCTGAACCTGCAAGCGTGCCGGTCAGATTTGCGGCATTGGCATCATCGCCTGTGCCACCAGCATTGCCGCCAGCAAGAGCGTCATCGTCAAGTAGCACTATCGCGTTGGTCGCTGCGGTCGGGCGCGCATCGGCTATGTTTATGGTCAGCGTCGCTGTCGATGTGTCGCCATCGCCGTCGGTGATCTGATAGCTAAAGACATCATTGACGCCACCAGGTGTGCCCGGATTGCGGACATAACTATAGCTGCCATTGGTGTTCAGTATAAGCGTGCCATACGTTGCGACAAGGGCGCTGCCAGGTGCTGCGAATACGCCTGCCGAGCCTGCGCGAACGCCTGTCAACACGGCGCTATCGGCACCTTGGGTATCAACGCCAGCGCTGCCGCTGGTGGTGCCGACGCCGGTCAGCACATTGCCGGTTTCGGGGCCATAATTGCCAGCTGCAACGGCATCGGTATCGTTGCGCGCGGTCGGTACGTCATCAACGGTGTTGATCGTCAGCGTTCCATTGGCCGTGTCTCCATCAGCATCGGTCACAACAACAACGAAGATGTCGGAAGTATTATCGCCGCTTTTATTATCGGTCAGTGTATAGCTGTAGTCGATGTTGCCAGGCGCAATGCTGGTGATGGTCAGGCGACCGCTGGGCGTAACTATCACTTGACCAACAGCGGTAATTGCCGTGCCATTCAGCGTGATCGAACCAAAGCCGTCGGGGGTCTGAAATACAATGCTTCCAGTGTTCGTTTCGCTATTCGCCGCTTCGTTTGAACCCGGCGATTCGGGGCCACGCGCAGCAAGGCCAGCTTCGTTGACACCTTCGGTGGCCGACA
>JANNXP010000106.1:0-35452 GCA_031409615.1 Haliea sp. | reverse complement strand
TCCTGATTGTTGATGAAGTAGGGGGACAGATAACCGCGGTCAAACTGCATACCTTCTACGACATCCAGTTCGTTCTCTAGTCCGGAACCTTCTTCAACGGTGATGACGCCTTCCTTGCCGACTTTATCCATCGCATCGGCGATGATTTTGCCCACAGCCTCATCGCTGTTGGAAGAAATTGAACCAACCTGGGCAATAGACTTGCTGTCGACACACGGAATAGCAGCAGCAGCAATTTTTTCCACTGCAGCGGCAATTGCCTTATCGATGCCGCGCTTCAGATCCATGGGGTTCATGCCGGCAGCAACACCCTTGAGGCCTTCATTGACAATGGATTGCGCCAGAACTGTGGCGGTGGTGGTGCCGTCGCCTGCGACATCAGAAGCCTGGGAAGCGACTTCCTTGATCATCTGGGCGCCCATGTTTTCGATCTTGTCTTTAAGCTGTATTTCCTTTGCAACGGACACACCGTCCTTGGTCACTGTAGGTGCACCGAAAGACTTGTCCAGAATTGCATTACGCCCCTTGGGGCCCAGGGTTGCCTTGACGGCATCAGCCAGTATGTTCACGCCATTCAGCATGCGCTGGCGAGCGCTATTACCGAAGATTACATCTTTAGCCATGGTGAATATTCCTCACGTATTAGGTATTAATCTGTTTGTTTCTTGCGAAAAACGACGACTTCAGGGTCTTACTCGACCACAGCGAAGATTTCGCTCTCACCCATGATGATCAGTTCTTCACCATCAACGTCGATGGTGTTGCTGCCAGCGTACTGGCCGAAAACAACCTTATCGCCAACTTTCAGGGCCATGGGTCGCAGTGTGCCGTTTTCCAGTGCCTTGCCGTCGCCAACTGCGACAACCTCACCCTGATTGGGCTTCTCTTTGGCGGAACCCGGCAGCAAGATGCCGCCTGCAGTGGCTGTTTCTTCTTCCTTGCGACGAACGACCACGCGGTCGTACAGCGGACGGATTTTCATTTGTGTAGCTCTCCAAAGTATCAATGTGATGTTATGGGCACCCCGGAACGGGGGTTAACCCGGTTAATTGGGGCGTGAAAACGGATTTCAAGACCCGGTTAGCACTCTTTTCAAGAGAGTGCTAATTCTAGACGGGAAAAAACTGGAGTCAAGCAGCGCCCAGTCGTTTGTCACCCGCTGGGACGAACACGTTATTTTCCTTATTTACAATAGGTTATGTTCTATTTTCATCATCAACGTGCCGGAAAATGCCCTCTATAGTTTCATGACCATCCATATCCCGTTTTGGAACATAGATATCAGGCGATCGCCCCCGTAAGGTGCGCAGCAGGCGCCTGCGTAACGGGCCGACCATTACCACCAGGGCGATCACATCGGTAATCAGGCCAGGGATCAAAAGCAGAAGACCGGCAAAGCCCATTGCCATGTCATCGAGGAGCAACTCGGACCCGATGATCCTGCCATCCTGAGCCTGCCTGAGACGCTCGAACATACCCCGGCCCTGACGTTGCAGTATCGCCATCCCAAGGAGCAGGGTGACAACCACATAGGCCACGGCGGTCAGAGCGCTGGTTTTGACACCGAGTTGAATCAAGGTGAACAGTTCCAGCCAGGGCAAGAAAATGATGAAATAGCGCATACCAATCAGAGTCCTCGGCTGGAATAGATAGGTGGGTGGCGGCATATTTTGCAGGCAAACCCACAAGGCCCATTGCGGTGATTCCTCGACGCGAAAGCTACTGTCTGATCGATCCAGCAAGTGCTCATTCGAGGCCTTTAGTATATGACGAACCATGAAGTCGATACCAACCACCGAATCTGGCAGGTCGTCGCAGCCATTCCCAAGGGAAAAGTTGCGACATATGGTGATGTTGCGCAACACGCTGGCATGGCGCGCGCAGCCCGCCGGATTGGACTGGCACTGCGGGGACTACCGGGGAATACACGCATTCCCTGGCACCGGGTCGTCAATGCTCGGGGACGGATATCCTTCCCCGATGGCTCCGAACCGCACACCACCCAAAGGAGGCATTTGGAGCGCGAGGGCATTCAATTTAGCGCAAATGGCTCTATCGACCTTCGCCGATACCGCTGCTGACCCATGCGGGCTTGAGAACAAGCATTCATAATGCCAACAGTGATGCCACTCACACTAAATCCGTGCATACAGTGCAGAAATTGAAATCTAGTGGGCGACGACGACAATTTGACCAGCCATTTCGCTTCCCACTAACCGCATCTTCCATGTAGAGTTATGTCACTGAATTATAAACGGAAAATATGACAGCCTCCTGAATAGTCGTGAGGGCGTCTGTCAGCCATCGAGAGAAATGATCATCCGATATCGCATCTCCTTGGGGCTCTGGGTGTTACTCCTAGCGGCGCTGCTTAGCCAGATTGGGAGCGTGCGTGGCGAAGAGCTCGGATTCATAGACATCAATTTTAGTCGTGCGGTGTTTTCTGACAAGCTGACACAGCAGAGTGTGAGGCAATCCTTCCAAGACTCGCGGGGTACCTTGTGGTTTGTCACCCAAGAGGGTTTGAACCGCTACAATGGGTACGAACTCCAGAATTACAGATTTTCGTCTAGCAACTCCTCCTCACTACCTACCGACAACATCACTAGAATGACCGAAGATGATGAGGGCAACATCTGGCTATCCACACGCGACGCGGGTCTAGTATCCTACAATTCAATAACCGACAGTTTCGAAGCAATCTACTCAGACGCAAACAATATCAATACCCCTTACTCAAATGAGGTGAGTACAATATTTTCCGCTTCAGATGGGTACATCTGGCTTGGTTATTCGAATGCATTTAGTAGATTCAATCCCAAAGACCGCACCTTTCATCATTATGTGGCCGGGTCTCATAACATTCCTTTCACGGGAACAATCGGCAGTTTTACTGAGACTGCTGATGGAGCCATCTGGGCGGCGACACAGAACACGGGATTGCTGCGACTTGAACCGGCATCGGGCCAAGTAACTGTTCGCACTCATGACGCAAAGAAAGCAAACTCAATAGTATCCAATTGGCTTTACGGTGTTATAGCGGATAGAGAGGGAAATCTTTGGATCACCTCGGCAGACGGCGGTGTTAGCCGATACAATCCCATCGAAGATTTTGCAACAAATTTTACTCACTCCGAAGCGAATACCAGCTCGCTGTCATCTGATCAGACTTCGGACATTTTCGAGGATGTCGATGGCAACATTTGGATCACCACATCAGCCGGGCTGAATCTATTTATACCGAAGACCAATAGTTTTGCAAACTACTCCAGCCACAATACCCCCTTGCTAGGAGACCCTATTATCAGCGCCTATCAGACTCGCGAGGGGCAATACTGGGTGGGCACAATATCAGGCCTATACTCTGGCATGAAGACAGAGTTCAGAAAATTTGACCGCGCAAATGGCAATCTCTCAAATGATTCGGTAAATGCATTTTCCGAATCCTCTGACGGGAGCTTATGGATAGGAACAGATGATGGACTGAACAGGTTGCGTCCCGCAAAAGCCGAGTTCGAGTGGGTCGATTCATTTATGGAGCCACCACTATCTCCACTTAAGATAATGAGCCTATATAGCGATGGAGACATTCTTTGGATCGGAACTTATGAAGGTGGACTAATAAAATATGACTTGATTACAGGCAGCCTAACTACCTATCAACATAACCCCGCTGAAAAATACAGCATCGGTGCTAATGGTGTCACATCAATGCTGCGCTTGTCCTCGGGAGAGTTACTTGTCGGAACCTATGGTGGTGGCTTGAGCATATTTCGCGAGGATGGTGGAGACTTCATAAATTTGAAGAGCGCTCCCTATGATTCATCCACTATCAGCAATAACATGGTGTTGGCTATCTATGAGGACTCTTTGGGACTTATATGGGTAGGAACCGAAAAAGGCCTGAATCGATTTGAGCTTGACTCGCTACAATTTGAGCGTTTTTTTTCAGAACGAGGCAAAGAAAATAGTTTTTCTAGCGATGTAGCATGGTCTTTCTATGAGGGCACAGACGGCACACTTTGGATTGGTACCGCTGGTGGTGGATTAAACCTCTGGTCAGCCCCAGACAGGATGAAATCGAGAATAGATATTCGACATTTCTCTGAAAACATATCCTTACCAAGTTCTAACATTTACGGCATTCAAGGCGATAAGAACGGTTGGGTTTGGGTGTCTCATAATATGGGCTTGACGAGAATTAATGCGCAAACTCTTGAATCACACCATTACGGAGTACGAGATGGGCTCCAAGCGAAAGAGTTCACCCTGGGAGCCTCACTACGATCCAACGATGGCAGAATCTATTTTGGGGGTGCACTGGGATTCAACGCTATAGACCCGAATTTTCTGACAATCGACAGAACCCCTCCCCAAGTCTCGATCTCAAAAATAAAAGTCATGAATGAACGTCGCGAGTTCAACGAACCTTACTATGCACTAAAGGCTATTGAATTGGGCTATGAGGACCGAATGCTGTCTGTTGAATTCTTTGCAGCGGACTATTCCAACCCCGATCAAGTTAATTATGCTTATAAACTCGAAGGAATTAACCCAGATTGGGTTGTCTCCCCAGACGCAAGAATCGCTTCATTCACGACGCTTCCACCCGGGACCTACAACCTCAAACTGGCCGCAGCTAGCCCCGATGGCACCTGGAATTGGGATGGCCTGAGCCTTCCGGTAATCGTCGCTCCCCCACCATGGCTTAGTCCGGCAGCCTACATCGGCTATGCACTTCTGGGGATCAGTGTTATTGCATCCTATTTTTATCGACAGTCCAAACAAGCGCGCGCCTCACTCCAAAGACAAAGAGAGTTGGAGTACCGCGTCGAGGAGCGCACCCATGATCTGCAGTTGGCCAGAAAGGTAGCGGAAGAAGCAACCAAGGCTAAATCAGCATTTCTGGCTACCATGAGTCATGAAATTCGTACGCCAATGCACGGAATTATAGGCATGACTGAGCTGCTTCTACACACCAGTCTTAACGGACAGCAGCAGCAGTTTGCCAACGCCGCCCGCAATAGTGGTGAGTCACTGCTGAATTTGATCAACGAAATACTGGACTTTTCCAAGGTAGAAGCCGCAAGAGTCGAGTTGGAACAGATAGGATTTAACCTGACGGAGCTAATTGATGACATCTGTTACCTTCAGGGTCAACCTGCCAGCAGAAAAGGGCTTCAGCTGAATAACATCTGTCACCCTTTGACTCCCTACAAGTTAGTGGGAGACCCTACCAAAATACGCCAAGTCGTTATGAATCTTGTCAGCAACTCAATCAAGTTCACCCACAATGGAGATATAAATGTTCGAGTAGAACCGAAATTTAGCCCGTCGCATACAGGAAAGGCAATAGTGCACATTTGCGTTGAGGATGATGGCATAGGAATGGATGCAGAGACACAAAAAAGAGTTTTCGAACCGTTCACGCAAGCGGACACCAGCACCACGAGAAAGTATGGCGGTACAGGACTGGGCCTGACTATCTCACGTCACTACATTGAGCTGATGGGAGGGGATATCGCTATCCACTCTGTGGTGGGAGAAGGCACAAGGATTATACTGTCTATCCCGATGGAATTTGACTCTTCCAGCAACCCCTCTACCAGAGCTTTCGAGGAATTTACCGCCAGAATATTTACTAATAATCCTTCCACATATCAGATGGCTTCCAGCCATTTGACGCGCTTGGGCATTGATTCATCCCCCATTCTTGAGGAAGAACTGGGTCCCACCATAACCTGGAACAATAGTATTTTGGTCGTGGATTATGATAGCTGCCATTTTTCCCCGGAAATCGAGAAGAAACTGGCTAGGGTCGATGCATCAATTTGTATCGTTTTAACACCACTGACTGTAGATGTGCCACCCAACATTTTCTCAAACTGGACCGCCATTTCGAAACCAATAAGCTCAAGAGCAATCTACGATGCAGTTGCCAAGGTGTTGGATCCGGACTGTAGTATCGAGAATGAAAAGCGCAGCATCCCTGAACAACCGAGCGCCATAAAGGGAAAAATTCTCGTAGCTGAGGATATTGGCACCAACCAGCAGATTGTCATTGAAATGATCCGACTATTAGGGCACGAGGTTGAAATCGCTGCTAATGGCCAAATCGCTGTAGCCAAATATTTGTCCGGAGAATATTCACTCATCTTTATGGATTGCCAGATGCCGACAATGGATGGATACGAAGCGACACGAAAGATTCGAGAATTTGAAACCGAACAACAGATACAGCCGATTCCGATCATCGCCTTGACTGCGGGATGGGACCAAGAGGATAGAGATCGATGCCGCGAGGCCGGAATGGACGGATACCTTACCAAGCCGTTCTCAATATCTGACATACAGAACAGTATTGAGGATTACTTGCACCATCACTCTTCTGGTCGCAATGGAATGACGGACATTGACAAAACACAGTATGAATACCCGAAATGTACCAGTGCAAGCGGTTCTGAATCCAAGATACTCAATCTCGCCGTTATAGACACCATAAGAGATATCGAGCGGCAAACAGGGAAGCAGTTACTACCGTCAATTTTTGCAGGGTATGTAAATCAGATGGACGAAAAGCTCCGCGATATTGAAAGAGATATTCATGCACAGGATGGCGTATCCATCTACCGATCTGCCCATGCAATTAAGTCGATGAGTGCAAATATTGGAGCGAATAAAGTTATTCACATCAGCGCACAGATAGAAAAGAAGGGTAAAGAAAACGAGTTTGGCGGACTTGCAGAAGCGATGATCGTACTCACAGAAGCCTACCGTGAATTTGTAGAAGAATTCGACATGTGCTGAAACAACTGATGTAGCGTCTAAGTTGAGGTTACTCTGGACAATAAATTGGCGCGCTATATTTGCATCTTAAGTGTGGCTTTATGCCTGTGCATGGGCGGTCACGCTTATGGTGCCCAGCCGAGAGTGACGGAGTCTAGATTATCCAACCTGCTCCAACAACCTACGGTGTCTGCCATCTACCGCGACAAAAGCGGTATTCTCTGGATCGGCACACAGCAGGGCCTTCACAGATTTGATGGCGCAAACCTTACTGTGTTCGACTCTGATCGCAGTAACCAATACTGGATTCCCGAATCGGAGATAAGAGATATTACAGAAGACAGCACCGGGAACATACTGGTAGTCACTTCAGGTGGAGTCCTCTTGAAATTCAACCAGCAAACAGAGTCTTTTGACGCAATCAAAACATTTGCTCCCGTCGAAAGAACAAACCTGGTTCGCTTGATCGCATCAAAGCACAACAGTACCTGGCTTCTAAGCAGGGACGGACTTTTTCTCTTCGACGCCAAGTTTCAGAGCACTGCCGACTGGGTCACAAATTTGAACCTGGCGAACACCATCGGCAGACTGCACGACTTCCTGGAGGACGAGTCAGGAAACCTCTGGGTGGCCGGAACTCTAGGGCTAGGCAAAGTTACACCGCAGAGCAAATCATTTGTAGCCTTTGATCTTGAAACTCTTGGACTTTCAAAAAACTCGAGGCTAACCGCTCTAGAGGTAAATAGCGAGTCCAACCTGATTGTAGGAACAGATACCGGCCAGCTTGTGGCGTGGGATACACATACCAGCACATCATTGGCTACCGCTTCAATCGGAGGAAATTCTGCGAACTATGTATCGGATTTCGTCATGTACGGAGATCTTCTTGTTATTGCTACAGATCGCGGCCTGTTCGCGTCTGACAATCACCTCTCGTATGTAAAGAGCTTGGATGATAAGGGTGGTGGGCTTTCAAACCCAGACGTATACAGCCTCCTTCGCGATGGAAAGTACGTATGGGTTGGAACCATCGATGGACTAGATATATTGTCGTTTTCACCATTTGAGCTGTTTAACTTAAAGAATAGCGGCGTCTCTAATGATACTCTGGCATTTGAAGAAGATCGTGAGGGCCGTGTCTGGGTAGGCACCTACTCTGGACTGTATCGATTTAGTGAAACTATAAATAGTCATTCTAGCTATGGATTAGATATCTCTGCTACCGATAACCAAATAGTTACGACAATCGCCGCGAGAGGAAGCGAGCTTTGGCTCGGTTTTTTGAGGGGCGGCATACAGGTTGTCAATACAGATGTTGGTAGCGTCCGATCTCTCAATCTCACCAACTCCACTAGCTCCAATACCTTGGCAATCACAAAGCTATTGATCAGCAATCACAACCAAGACATCTGGATCGCAACATATGATCATGGACTGTTTCGCATCACAGCAGCGGGCACCGTATCTTATTTCGAGAATCAGACACTGCCGGAGAAAACAATCACATTGATTTTCCAGGCTAAGGCCGATGTCTTGGCCGTATCCGAGAATCGAGTCTACCGATACCATTTTCATACTGATCAGTTTCGACACATAGAATTCGATTTTAGTTTGGGCGGGAAAAAGCCTCTTATCTATTCAATTAAACAATCCTCCAATGATGACATTTTGATCGGCACCAAGGATCACGGCTTGTTTATTTGGTCCCGCGAAAATCAGATCAATAACCAATTCCTGCTGATACCGATACTAGAGAAGACCCTCAGTACGTCAACAATCTATGGTATAGAGCAGGATTCAAAGGCGAATTTATGGTGTTCGACCCAGTATGGAATCGTTAAACTCGACTCGAAGGGTCACTTAATCAAACGGTTCACAACTGCAGATGGCTTGCAGAGTAATGATTTTGCGCTGGGAGCGTCATTTACTAGTCGGGACGGCCTCATTTACTTTGGCGGCGTCAATGGATACAACAGGTTTGATCCAAATGAAGTTGATATCGATAGCTCACCGTCGCCAATCAGACTGGCCGGTATTAGTTTTCCCAAACAAGATGAGCGAATTATAGGAGACGCAGATAAGCTTGAATCGCTTCAACTAACCCACCGAGACTATTTCGTCACTTTTCAATTCAGCGTACTCGATTTCATTTCTCCAGAAAGACATCAGTTTCGCTATAAGCTTGAAAACTTTGATCCTTATTGGATTGAAAACGGCACCAGGAATACCGCCACTTACACCAACCTGCCCTCGGGCGAGTACGTTCTCCAAGTGCAAGGCGCAAATTCTGCCGGCATCTGGAATCGAGATGGCATCTCACTTCCAGTTAGTGTACTGCCTCCACCATGGCTGACATGGTGGGCGTACTCCATATACAGCATGTTCATCTTGTTCGTGGTATGGAGTGCGCATCGTATTTATCACAGCTATGTCGTCGATAAAGAGACATCTCGCCTGACAACACAGATGTTCGAAGCTGCAAACAAAGCGGACGACGACATGCAGGAACAGTTGGAGCTACAAGACGATTTGATCCATTCAGCCTATCAGCATCAGCTAACAACACTATCAATGGTAGGCGATGTTATCTCACAACAAAGTAGCAAACAGCCAAACGAGGGTATATGTAGTTTTGCAAACAATAGTCTCAAGCGAGTAGCTGCTCTTACCATCCTTGAGGATTGCCTATATTACCAATCGGGAGTCTCGGTTGCCAATCTTCATAAATACACTGAGGATATTCTTCCGGTAATACTCAATGGTTCTGCT
This sequence comes from Haliea sp., assembly GCA_031409615.1. Classification (GTDB taxonomy): domain Bacteria; phylum Pseudomonadota; class Gammaproteobacteria; order Pseudomonadales; family Halieaceae; genus Marimicrobium. The sequence continues at coordinate 25,897 of JANNXP010000106.1, read as the reverse complement.
CTCAAACCGGAAACAGTAGTAACTATTAATGAGATTACGTCTGCACTACTACCCGCAGAACTAGCAACACCACTCTCCATAATCATCTATGAACTATTGGAAAACTGTATTCAACATGCCTTTGAACCAGAATCACCCGCGAACTATATCCACTTGAAATTGCTACCCAATGCAATTTATGCGGCAGACACCTTTGACCTATCGATTCATGATAGCGGTGTTGGTCTTCCCGACACGATCGAAAACCTGGTATTCGAAGGTTCCGGAATTTCCGTCGTGCAATCCATCGTGCAAAAACTGGGCGGTACCTTGCAGAGCTCGGGCGCTACCGGCACTACCGGCACTACAGTCTCTATGACATTCCCCAAATTCGATGAGGCCGATATTCGAGATAACCAAGTGAGGCCGACCTAGCCAGCGTACTGACTGCAGTGTTACATTAGCGACTGGTGTATTCAGATTAGTCTCGGGCGTCCCAGCGATAATAAAGATAAGTAAACTCCCCATCAACAATTGTATCTGGAAGGGAATAGTGGAGATAAGTGAAGTCCGACTGCATGCATTCGGCAGGTCATGCCATATTGTTGTCGACAATAGAGATGGACGAGGCGCAGACCTGTTACACCTTTGTCAAGACGAACTAATAAGGCTGGAGAGTAAGTTCAGCTCTTACGTACCCGAAAGCATCATCAGTCAGATAAATCAGGCCGCAGGAACTGGCTTCGTTGTGCCGCTTGACGCGGAAGCGCGAAGTCTATTTAGCTATGTTGATGCCCTTTGGCATGAAAGCAAACATATCTTTGACCCCACCACACGGATTCTACAGAACTGCTATGACAGCGCAGGCAACTTGCTCGCCTCTCGCAATCAGCTGGAGGGCACACTGAAGCTGGTTGGTTGGCGCAATCTCGAGGTATCCCACAACGGTGTGCATATGTCCGGCAAGGGAATGCTCGTCGATTTAAATAGCTGTATTCGCCCCTATGCCCTGGATTCGGTGCGCAAGCTGTTGTTGAGTAATGATGTTACCAATGCTTTTATTGAGTTGGACCAGGAAGTAGCAAGCGTCGGTAAACAGCCTGATGGGGCCAACTGGCTGGTCGGTGTGCGCGTGCCCAAAGGATCACGTGCTGCGATAGTTCGACTTAAGTTGAACCACAAGGGTTTTGCCATCCGCGGCGACTTTGAGCAGACTGTGCTGCACAACGGAGAGCACTTCGGACGCGCTTTGAGTCCGGTGGATGGCCAGTCTATCCCAGGCTTGCTCAGTGTTGCCGTCATGGCAGAGAACTGCCTTACAGCCTGCAGCGCCGCCAATGTGGCACGATTTAAAACCGAAGCCACGGGCATAAAATGGCTGGAAAAACTCGGTCTGCCATGGATGGCGGTGGATCGACAGCTTAACTGTCATGGACCGCTAGCCTTAAAAAGCTGAAGTCCTCATCGTCCCTGGAAGACGGGGCTGCGCTTTTCGCGCTTGGCCGCGAAGCCCTCTCGTAGATCCTCTGATTGGAGGCACAAAGTCGCTAGATCTCCGGCAACCTCAGGATCGATGGTGCCGGTCGCGGCCTGCCTCAGAATGGTTTTCATCGATTGAACCGCCAGTGGCGCGAGACCCGCGATATGCTGGGCAAAATTATTGGCAAAGCTATGTAGATTCTGCGGCAACACTACGTGATCCAGAAGGCCTAGTCCGAGCAGCGTAGTGGCAGTGAATTCCTCAGACGCGACCAGAATCCGCTTGGTCAGGCTCACCCCCAGGCACTCGACAAAGCGGTTAATGCCCGATAATGGATAGCACAGGCCAATGGCGGCAGCCGGCACTTGCATACGACAACCCTCAATGCCAATACGAAAATCACAACTTATCGCAAGCTCTACGCCACCCCCAAAGACATCGCCGTTCATCGCACAAATAGTCGGCAGCGCCAGAGCGGCCAGTTGGCTGGTCATTTGCTGGAAAGCATCGTCACCGATTTGACCGTCACTGAGTTCCTGCAAAGACGCACCGGCACAAAATGTCTTTTCACCGACACCGGTTACAACCAATACTCGCAGGTCAGGGTCAGCTGCTATCTGAGTCAATCGCGCCTTAATTGCTTCTAGCTGTTCATGACCGAGGGCGTTGTGACGCAGCGGATTGTTCAAAACCAAGCGGCCCACATGCCCGGTACGATTGTAAAGAATTGTGTCTGTCATACTGTTTTCACTGGAGACTGCGTCATTGAGTTTGGCACAGGCCGTTAATTGCCGCTACCGGGCCTCCAAATTTATAGACACTGGCACCTCCGGACAGCATACTAAACCAAGAAAGGAGACCTCGCTGAATGATAAGACGCTGTGCGTGGAGCGGCGATGACCCGCTCTACGTTACCTATCACGATAAGGAGTGGGGCGTGCCGGTCCGCGATGACCACACACTGTTTGAATTTCTGGTGCTGGAGGGGGCTCAGGCGGGTCTCGCATGGATTACCGTATTGCGCAAGCGGGAGGGCTATCGGAGTCTCTTCGACCATTTTGATGCGCAAAAGGTCGCCCGCTATAGTGATAGGAAACTGGACCAGCTGTTGCTCGATCCGCAGATCATTCGAAATCGCCTCAAGGTGTATGGCGCCCGCACCAATGCTCGCGCCTTTCTTGATGTGCAGCAACAGCGCGGAAGCTTCTCCAACTATATTTGGGATTTCGTAGACGGCCAACCGATTCAAAACGGTTGGAAATCACTGCGGGATATGCCGGCCACAAGCGCGATTTCTGACAGAGTAAGCAAGGACATGAAAAAGCGCGGTTTCACTTTCGTCGGATCTACCATCATGTATGCCCACATGCAGGCCACAGGTATGATAAACGATCACACCACTGACTGTTTTCGCCACGGAGAATGCCAGCAACTGGCTTAGATCAACAAACCCCGCCCTGCGCTGTTAGAATAGCGGGGCAATCTGCGAGAACTTCACGTGCCCGCTTCTGCGTCTACTAAACCACCCTCAGCCAGCAGGAATGTCTGGCGTCTGGCGTGGCCGACCATAGTCTCAAACCTTCTGGTTACCACTGTGGGGTTTCTGCACATAAAAATTGTTGCTCCGCTGGGCACCACATCGGTTGCTGCAGTGACCACCGGTCACCGGGTATTTTTCCTGGTTCAAGCCGTCCTGATGGGTGTATCTGTGGCGTCTACTGCGCTCATTGCGCGCAGCTGGGGTGCACACCAGATCAGGCAAGCGGAGCTGGTCTCTTGGTCCTCGCTAGTGATATCCGTGGCGCTGGCCGCCGCGCTGAGTCTGCCGGTACTGTTCACACCAGCGGCCATCGCGGGCCTGTTCGGACTCGATAACGAAACCACTGTACTCGCGGGGGGCTTCATTTTCTGGTTGGGCTGGTTCAATGTTTTTGCTGCCATAAACATGATGCTGGGTACCGCGCTCAGGGCCACAGGTGACGTTATTACGCCCCTCTGGTTTCTACTGGTCAGTTCGATTTTAAACGTGACATTTGCTTATCTATTAGCCTTTGGTATCGGCCCCCTGCCTCAACTCGGTGTCGCTGGGGTTTCGCTGGGGGGCAGTTTTGGCGCCGCGCTCATTACCGTGGTTTTCGTAGTCTTCTGGTGGCGCGGCAATTTCAATCTCAAACCGCCACTGCAAGTGGCAGTCGATTGGACTGCTACCAGACAGTTGATCACTATCGGTGCGCCCTCAGTGTTGGAACAGGGCATCGTGCAGTTAGCTTTTTTAGCTTTTTTTGCCATCGTAGCTCACTACGGAACTGAGGCCTACGCCGCTTATGGTATCGGCATTACTCTGGTCGCATTTTCAATTGTAATCGGTTTTGGTTTCGGGATTGCCACTGCCACACTCGTGGGTCAGCAATTGGGCGCTGGGCAAACCGAGCTGGCCGTGCTGGCCGTTTCACGCTCACTCCGCATGTCACTGGCGGCCATGACTTTCCTGTCTATCCTGCTGTCGTGGTTTGCCGAGGAACTGGCAACATTTATGATTGACGATCCTCAGGTCGTGCACCTCACCGTAGTATTCATTTACATCATTGCGTTGGCTCAGCCGCTCATGGCCTTTGAATTTACCTTGGGGGGTGCCTTGCGTGGCGCCGGTGATACCAGGTTTCCGCTGATTGCGACATTCTGTGGCATCATTTTTGGTCGCCTGATTCCGGCCCTGACCTTCCTGTGGCTGGAGTTCTCCGTGTACTGGATTTTCTCTGTAATGCTTCTCGACTATGCCATCAAGACAGTGCTGCTGATTCATCGCTATCGCTCACGCAAGTGGCTCAATATCAAAATTGACGTGTCTGGCTGAGCGATTCAGTCCGCCGGTGTGGACAGTGACAAATAAACTACTTAGAGTTGCAACGTTTACTGGGGAATCATTCTGCGCGCGATACTGGGCGCCATTGATTGGCTCAATAAAAGCAGTCATGGCTATCAGGCAGTGGTGTGCGGTGTTCAATACTGATAGCGCAAACCAAATGGCTGCTTCGATGCATTTTTCAATCGGTTGTTACCGCACATAGACGCCCCAACGAGCTAATTAGCAGGAGTACATTTGTGACCAGCGATTTGGATAAATTGCTTCGGTATCTTGAGGTCGAGCAGATTGAAAAGTACCTATTCAGTGCCAATAGTCCCAAACGTCCATCACGTATTTTTGGTGGTCAGGTGCTGGCACAGGCGCTAAATGCAGCAATAAAAACGGTGGATGGGGCGCGGCCGACCCACTCCATGCACGCCTACTTCCTGCGCCCCGGCAATCCCACAAAACAAATCATTTACGAGGTCGACCCCATTCGCGACGGCAAGAGTTTCACAACCCGCAGCGTGGTCGCCAGGCAGGATAATGTCGCCATCTTTAACGCGTCGATCTCTTTTCACGTTGTGGAAACAGGGCTATCCCACCAATGTGAATTGCCGCAGGTACCACCGCCGGAAGAACTTGAGTCCGATTATGATCGCTGGTCCCGATTTGCACAGGAACACCCGGGAGAAATGGATGCTCCCATCTTGCATCCTATCGAACGCAGGCCTGTGCGCCAGCGTGACTATCTTAACCCACAGCCGGAGGAGGCACAGCAGAACGTCTGGGTGCGCGCACTCGGAGATCTGGGAGACGACCTGTGCAGGCATCAGACTGTATTGGCATTCATGTCGGATTTTGCCCTGCTGGGGACGGCACTCTTGCCACATCCCTACACGGGAATGAGCAGGGATCTGCAGTCAGCGAGTCTTGATCATGCTCTGTGGTTTCACCGCCCTTTCAAGGCAGACGAATACTTACTCTACTGCATGGACAGTCCCATTGCTGACGGAGGACGCGGCTTTAGCCGAGGTGCTTTCTACACGCGCGATGGCTTCCTTGTGGCATCCAGCGCACAGGAGTCACTGCTGCGTCCCATCAAGAATTAGTTGACCCGCGTCGTGACATCTTCGCCAAGTGCAATTAGCTCAAGGCCAGTGCCATTGTGGCGCAAGCGGGTGATAGAGCCGTTGGCCGGCCAGAAGCACAGCGTTTCATCTCTATCAAGCACATGACCGACAACCGCGTTAATGACTAGAAAATGGGTGAACACCACAGCGGGCTGCTCGAATGCCAGCAACTGCCGCAGCGCCGCAGCACGCCATGCAACAAGGTCTGCTCCCTGCTCATGCCACTGCTGCTGCATGAACTGACGTAGCCATGCCGGGCGCTGCACCAGGGGCACAGGGGCGGGAATCTCGCGAAACGCCTCATCCTCGCGGACCGCTTGCCGCATCATGCTGGCGAGCGGTTTGGCGGTCTCCAAGGCGCGCCGCAGTGGGCTACTAAACAGACAGGTATTATCTCTCACGTTAAGCTGCAGTGCTGCGGCTGCAGCTTCAGCCTGCAGAACCCCAAGCTCACTAAGGCCGGGGTCGGGTGACTCCCCCCAGCTCTCCGCCGCCTCCCCATGCCTTACAAGAAAGATGTCCATAGACTCAGCGATAGCTTAGAAGATCCACACCTTGCTGCCTGCCCAAAACCTGGAGAAAGGAACAGTCATTGAAGTAGGATAGTGAAATTTTGCTTTTGCTATAGAACAGCTGTGTGACAGAACAATTCAAAATGGGCTCATAGAACTGGTATGTCTGCTCACCACCCAGACCAAGGACCTGAGCGACAATAGTGGCCAGCGTGCCGCCGGACGTGAACACACCGACTGTCTTACCCCCCCCCTGGTCCTGCATCACATCTGCAATAGCCTGACGGGCGCCACCAGAAAACTCTGCCCAACTCTGTATTCGCGAATCTTTGCACGCCGGAGAAACCCAGTAGTTGAACACGGCATCTATTACCTTTTGATAGTCTTTACTGGAACTCAAGCCCGTCTCAACCAGCGTCTGTATGGTCGGATTGCTTTTGATTACTTCAGGCGTCAGGTATTTTAGCTGGGCTTCGTTCTGGATCTCGTTGAAGCGCGGGTCGATGTAGTGAAGCACCTCTTTAGGCTGGCTAGCGATTGCTAATCGGGCAGTCTCGCGCTGGCGCGAGAGGTCACCGCTATAGACCACGTCAAAGTTTACGCCACTATCACGGAAGTATTCGCCTACCACGGCCGCCTGACGACATCCCAGCTCGGAAAGTTTATCGTAATTTTCAGCGCCAAACGATGCCTGCCCGTGGCGGATAAGGTAAATAGTGGCCATCAGGCACACTCCGCTGTAGGCTTGGGCTGGCGATTAAAGCGCAGTTCGCGCCGATAGGGAAAGAAATCCTCGACATGGCCACTGTGTATTTTTTGCTGCAGCCCTTGCCAGAACGCCGCCTCGTAAATATCACTATGCAGCGTATCGAATACCTCACGCGCACGCTGGTTCCCCGAAAAAAATAACGAAAATTCTTCCGGAAAAATATCATTGGGGCCTACGGTATACCATGGCTTACTGGACATTTCCTCCGCTTCAGTGCGTGGTTTGGGTATTGTACGAAAATGACAGTCTGTCAGCGGCACAATTTCATCGTAGTCATAAAATACCACTCGGCCATGACGCGTTACGCCGAAATTCTTGAGCAACATATCTCCCGGAAAGATATTAGCTGCGGCCAACTGCTTGATGGCATTGCCGTACTCATCCATAACCGCCGCCACCTGCTCATCCGTGGCATTGCGCAGATACAAATTCAGGGGTGTCATGCGGCGCTCGACATAGACATGTTTGATCAACAGTGCCTTGCCATGTTCTTCTATAACTGAGGGCGCGACCTTGCGCAGCTCTTCCATCAACTCGTCGGAGAATCGTTCGCGTGCAAAAGCGAGATTGGTGAATTCCTGAGTATCCGCCATGCGGCCGGCGCGATCCCACCGTTTAACCAGTGCATATTTCGCTTTTACCTGCTCGCGAGTCATATCCTTGGGTGGTGTAAACCTGTCCTTGATGACCTTGAAAACGAAGTCGTAGGACGGCAGGGTAAAAACCGTCATCACCATGCCCTTTATGCCCGGAGCAATATTGAACTGGTCACTGGTGCCCTGCATATGCCTATACGCACAGCGGTAGTAGTATGTTTTTCCATGCTTGTTATGGCCCATCGCGCTGTAGATTTCGGAAATGGGTTTGGCCGGCATGAGTTGCTGCAAGAACAACACCCACTGCGCTGGGACAGTCGCATCCACCAGGAAGTAGGACCGTGTAAAGCTGAACAGCACACTGACCATATCTGCACCGAACAGGATAGTATCGACGTAAACCGCTCCCGTCCCATTGTGCAGGATAGGTAATACGATTGGCATCGATCGACCACCGGAAACGATACGCCCAACGATATACGCGCCTTTGTTGCGGAAAAAATGGCGGGCGAGAATTTCGAATTTGACGTCATCTTCATTGAGATCAAAACGCAGTGCAAGATTACTGAGTACTGCATTGCGAATATTCTCAATATCCCTATAGATATCTTCATAGGGAATCGCAAATGCATAATCATTGAGCAGTCTTTCGAGCAATGTCGTTAGCGACTTATCCAGCTGATAGGTTCGATAGACTTGGCTCACATCCGCCCTTGGCATATCGCCTTGCGGCGAGAACACAAACGCGAATTCATCACGAATTTTTTGATGCCTGAACACCGTGCAATACACAGAATTGAAGAACGTCTCGGCAATCTCAAAATTGATATGCCCCTCGATCAACTGCGCATAGGCCCTCCTGGCCTCACGCCAGAACTCGAAGTCGTGAAGATCCTGCCCTGCTATCAGTTCAATATACTCATAGACCTGATTTGTCTTGGCTTTGTAAAGATCGATACGTTGGATAGAGGCATGCCGTAGACCGAGCCAGTCGGCATTCTCAAAGCGCGACCTGGCCGCCAATGTAATATTCTGGAACTCGGCAAAGTAGGACTCGAAGCCATTTAAGATGGCGCGGGCGAAACGCTCTCGGGCCTCGACCCCGTGCCTCACAGCATTTCCTGCGCAAACAGCTCCAGAATCGCGGGACTGGAGACATTCAACAACATGGAACCCACCTCACCGCGCTTGCCGGCTTCCTTCCAGGGCGCCAGTCGCTCGATAATTCTGCCATGTGATCCTACCAAGCCGACCTCGTCGATCAACTCATTTGGCACCAGCGCCTGTGCTTCTGCCTTCTTCCCGCTGAGATACAGATCCTGTATGCGCGTGGCGACCTCTCCATAGCCAAGACGCGTGGCGTAGTCGTGATAGAAATTCTTGCCCTTGGCGCCCATGCCTCCGATGTAAAGTGCCAACCAGGGCCGCAGTGAATCGAATGCTACGGCAAGATCATCGTTAGCCGCCACCATGACAAAGGGCGCAACATCGAAATTCTTCAGGCTTTTGCCATTGCCCGCCTTGGCGAAACCCTGCTCCAGATGTTCGCCAAGAATGCTGTATTTATTGGGGTCCATCCAAACCGGAAATACGCCATCGGCGACTTCGCCAGCGCAGTGCAATCCCGCCGGGGTAATAGATGCGGTGTAAATAGGTACCTCAGGGCAGCGCTCCAAAATGGACTTCAAGGGTTTGCCCAGGCCAGTAGTGCCCTCGCCTTTGTTCGGCAATTGGTAGATCTGGCCGTCAAATTCCACCGGACCCTCTCGCCCCATTATTTTGCGCATGATCTGGATGTATTCCCTGGTCCGGGTGACGGGCTTACCGTAGGGGACACCGTGCCAACCTTCCACCACCTGGGGACCGGAAGCACCAAGGCCCGCGATAAATCGCCCACCTGACAACTGGTGCAGTGACATCGATGTCATGGCACACATGGCGGGGGTTCGCGCCGGCATCTGCATAATGGCCGTACCCACTTTTATCTTTGTGGTCTGCGCCAATATCCAGGCCGCCAGTGACACGGCATCATTGCCGTAAGCTTCCGCGGTCCATACAGAATGGAAGCCCATAGACTCGGCCTGTTTTATAAGCTCGAGAGGGACATGGATTTGTTTGCCAGAGTAGCCCAGCAGAAAGCCGAGTTTCATAGATGTTCTCCAAGGGGAAAGTTCAATACAACAGACTATACAATTTGCGCTGGTATTCTACGGCCAGTGGATCGCCTTTTCCAAGTGACGCAATGGTGTCCAATAGCATGCGTTTGGTGGCGCCACTGCCATGACCAAGGTCTTTGCGCAAAATGGCAATAAGGTGCTCCATGGCTTCCCGGAACTGCTTGCTATTGGTGTATTGCAATGCCAACTGGTAGTGCACATCGAGGTCGGCAGGCGTTGCAGCCAACTGCCGTTCCAGCGCCTGAATTTCCGGGGACTTTGCCGCTTCTCGCTTGATCTCCAATTGCGCGCGTAGCTGTTCGTAGTCCGCGTCCCGATCCGCCATCCGCACACCATCGAGCACGGTTACGGCCTCATCCAGGCGGAGGCATTCGATGAGGGCGTGGATGTAGGCGAGCGCAATGTTGTGTTGCTGCCTGGAATCCACAAAAGCCTGCCGCAGCGGCGTCAGCGCGGTACTGAAATCGCCGCGTTGCATAGTCTCTAAACCCTGTTGCAAAAGTCCATCCCAGGGCTTGGGCAGGTATTTCTCCAGCATTTTTCTGACGAAAGACTCAGATTGGGCACCGGCAAAACCGTCTACCGGTTGGCCGCCCTGAATGATCATCACCGTTGGCAAGTTGCGCACGCCGAGTTGTTGCGCGATACTTGGTTGCTGGTCGGCGTTAACTTTAGCCAGCAGGAAAGCGCCCTGGTACTCAGTGGCGATTTTTTCCAGCAGGGGCATTAATGCTTTGCAGGGGGCAGACCGGTCGGACCAAAAATCCGCGACTACCGGGCGCTTGTGGGACTCGTCGATAAGTAGTGCTGCTGCGTTGGTTTCGTCGATATTGACAATGTAGTCGGCCACTGGCTCCCCCTGCGACTGTTGGGTTCTGTGATTTTATCTTTCGGTGCTCGTCATTTCGAACCCGCCCGAACAACCCTTCCGGGTCCTGCGGGCTCTCTTCAGTTTGTCAGTCAGAGTCCGAGAACATCCTGCATATCGTACAATCCCGCATCCCGTCCCACGAGCCAGCCAGCGGCACGCACGGCTCCGCGGGCAAAGGACATACGACTGGAGGCCTTGTGGGTGATTTCCACCCGCTCACCGTCGGCGGCAAAGGTGACTGTGTGGTCGCCGACGATATCACCGGCGCGCACGGTGGCAAAACCAATGGTGTCGCGGTTACGCGCACCGGTCTGGCCCTCGCGCCCGTAAACCGCTACCTTATTCAGATCACGCCCCAGAGCATCAGCCACTACCTTCCCCATACTGAGGGCGGTGCCGGAGGGTGCGTCAATTTTGTGGCGGTGGTGGGCCTCATAAATCTCGATATCAACATCATCACCCAGCACCCGGGCGGCCATGTCCAGCAACTTGAAACACAGATTGACACCCGTACTGAAGTTGGAAGCCTTACAAATGGGTGTGAGACTTGCAGCCTGCTCAATGGCGTGCTGCTGGTCGGGAGTAAAGCCCGTAGTGCCGATCACCATGGCGACGCCGCGCTCACTGCACAGTGCAAGATTGGCCATGGTGGCGTCCGGTACCGAAAAATCGATCAATACATCAATATTATCCAACGCGGCCGCCAGGGAGCTAACGACCAGCACGCCATTTTTGCCCTGCCCGGCCAGCTCACCCGAATCCGCACCAAGGAGCATACTTTCAGGGCGCTCGATAGCGGCCGCGAGTGACAAGCCTTCCACCAGGCTAATCGCCTCGACCAGGGTGCGCCCCATGCGTCCAGCCGCGCCGGTAATACCAATTCGTATCGTCATAGTTTCAGATCGTCAAAAAAACTCTTCACACCCTCAAACCAGCTCGTCTGGCGAGGGGATTGCGCTTTTCCACCCTCCCCGCCGAGGCTGCTGCGCAATTCCTCCAGCAGCGTCTTTTGCTCCTTGTTCAGTTTAACCGGTGTCTCCACCACGGCCCGGCACAACAGGTCACCCACACTACCTCCACGCACCGGTTTGACACCCTTGCCCCGCAGTCGGAATAATTTACCCGTCTGCGTCTCCGCCGGTATCTTCAATTTCACACGGCCATCCAGTGTGGGCACCTCCAGATCTCCCCCGAGGGCAGCGTCTACAAAAGTAATCGGTACCTCACAATACAGATCCTTGCCGTCGCGCTCAAAGATGGCGTGTTGCCTGACCGACATCTGCACAAACAGATCGCCCGCAGGCCCCCCTTCAGGACCGGCTTCACCCTCACCCGACAAACGAATCCGGTCACCGGTATCAACACCCGGCGGCACCTTGACCGACAACGTCTTGGTTTTCTCCACCCGTCCCTGCCCGCGGCACGTGCCACAGGGATCCGTGATCGTCTTGCCCCGCCCCCGGCAGGCGGGACAGGCTTGCTGCACTTGGAAAAAACCCTGTTGCATACGGACCTGCCCGGCACCGCCACAGGTACCGCAGGTAGTCGGCGAGCTGCCCTTCTTCGCACCGGAGCCAGCACAGGTGTCGCAAGCACTCAGGCTGGGAACACGAATTTCAACCGTGGTGCCCTTGACCGCATTTTCCAGCGAGATATCCAGCGTGTAGCGCAGGTCTGAGCCGCGTTGGGGACCACCGCGGCCGCGGCCGCCACCACCAAATATATCACCAAACACATCGCCAAAAATGTCGCTAAAATTACCGCCACTACCACCCCCCATACTCGGATCAACACCCGCGTGACCATACTGGTCATACGCTGCGCGTTTTCTGTTGTCCATGAGGACGTCGTAGGCCTCGGTTGCCTCTTTGAACTTACCCTCAGCCGCCGGATCATCAGGATTACGGTCGGGATGGTGCTTCATCGCCTCGCGGCGATAGGCCTTCTTGATATCCTTTTCATCAGCACCTTTGCTGACGCCGAGAATTTCGTAAAAATCGCGTTTTGACGTAGTTGGCATAGTTGTTTCTTAGGCTTTTTTACAGCTCATCCGCAAATGACTACGCGGGCACTGAAGTCCCGCGTAGTCCTGTCATATTCCGCGATGGACTCACCGTCCATCACGTTGGCAATAAACGCCAAAGTTTACTTTTTATCGTCCTTCACTTCCTCGAACTCTGCATCCACCACATCGTCTCTTTCAGCGGTTTCAGCCTGCGCGCTGCCGCCTGCCGACTCAGCCTGAGCCTGAGCAGCCTGTGCAGCGTACATCTTCTGCGCCACGGTGCCGGTCACTTCGGTCAGTTTAGTGGCCGCTGCGTCGATAGCCTCCTTGTTATCAGCCTTGAGTGCCGCTTCTGCCTCGGCGATGGCGGCTGTGATAGCTGCCTTCTCGTCGTCACTGGCGTGCTCACCCGCTTCCTCGACCGTCTTCTTCGCCGCGTGGACCAGACCGTCACAGGTATTGCGCGATGCAACCAGCTCCTCGAACCTGGCGTCGGCTTCGGTATTGGCCTCGGCATCGGCGATCATTTTCTCGATATCAGTATCACTCAAACCGCCAGACGCCGTGATACGAATGGACTGCTGCTTGTTGGTCGCCTTGTCTTTGGCCGACACGTTCAGAATGCCATTGGCATCAAGGTCAAACGTCACCTCGATCTGCGGCATGCCGCGCTGCGCCGGCGGAATATCAGCCAGGTCAAAGCGACCCAGTGATTTATTGCCAGAGGCCTGCTTGCGCTCACCCTGCACTACATGAATGGTCACCGCCGACTGGTTGTCATCGGCGGTCGAGAAGATTTGCGATTTCTTGGTAGGAATCGTGGTGTTTTTCTCAATCAGCGGGGTAGCCACGCCACCCATTGTTTCAATACCCAACGTCAGCGGGGTGACATCCAGCAGCAGGACGTCCTTCACATCACCTGACAGGACCGCACCCTGGATAGCGGCGCCCACGGCCACCGCCTCGTCGGGGTTAACGTCTTTGCGCGGCTCCTTGCCGAAGTAATCAGCAACCACCTTTTGCACCATCGGCATACGCGTCTGCCCACCCACCAAAATAATCTGATCGATCTCACTGGGACTCAGGTTGGCGTCCTTCAGGGCAGTCTTGACCGGCTCCATAGAACGCGTCACCAGGTCTTCGACCAAGGATTCGAGTTTGGCGCGAGTCAGCTTCACCACCAGGTGCTTGGGCCCGGAGGCGTCAGCCGTAATGTAGGGCAGGTTTACCTCGGTTTGCTGGGCGCTGGACAGCTCTATCTTGGCCTTCTCGGCGGCCTCCTTGAGACGCTGCAATGCCAGTGGATCATTGCGCAGGTCGATACCACTTTCTTTCTTGAAATGCTCCGTCAGGTATTCAATCAGGCGCATGTCAAAGTCTTCACCACCGAGGAACGTGTCGCCATTCGTGGACAACACCTCAAACTGGTGCTCGCCATCCACCTCGGCGATCTCGATGATGGAGATATCAAACGTTCCACCGCCGAGGTCGTACACCGCGATGGTGTGGTCGCCCTTGGACTGGTCCATACCATAGGCCAATGCTGCTGCAGTCGGCTCATTGATAATGCGCTTGACTTCCAGACCGGCGATTTTCCCGGCGTCCTTGGTGGCCTGGCGCTGCGAATCATTAAAGTAGGCGGGCACGGTAATTACCGCTTCGGTCACCGGCTCACCCAGGTAATCCTCGGCTGTCTTTTTCATCTTGCGCAGGACTTCAGCCGACACCTGTGGCGGCGCCATTTTTTCGTTCCTGACTTGTACCCAGGCATCGCCATTGTCTGCGGCAATGATCTTGTACGGCACCATGGCGATGTCTTTTTGCACCACATCGTCCTTGAACTTACGACCGATCAAGCGCTTGACCGCGAAGATGGTGTTGTGCGGATTGGTGACCGCCTGGCGCTTGGCGCTCTGGCCGACCAGAATCTCACCGTCCTCGGTATAACCGACGACAGACGGTGTTGTACGATCGCCTTCCGCATTTTCGATTACCTTTGGCTTGCCACCCTCCATTACGGCTACGCAGGAGTTGGTGGTCCCCAGGTCTATTCCAATTATCTTACCCATTCTCTGTCTCCACTGAGTTGTTAGCGCGGGGCGTGCCCACTGCTGTCATTTACGTTGTTCTGTATATTGGCCCGATCTGACTGATTTCAAGGGTTGAGTCGATGCTCCAGGCCCCGACCATCGCCGCACCTTGGCTGACTATTTCCCCGCAGGGCTTTTACTGACCATTACCATCGCGGGGCGCACCAGGCGGCCGCTCAGTGTGTAGCCTTTTTGCATCACCGCAAGGACGGTGTTCGGCTCTACATCGGCGTTCTCCACCAGGCTCATGGCCTGATGCAGCTGGGGATCGAACGGCTCTCCCACCGGATCAAGCGCCTCGATATGAAATTTCTTCAGGGCATCCTGAAAACTCTTGAGGGTAAGCTGCACCCCCTCGGCGATGGGCTTGATGATTTCATTGTCACCCGCGGTGGTCTCCAGGGCACGTTCCAGGTTATCCACCACCGGCAGTAACTCGCCGCAAAAGCGCTCCAGGGCAAACTTGCGGGCCTTCTCGACGTCCTGCTCAGCCCGGCGCATCACATTCTGCGCATCGGCTTGGGCGCGCAGGACGGCATCCCTGGCGGCGGTCAGTTCTTCCTCCAGTTTGGCGACCACATCGTCCGGGTCCGGCGCGGCAATCTCCACGGCGACGTCCTGCTCTTCAGTCTTTGGCTGCTGCTCTTGTTCGGCCACGCTGGCTCTCCATTTTGTAGTCACCACTAGCCACGCACACTCTCACGCAGAGCGCGCAATCCGGCCTGTGTAGCCCGATATGGGGCCGTCACTGGTTATTTCAAGGTTCGCGCCGAGGAAATTGGAGGGGCCTACGTGGGACTTAGAAGCTGCGCCAGCACCAGCCCTGACGCTGGACAGGGCGACTAAGCTGATAGCGCCGAGCTCAACATCCGGGCGGTGACATCGACGATGGGAATGACCCGCGCATAGGCCATGCGGGTGGGGCCGATCACCCCCAGTACGCCCAGCGTCCTAAACCCGTCGTTGTAGGGTGCAGTGACCACACTGTAGTTACCGAAATCCTCGTAGCCCGCCTCCTCGCCGATGAAGATCTGCACGCCCTCGGCCCGGGAACAGCGCTCCAGCAGGTGCAGCAAATCCTTTTTTTGTTCAAACGAATCAAACAATTCGCGCAAGCTGGACATTTCCTCTGCGGTGGCATTGTCGAGTAGGCGGGACTCACCGGCCATCACGTACTCCTCGTCGTTACCCTCCTGGTCCAGCGCCCGGTTGGCGAGGTCCAGGGCGTCCTCCAGGTAACTGTCGATCTGGCTGCGCGCCTCCCGCATCTCGCGCAAAATCCGCTCCTTGACCCGATTCAGGGGCTGGCCCGCGTAGCGCTGGTTGACCATCGCCGCTGCTTCGCGCAGCTGCACTTCCGTAAAGGGCCGCTGAGTGTGGATTATTCGATTTTGCACCTCGCGCTCATTTACCACGAGAATCACCAGAACACGCTCCCCGGAAAGAGGTAGAAACTCGACCTGGCGCAACTGATTGGCCTCCTGACGAGGCACCGTGACCAAGCCCGCCTGAGCGGTGATATTCGACAGTAACAGAGACGCTGCCTGCACCAGTTCCGTCGCGGATTTATCCGGGTTCAGTTCGGCGCGCAGCGCTGCAAGGGCACCGTCTTCCAATGGCTGGACCTGCAGGAGAGTATCCACAAACAGACGGTAAGCCAGCGCGGTAGGCACCCGGCCCGCCGAGGTGTGGGGGGAGTGCAAATAGCCCCGCTCCTCCAGATCGGACATCACATTGCGAATAGTGGCCGCACTGACCGGCAGCCCAGCAGTTCTGAGCAAGGTACTGGACCCCACCGGTTGGCCATCCCGGATATGATGCTCAACCAGGGTCTTTAGCAGAATACTGGCGCGCTCTGATATCACTCCCGCCGTCATAGGTCCCCACCAACAATGACATGCTGAGAGTTTTATCACAGCGGCCACCATTTACAAAGAGCCAACGGCAACTTAGACGCGTGCTGTAGATGTTTATACGGCTAACCTTCTGGGGTATAAATGGAGAAACCGCCAGATGATCTGCCATGCTCGCCCAAATCAGTATCAGCAATTACACCATTGTCGCCGCGCTGGAGATGGAATTTTCTGCCGGTATGACAGTGATCACCGGCGAAACGGGCGCAGGCAAATCCATCATGCTGGACGCTCTGGGGCTGTGCCTCGGAGACCGGGCTGATCCCAAGACCGTGCGCCACGGGTGCGAGCGGGCCGAGATCGCGGCCAGTTTTGACCTCACCGCCATCCCGCAGGCTGTCACCTGGCTGCAGCATCGTGACCTGCACACCGGCGTTGAATGCTTACTGCGCAGAGTTGTTACGGCCGACGGGCGCAGTCGTGCCTATATCAATGGCAGCGCCTGCACCCTGGGGGACTGCGCCGAGCTGGGTGCGCTACTGATCGATGTTCACAGTCAGCACGCCCACCAGTCACTACTGCGCAAACCGACACAACGCGATCTGCTCGACGCCTATGCCGGCCACCAGCCCCTCGTGTATGCGGTGGAACAGTGCGCCGCCGATTGGTTGCGCAAACGACGTGAGCTGGAGCTGCTGGCCGGCGCGAAGGAGGAGCACGCCAGCCGGACGCAACTGCTGGCTTATCAGGTGGAAGAACTCGATACGTTGCATTTGCAGGACACAGAACTGAGTGCCTTGGAGGACGAGCAAAACCTGCTCGCCAATGCAGAAGAAATCCTCGAGGGAGCGCACCAAGCCCAGGAGCTCTGCGACCAGCAGGAGAGCGGCGCGCGTCAGGCCCTGAAATTGCTCGGCGGCAGCGTTCATGCCACCAGTGCGGCAGTGGGTGCGCGCGAGCTACTGGAGTCTGCCGCCATTCAGCTGAACGAAGCCCGCAGCGAAATTCAACGGCATATCGACAGTGTCGAGGTTGATCCACAGCGCCTGGGAACGGTGCAAAGACGCCTTGAAAGTATCTACGACATCGCTCGCAAGCACCGGGTTTTGCCCGAGCAACTGGGCTCGCTGCACCACGCCCTACGCGAGGAATTGCAGGGCCTGGCCGGTGGCAGCGAGCGCACTGCGCAACTGCACGATGAGATGACAGAGCTGGCCCAACAGTATGCGACCGACGCGGCGCGCCTGAGCAAACAACGACGGAGCGCGGCAAAAAAACTGGTGAAAAACACATCTGCGGTGCTGGCGTCACTGGCCATGGACGGCTGTCAGTTTGAAATCGCACTTACACCACTAAAAAGTGACCACCCCCACCCTCACGGCGGTGAGGAAATTGAGTTCCTCATCAGCACCAATCCCGGAGCGCCTCCCCGGCCGTTGGGTAAGATTGCGTCGGGGGGCGAACTCTCGCGCATCAGTCTCGCCATCGGGGTTGTCACCGCCAACTCCGCCACTGTTGCGAGCATGGTGTTCGACGAGGTAGACGTCGGCATTGGCGGAGCAGTGGCGGAAGTCGTGGGCAAACTACTACACACCTTGGCCGAGCGGACTCAAGTGTTGTGCGTCACCCACCTGGCGCAGGTCGCCGCCCAGGGAACCCATCACCTGCAGGTGAGCAAAATCAGCGGCTACAACTCTGTTGAGACCAGCCTGCGCAAACTGGATGACGATGAAAAAGTGCAGGAGATTGCCCGTATGCTGGGCGGCGTGAAGATTACCCCCCAGACGCTGGCTCACGCCCGAGAAATGCTGGAGCGCTAGGTTGCTAACGACTACTTCTTCTCTATCTTGCGCACGTAAAGCACGAGAGAGTGGTCAATGAGTTCGTAACCGTACTCACTGGCGATCTCACGCTGACGCTGCTCAATCACGGCATCGGTAAACTCCACGACCTCACCGCTGGCGACGCAAACCATATGATCGTGGTGTTCTCCCTTGGCCAACTCAAATACTGAGTGGCCCGTCTCGAAGTGGTGACGAGTCACCAAACCTGCGGTCTCAAACTGCGTGAGCACCCGGTAGACCGTCGCCAAACCCACCTCCTCGCCCGCTGCCAGCAGCGCGCGGTACACATCCTCAGCACTCAAGTGCAGGGACCCAAGCTCGGAAGACTCCAGAATTTGTAGGATTTTGATGCGCGGCAGGGTGATTTTCAAACCCGCTCTACGCAGCTCCTGATTTCGCTCTGCCATGGCCCCAGGGGTTCTCTGTGCTGTCCAGTGGAGGTATGATGCCACCCCATTACCGGAAGTGGAAGTTTTATCCCATGCGGATTCTGTTGATCTCCCTGGCAATCGCCTGCATTAGCGCCTGCGGCTTCGTTGGCTTTCCCGGCGTCTACAAGATTAATGTTGAACAGGGCAACATCGTCACCCAAGAGATGGTCGACCAGCTAAAACCCGGCATGAACCGCCGCCAGGTGAGATTCGTGCTCGGCACTCCGCTTGTAGAGGACACATTTAACCAGAATCGTTGGGATTATCTCTACGTCAAGCGCAACGGAACGAAGGTGCTGAGCGAATCCCGACTGACGGTTGAGTTTGACGGGGACACTCTGGTAAACCTTTCCGGAGATCTGGTCCCGCTTGATTGGAGCGCAGCCACCAGCGCTGCTCCGGTGAACCCTGCGCAGGCAGCACCGGCTCGCGGTATACCCACCGGGGAATAGGTCAGAGCCACGCCATCACACTGGCTTGTCCTGCTGCTTGCGTTCTTTGGCGCGCTCCGCCCGGGCCTTGCGTACTTCCTTGGGATCGGCCATCAGTGGGCGATAAATTTCTACTCGGTCCCCCTCCCGCACAACGTGCCCGGGAGCCACGATCTGACCAAAAATACCGAACGTAGCGTCTTCCAGATCTACACCGTCAAACGTGCTGGCAATGCCAGAGCGTTGCGCCGCATCCAACACTGTAGACCCCACTGGCAATGAAACCTCGAGAAGGACCTGCTGGTGGGGCAGCGCATAGGCCACTTTCACGGTAATCGTATTGCCGTTACTCATAGAATCAACCGTAAAGTTGCACGGCACGTCGGCCGACCGCATCCACCAGGTTGTTGGTCACCCTGTCAAACAACCGGGAGGCCGCGGCACCCAGTAAAGCACTGCTAACAGCAAACTCAAGATTCAGACTCATTCTACAGGCCGAGTCTCCAAGAGCGCGGAAATCCCAGCGGCCGCTAAAATACTCGAAAGGTCCATCGATCAGCTCCAGCGTGATTTTTTCGGGGGCAAGCATCCGGTTGCGCGTACTGAAACTCTGCGTGATGCCACCCCGAGCAAGATCCAGGCGGGCTTCCACCAGATGCTCCTCAGCACGCAGAACTGTGACGCCCACACAACCTTCCATGTAAACAGGATAGGACTCTACGTCGCTCACCAGATCGAACAACTGGCGTGCGCTAAAGGGTAGCAAGGCGTTGCGGTTGATGACTGTCATGAATCCGACTTTACCCTGTTAGAGCTCGCTGCCAACGACCCGTTCGACCTACACCCCAGCCACCAGAAAAGGTGCCAGCATCAGCAGCACTATGGCTGGCGGAGCAATATACCGCAACAGAAAGCGCCACAACGAGAAAAACAGCTCCGACTCCCGCGCCAGTTCGAGCCGCAGGATTTCTGGCCGCAGACGCCACCCGACCAACAGCGCGATGAGTAATGCAACCAGCGGCAGCAATACACCCGCTGTCACTGCATCCAAAATGCCGAGCAGGTTGTGTTGGCCAAACCACCAGAATCTTGTTCCCGATCCCAGTGACGTAACCACGGCCAGGCTCATCAGCCACACCGCGGCGGCGACCAGCAGGGTCGCAGTGAAGCGCGCCAGTCGCAACTGCTGTATCAGCGTTGCAACTATGGGCTCCATGATTGCCACCGCTGAACCCAGAGCGGCGACCACCAGCAGCACAAAGAAAACAGTACCCGCCAATTCCCCCTGCATAAGATTGCCAAACGCGTAGGGCAGGCTGATGAAGAGCAGGCCCGGACCCGCTGCGGGTTCAACATTGCTGGCAAATACGATGGGGAAAATTGCCAGGCCGGCCAACAGGGCAAATATGGTATCGAATACTGCCACCGCCAGCACCGAGCGCCCGATGGGAATGCGCTGCGGAGCATAGGCCCCGTAACTGATGCCTGCGCCCACGCCCACGCCCAAGGTAAAAAAAGCATGCCCCAGCGCCAGCAGTACCGACCGGCCAGAAAAGTCCACAAGTCGAGTGGAAAACAGGAAGTTTCCGGCTGTGCCAATATCGCCGTTATCAAATCCAAACTTGATCAGAAACGCCAACATCGCCAACAGGAGTGGCACGGCAAACCAGACCAGCATCCCCAGACCACGTCTTACCCCCAGCACCACAGTGCCTGCCGTGAGCAGCAAAAACAGACTTTGCCAGTAGACCTGGGGCATGGGCTCGGCCAAAACGTGTTCGAAGTGTGCCCCCACCTCCACCGCCCGAGCCGCAGAGAAAATGCCAGCGTGCATGAATCCGGCGTAGGCCATGCCCCATCCAGCGACTACTATATAGAACGAGAGAATGAGCAGTCCTGTCAGACAGGCCAAGGCGCCCGCCACCATCCAGACGCGCGAGCGCAGCGAGCCATCACAGGCGCGACGAATAGCCCCCACAGGACCCGGACCGCCGTAATTACCCAATGCTACCTCGGCAACCATGACCGGCACTGCAATGAGAAACAAACACAGTACATACGTGATGACGAAGGCGCCGCCCCCATACTCACCGCTCAGATAGGAAAAGCGCCAGAGATTGCCCATCCCCACCGTGGACGCGGACAGGGCAAGGACAAACGTCGTGCGTGAACCCCACCTGTCGGGAGCCCCGGGGTCGGCCAGATTCACAATAAAAAAGCCTGCATAGTCATTGGCTTAGAGTGCCGCAGCCATTGGGGTGTGAAAAGGGGAGGATTCACGTTTCACCTTGGAACCTTGCCCGTATAATGCGCGCCATGGCCAAAAAGAAAGCACAAAAACCCAGTAACGTTATCGCCCAGAACAAGCGGGCCCGTTTTGATTATGAACTGATGGACACCTTCGAAGCGGGCGTAGTGCTCACCGGGTGGGAGGTAAAGAGTCTACGTATGGGTAAAGCAGACCTCGCCGACTCCTACGTGCTGATGAAAGACGGCGAGGCGTGGCTGTTGGGGAGCAATATTGTGCCACTGGACACCGCCTCCACCCATGTCGTGCCCGACCCAACCCGCACCCGCAAGTTGCTCCTGCACCAAAAGGAACTGACCCGAATTCTTGAGGCGACTTCGCAAAAAGGCCTGACCTGTGTGTGCACCCAACTGTACTGGAAGAGTCATATGGTCAAGGCGAGGATCGCATTGGCCATCGGCAAGAAGTCCCACGACAAGCGCGATACGGAAAAAGACCGGGACTGGAACCGTCAGAAACAACGCGTTGTGCGGGACAACGTGAAGCAGTGAGACATCGCCTTGTGCCGACAGCGGGGATTTTGCAGCACATGAGCCACCATTGCACCGCTCTCGTTGGTGTGCATTGGAAGCGTGGCAAGCGGAACTGCCCACTGTTACCATAGGCGCCGACCATGCGCTCGGCGTCACCCTGTGAAACGATTGATTTTTGCCTCTGTTGTAATCCTTAGCTTGGCGGCTCTGACGATCTGGGGAAACCGTCTGATCGGTCATACGCTCGACGCGGAACTCGGCCCCCTGCTGACCAGACAACTCGGGTTACCCGTACACATTGCGCCCATAAACGCACAACTGCTGCAACTGCAGGCACGCAGTGCGCGGGTTGTCATGGGCGACCCACAGGATCCGGCAGTCGTCGCGACCGAGGTCACGGTAACACTGGCATGGGCGGACCTGCTGGACCGTAAGATACGACTGGTGACCGCCAGCGGTGGCGACCTGATGGTGCGTCCGTCGCGCTGGCCTGCCCGCACGGCGCCGGCGCCTGCCGACTATCGCTTTCTGGACCCGTGGCTTCCGCAAAGTCTACAAGTGGAGGGCGGTCAGTACGTCAGCGATGATGGTGACAGCTACCCGATGAGCAATCTGCTGTGGCAACGTCACACCGATGGCAGCGCCACTGCGAACTGGTCCGAGGCACGCACTGCCGGGGAGCTTACCGTGCAGGCCAAAGTGGTATCGCTACAAGACTTGCTGCAGCTGGCTCCTGTCAACCTGGAACTGGCCGTTGCAATCATGGGAAAACCCGACTCAGCCATTGCACTCCAAGCTGCCGTGCAGCCCGGGACCACTGCCGCATACGCCATGCAAATCGATCTGAAAGCTGCCACCCAGAGCGCGCACATCGCCGCCACCGGCCAGACGTCCTGGCGTCTGCCCGATGCGTCTGAAACAACCATACCGCTGCTCGACACCAAACGACTACTGGGCTTGATCAACAGCTATCGTCAGTCTGGCCTGGATGGCGAGCACGCCAATGCACTCGCTGCGACCTTGCCACAGCTGGAGTTCCCAACCCATCGTGGTCACGTGATCATTGACGTTATTCGCATGGAGGATGAAATCGGCAGGGAGAACGCATTTGACTTCACCAGCGGCGAACACGGATTGCAGATAAACGCTCTGACCAGCAACGGTCCTGCAGGCAACCTGAATGGCGCGCTCGACGTAGTCAGCGATGCGCAGGGCTGGACAGTGGATGTTGATGCCACCCTGCAGGCGCGGGAGACCGACGACGGTGTCGCGATCGAGTTTGTGGGCGCAGATTGGCTGTGGCACACCGGGCGAGCCAAGCTGACCGGACGCGGGGAAACGTGGGAAACGCTACTCAGTTCACTCCAAGGCGATATTGCGCTGGCAGGTGATTACCGCAGCCCAGACTCAATACCGGTATCTATCGAAGCGCGGCTTGATAATCGTCCAGAAGAAATTGCACTGGATAGCCTCGCGGTCACGTTCGGTGAACTGGAAGTCAACGGCTCGGCGCGGCTGTCAGGTACAGATCGACGCAAGCTCACCATGGACCTGAAGGGATCACGCGTGGACCTGGGCTTTCTTTTTGATACCAAGGATGCGCCGCCACTGCCCGGGATACCGTTACCGGACTATCTCAACGCAATGCCCAATCTGGACCTGGATCTGACGTTAAATGCAGAGAACCTGCAGGCACCCGGACTGAGCCTGAGCCAGGCCAGCGTAACGTTGGAGCGCACAGCGCAAGGGGGGAAACTTGTAGCCAGAGCCAAGGGCTCAGAGTACGGCAGCCTTGAACTGACCCTGCAGGCCAATACGCCGCCTGATAAGCCGAGTGATTTTCAGCTCGCCGCGAATTTCACACAACTGGATTTACCCGGCATTTTCAGGCAACAGGGCGTCATCAACACCCGCAGTTCGGGCAGCCTGAATTTTCGCGGCCAGGGCCATGGGTTAAAAAATATATTTACGGCTCTGCAGGGACAAGCAACGTTAGCGGTGGAAATACGATCCGACAACAACTGGGGCCGAGCGGCAAGCGCACATGAAAACGTCGCATTGTCAGGAAATTCCAGCCTGGTTATCGATAATGATCGGATTGTCGGTGTAAAGATCGAAAAGCTGGACGTAGATTCAATCGAGCAGGACCTCAATGGCACTCTGCAGATGGTGGCTGGTCGCAGCCCTTGGCTGATAGCGGATCTGCAGTCGGAAATGCTTAACGTCACTGGACTGCTGGCCCTGCTGCCCGCATCCACTGTGCAGGCTGACCAGGCAGGCCTGGTGCCGTCACTCAAGCGCCTCGGCACGGTGCAGATTTCCCTCAGTGCCAATTCACTTCGAGTGGAAGAGGCGGATTTGTCGGCTGTGCAACTGAAGGTTGCAACCGCTCCCAATTTAATGACCATCGAGCAATTCGATTTCGTCTCCAGGGATCTCACGTTAAAAACCCAGGGAAAGCTCACTTGGCAAGGCCAGAGCGCAACGCTTGAGAGCACCGCGCAGCTGACCGACGTTGACCTCGACCAGTTTCTGATTCAACACACCGACGCGGAGCACGTTCCTGTTTCAGGGACTGTGCAAATTCTCAGTGAGGGGCGCCGGATCGAGGAGCTCATCGCCAACGTAACAGGCAATATTGATCTGCAGGCTGCTGGGGGGCAGCACAATGCAGCGCCATTGACGCGCCGGAGACTTACTATGAAGGTATCGCGCATCCCCGATGGCGTTGCGGCCGATATCACCAGCCTGCAATGGGGAGAGAGCGACCTTGCCGCTAACGTTCGCTACCACCGTAGCGTGCCACCGATGCTAAAAGTCGAAATACGCAGCGGTACGCTGTCGCTATTGCCTTGGGAGAATGCTTATCTAGGGGGTGACAAGAAAAATTCAGCAAGCGCCCCCACGACAGCATTGAGTTCACTCGCCAGAGGCAGTGCGGATCTTGTGAGGGCTATACTCCTTTCCCCATTGCATTTTCTGACCAGGAGCGAAGAGACCACGCCTGGCACCAGAGTATTCAGCACAGACCCGCTGCCACTGGATTCGCTGAAAAAAATGAATATAGCTGTCTCGGGGCAGCTGGACTCACTGCTCAGTACGGCAATTGTGGCAAAGGAGCTACAGTTCGACGGCAGCGTTGCGAAGGGCCAGCTGGCCTTGCAAACCAGCAGCGACCAGCTAAGCGGTGGCCGCGGGGAGCTTTCGCTGGCGCTGGATGCGAGCGCCACGCCACCAACGTTCAAACTGTCCAGTACTTTTGAGAACGTGCGCGGGTTGGCAGCCAGGGACACCTTCCCCCGCAGCGGCTTTATTTCATTGGAAGGCCGCGGGCAGAGCCAGGCGGAACTCGCCGCCAGCAGCAGCGGCCTGATATTTCTGGATATGGGGCGTGGCCCCTTCGACTACGCCAATTCTGCTCTGCTCACGGCAAATCTGCTCACCACAATGTTGCAAACGCTCATTCCCGGCATCAACCGGCAGCAACACCAACTGGAGTGCGGCACCGTATTGGGGCTGTTGCAGAATGGCCAGGGCAGCACACCGTACGGGTTTGCCGCGCGTACCAACCAAGCCAATTTGGTCGGACACCTGAAGGTCGATCTGGCGAGCGAAAGTCTGGAGATGAACATAGACTCTCGCGGCCGTCAGGGGATTGGACTATCCGTGGGCAGTGTCTTTTCCAACACTGTTCAGATCAGGGGTTCACTCACCAACCCCAGACTAGTACCCAATCCCACGGGCATCGCCTGGCGCGCTTGGGCGGCGGTTACAACAGGTGGCTTATCTATTCTCGGTGAAACACTGTTGCGACGGATATGGGCCAGCGACAACCCCTGCACCTCCGTCAAGCGGATAATTGTGGAGCAATTGTGCCCCACTAACCCCCTCGCCGCCTCATCGGAAATGGTTTGCCCCAGAGCATAGTTATTGTTGGGTCATTTGCGTTATACTAAGTGCTCACTTATGGGGGCGATTTGGATTCGACGACGGTAGCGAACCCTGAGGTGCATGCCGTGATGGTAGCCAATCACGTTAATCCAAAGCTGCAAACTATTAGTTGCCAACGACGACAACTACGGTGCACAACTCGCTGCGTA
>JANNXP010000105.1:0-19791 GCA_031409615.1 Haliea sp. | reverse complement strand
GGCCACTTCGCCAGAGCAGTTGGAAAGTGTCTACCGGGTGCGATATCGGGTGTACTGCGACGAGTTCCACTATGAACCAGCCGAAGCCTTTCCAGATCAGCTGGAAAAAGACGCTTTTGATGTTAATTCCCGGCATTGTCTGGTGGTCCACAAGGCGAGCGGCATGCCGGCCGGTTGTGCCAGGCTGGTGCTCTCGGACGCGCAATCGCTGCTGCCAATGGAAACGTTCTGCTCCAGTGCTATCGATGAGGAAATAATCCGCTCATTTGATGGCAGACGGCACACCATTTGCGAATTCTCCAGGCTGGCGGTGGACGGTGCATTTCGCCGCAGACCCGGCGAGAGTGCATCCCGTTTTGGCGGCACAGCCGCGTTTGACTGCAGTGAACGCGAGCAACGCACTTTTTCGCTGATCGCCGTAGCCACCATCCTCTCCGCATTCGCCATGAGTGAGCTGATTGAGCGGCCACATTGTTTTGCCATGATGGAACCGTTTCTGCCACGCTTGCTCCGGCGCTCCGGCATGGTTGTGTATCCCGCTGGCTGCGAGATTGAATACCATGGCACCCGGTCGCCCTACTGTTTTGAAACGCACGCAACCGTTGGTGGTATGGCGGAAGAATTCAAGGATTTCTACGCGGTCATTCGCGCCGATTTTGCCGCCTCTGGCTTGCTTGCCCCTGACCATGCCGTAGCGACGTCCAGGGCCCGCCGTGTGTGCCAGTCTGAAACCTCACCCTGGTCGCCGCTGCCAGGGCGACTGCTGGGACCACAGTTTGCAGTTTAATATCCCATTTGATTACCACGAGGCATTTTCTCGCAATCTGGGCTGGGTGACTGAAACCGAGCAGGAGATCTTGCGCACAAAACGTATTGCAATAGCCGGAATGGGTGGTGTTGGCGGCAGCCATCTGCTCACCCTGACGCGGCTGGGCATCGGTGCATTTCATCTCGCTGATTTTGATCAGTTCGAGCTGCCTAATTTCAATCGCCAGGCGGGTGCCAGTATGGCGCACCTCGGGCGGGATAAGCTCGAGGTGATGGTAGAACTGGCCCGCGGTATCAATCCCCAGCTGAACATTGAACCATTTCCCTCAGGCGTCAAATCCGACAATCTGGATGCTTTTCTCGAGGGCGTCGATCTCTACGTCGATTCTCTGGATTTTTTTGCGATTGATATTCGTCGAGAAGTATTCGCAGCCTGCTATGCCAAAGGCATCCCCGCAGTCACCGCTGCCCCCTTAGGTATGGGTGCTGCACTACTGTGCTTTATCCCGGGGCAGATGAGCTTTGAAAAGTATTTCCTGCTAGAAGGTCATTCCCGGGAAGAGCAGGCGCTGCGGTTCATGCTGGGTCTGGCGCCCAATCCGCAGCAGTTGGCGTATCTGGTGGATAGAAGCCGTATCGATCTGGCGGCCGGAAAGGGCCCCTCAACCGCCATGGCCTGCGAGCTGTGTGCCGGGTTTGCCGGCACCTATGCGCTGAAAATACTGCTCAACCGGGGTGACGTTCCCACCGCGCCACGCGGGATACACTTCGATGCCTATCGCAACCGCCTGGTGACCACCTGGCGACCCGGAGGCAATGCTAATCCCTTGCAGCGGCTGGGCTTGATGGTCGCTCGCAAGCGCATCGCGACCGGCGCGTCCCCCGTGGTGGCAGCCGAACGGCCAACGGTGAAGCCGATCGAACGTATCCTGAATCTTGCTCGTTGGGCACCCAGCGGCGATAACGACCAACCCTGGCGGTTTGAGATTGTCGATGACCATCATGTGATTGTGCATGGTCGCGATACCCGGGACTGGTGTGTGTATGATTTGGACGGCACATCGAGCCAAATTGCGCTGGGCGCCCTGCTTGAAACCCTTTCTATTGCCGCTTCCGCCGAGGGTATGCGGGCTGAGTCGGTGTTGCGTCCCGAGTCGCCTGAGAGCGCGCCGCTGATTGACGTCAGGCTGGTCCCCGATGCTGCAATGTCGCCAGATGCACTGTTGCCTTTTATCAAAGCCAGAGTAACCCAGCGAACACCCTTTACGCAGCGACCGCTATCGCCCCGCCAGAAGCAAACGCTGGAACAATCGGTGGGCGCGGGTTTCAGGGTACTGTGGATCGAGGGCGCGCCCGGGCGCCGCAAGATGGCAAAACTGCTATTCCACAATGCCCATATCAGGCTATCCACACCGGAAGCGTTCGAGGTCCATCGCCACAATATAGAGTGGGGTGTGCAGTTCAGTGAAGACCGTATCCCGGAGGGGGCGCTGGGTATCGACCTGCCTACGCGCAGGATAATGCGCTGGGCATTACAGAGTTGGCAGCGGGTGGAGTTCCTGAATCGTTATCTTGCCGGCACCTGGTTGCCGCGGCTACAAATGGATTGGCGTACTGCGCTGGGCTGCGCAGCGCATTTTGTCATTATTGCCGACAAGCCATTGCACACAGTGGAGGATTATCTGGCGGGTGGCCGTGCCATGCAGCGCTTCTGGCTCCAGGCCACCCGTCAGGGTCTGCAGTTTCAACCGGAAATGACGCCGGTGATTTTCTCGCGCTATGTGACACAGGAGCGGACGTTTACGTCGATTGGCCCGGAGCAGGCGCTCGCAGAACGATTGGCGGGCGAATTGAGCGAGCTGCTTGGCGTTGATGTGAGTCCGCTGCAACGGGTGTATATGGGGCGGGTCGGGTTCGGGCCCGCGCCGCAGTCCCGTTCGGTGCGTCCGCCGCTGGAAAAGCTGCTCGTTGACCCGCACGGCTAGCAGCATATGCCTGGTCTTTCCAAACAACCGGGCAAACCTCGCATCCTGTTCTTTGCCGAGGCGGTGACCCTCGCCCACGTCGCGCGCCCTGTCACCTTGGCCCAGACCCTTGATCCGCAGCATTTCGATGTACATCTGGCGCATCATCCGCGTTACAGGGAACTATTGGGTCCACTTGACCTCACTGAGCACGAGATCCACTCGATCCCCCCGCAGCAGTTTATTCAGGCCCTTGCCGATGGGAAGCCTCTGTATGACGTCGCGACGCTGCAGGCTTATGTCGAGGAGGACCTACAACTGCTTGCTGCCGTGCAACCGGATATCGTAGTGGGTGATTTCCGGCTGTCGCTGTTGGTGAGTGCCGAAATGGCGGGTGTCCCCTATGTTGCGCTGAGCAACGCCTACTGGTCGCCCTACTGTCAGCAGCGCTATATTGTGCCCGAGCTGCCGCTGACACGGATGCTGGGGCCGGCGCTGGGCCAGCGGGTATTTTCCCTCGCGCGTCCCTGTGCCTTTGCGCTGCATTGTCTGCCAATGAATCGTTTGCGGCGCAGTTACGGCCTGAAGAGCCTGGGTTTTGACTTGAGGCAGGTGTATACACGAGCCGATTACACGCTGTATGCGGATATACCGGAGCTCTACTGCATGCAGGATCTGCCGCGACATCACCGCTTTATTGGCCCGGTGGTCTGGTCCCCCCGTTTTCCGCATCCGCATTGGTGGCAGGATCTGCCGCAGGCCAGACCCATCGTCTACGTGACATTGGGCAGTTCCGGCCACGCCAGCCTGCTGCCCGAACTCATCGCCGCGCTGGGACAGCTCGATGTAACGGCCCTGGTTTCTACTGCCGGTGCACCATTGCCTCCGGCGGTACCTTCCAATGTCTATCTGGCGGCCTACCTCCCGGGTGAGGATGCGGTGAAAATGGCCAGCCTGGTGATTTGCAACGGCGGTAGTCCGACTACTCACCAAGCGCTGGTGCGCGGTGTTCCGGTCATTGGTGTAGCAGGGAATCTGGACCAATACCTGAATATGGCGGCTATCGAGAAAACGGGAGCCGGGCGGAGCCTGCGCGCGGGTACCTGTAGGGCGGGGGAACTGGTTAAGGTCATAGGCCAAGTGCTGGCTGATGGGTCCTTTCGCCAAGCTGCAACTGCAGTGGCAGCGCGTTTTGCCCGCTACGATGTGCCGACTGAATTTACTAAAGTAATCAACGAAATATGTAGCGATCGAACCAATAGAATAAGCAATGCGATCAGTATAAACTCACCGGCGGTTCGATAACCGCGTGGGGGCAGTGGATGCGTAAGATAACTGCAGGCCAGATAGGTTTTTTCCTGATTCTATTGGGTTTGATCATTCTGTTGGCGGTAATCAGCACTGAAGTTCTCGTGCGTAAGGAATGGCAGGGCGATTTTTACGGGGTGATTTATGTGATCGCTCTGGTGACGCTGGTTTACGCGTGGGCGTTTGTGGTTTATCGGTTGTTCCTGCGCGTTGTTCCACTACAGGAAGGTTATATAGAGCCCGGTTCCCGAGCGGAGTTTGCCGCTCAGGTGAATATCCTGTTCTATTTAATGCTGTTCAATTCCCTGATCCGCACAGATTTTTTACCCGTCCCCATCAAGACACTGGTGTATTCGTTGCTGGGCACCAAAATTGGGTCAAACAGCTTCAGTCCCGGCACCATACTGGACCCCCCGTTAACCGAAATAGGCGATAACACCATCATCGGCCACAACGCGACCTTGTATTCCCACGCCATAGAAGGGCACTATTTCGCTCTGGACCGGATTGTATTGGGTAACAACGTGACGGTCGGGGCTCACGCTGTCATCATGTCGGGCGTAACGGTCGGGGATGGTGCCATAGTGTCTGCAGGAGCTGTCGTCAAAAAGGGCACCCACATTGGTCCTGGTGAGCACTGGGGAGGAGTGCCGGCCCGCCGCCTTGACGGTACGGGATTGAATACACCTAGTTAAGTTAACTTACACACGGCTGCTGGAGCGCGATCAAAGCATATGAATCGACTAATTGAAAAGTGTTTGGTGATTGTATTTGTGTTCCTGTTGGCTGCGTGCGGCAAGGACCTGACGCCACAGGAGTCTATCGCCGAAGCCCGCAATTACGTTGCAGCCGACGATTTCTCCGCAGCAAGTATATCGCTTAAAAACGCTGCCCTGAAGTATCCCGATAATGCCGAGGTTCGCTTTGAGCTCGCCGGTGTTTCCCTGGCGCTGGGGGACGCAGCTGGAGCGGAAAAGGAAGCTCGCCGTGCGATAGAGCTGGGCATGCCTCCTGAGCAGGTTACCCTTTTGACACTGGCTGCTATTTATTTGCAGGGTGATTTTGATCGGGTATTGACCGAATCGAAGAACATATCCGATACGTTAAAAGCCAACGTTCGGGCCGATATTCTGGCGTACCGTGCGCACGCGCTGATTCGGCAGCAGCAGTACCGGTTGGCCGACGTCGCCATACAGGACGCACTCAGTCTCGACGAGGGCTCGGTGATGGCGGTGCTAGCCAAAGCCAGTTATGAGGCGCAGGTGGGTCGTCGTGAAACTGCCATGACGCTGGCGAAGAAGGCCACAGAACTTGATCCCACCTCGCCTGATGCGTGGGCGCTGCTGGGTGATTTGCATGCCGCCAATAATGAATTACCGGCAGCCAAGGAAGCCTATGATAAAGCAGTTGCAAATCGTGCATATGTGTCTTTGTCGATGGCCAGACGAGCATTTATTGCGGCACAACTGGGTCAATTTGCTGAGGCCACCAGCGATCTAAAGGCGTTGTACTTCAGTGGTTATAAAGACCAGCCCTACGTAAATTTTGTTAAAGGGTATACGGCCTTTCGGGAGGCGAAGTACCCGGCAGCATCGGAGGCGCTGGAAAAGTCGGTAGCCGCAGATCCGAAAAACCCCCTCAGTAAATTGTACCTGGCAGCAAGCCTCATCAAAGAGGAGAAGCTGGAACAGGCTCGAATACTTGCCAACCAGCTCTATGCCGACATTCCGAACTCCGTCGAAGTTGCTCGCATGTTCGCCTCCATTGACATTCAGAAGCAGGATTTTGGCGCTGCCCGAGGCACACTCGGCGCGCTGCTGGAAGTGAATAAGGACGATCCCGTGGCGCTGGGCATGCTTGGTTCCATGGCCCTCATGGAGGGCAATGGAGATCAGGCGGTTGACTACTTTCAGCGTCTGTTAACCGAGTCGCCGGATGATCAGTCTGTGCAGCGCATGTTGAATCTGGCGATGACCATGCGTGGTGATTTCGTAGCGGAAGTGGTCACTGCGGCAGAACAGCAGGTGCCACCAGCGGAATTTGACCGGGCACTCTTGTCGGCCGCCACTGCCCTCAAGCAAGGTCAACTGAAGGAAGCGCTGGCGATCGCGGAAAATTTACACCAACAGTTTCCCGACCGGGTCGATCCACTGAAGATGTTGGCTACCATTTACCTTTCCGTGGGGGACTGGCGCAAAGGGCAGTCATTGTTGGAGCAAACCTTGACCATAGACCCACTGGAGCCCTCTGCAATCAAGACACTGGCCAAGATTTACCTGCAAACGGGAGAGGAAGCGCGCGCAGTGCAGCTATTGACCCCCTATTTAAAAGACAACCCGCTGGACAAAGAGGCGATCGGCGTCATGTCTGAGCTCATAGTGGCCACCAACACCTATCAGCAAGGAGAGACGCAATTAATTGAATTGCTGGAAAAGAATCCGGAGAATTTGGAGGTGAAATCCCGCCTGGCGCAGCTGTATTTCGATAATGGCAAGTATGATCAGGTGGTGTTTATCACAGAAAATATGAGTGATGACGTGATCAAGGCGCAGCCGTTATTGATGGAGCTTAGGGGCAAATCCTTTATTAATCAGGGTGACGCCGGTGCTGCAGCAAAGGTGTGGGAGAAATGGGTTAAGCTCTCGCCGGATTTGGTTCTGGCAAATTTCTATTTTGCCGACTCCCTCGTCCAATCCAAGCAGTTGGAGCGGGCGCTGGAATCCTTGGAAGTCTGTCGCCAGCTTAAACCCGGGTACTTGCCCGCGCGGCTTGCCCTTGTACGCGTAAACGCCCAGACCGGTAATATGGATAAGGCCTTTGCGGAAATGCAAAAACTGCGGGGTGAATTGACGGCAGAGCGGGGCGATGTCTGGTATACCCAGGGCTGGCTGAGCGCGAAGGCTGGTAACTATGCAGACGCCGAACAGTCGCTGCAGAAATCGCTGGCTCTGGAGCCCACTCCCGAGACAGCGCTGCTGCTGTTCGCCGCTCTAAATAACCAGGATCGTTCCGATGAGGCCCTGCGCTCACTCGAGGGCTGGTTGGAGAAATTTCCCCGGAGCACCAGTATGTTGGTCATACTCGGGCAGAGTTACTTGGCACAAAAGGAGACGGACAAGGCGATTGGTATCTATCAGCGCCTGTTGGAGGTGGACCCACAGTCGGTGCTCGCGCTGAATAATCTGGCCTGGCTGGTGCGGGACAAGGATCCCAAACAAGCACTGGTGTTCGCCAATCGTGCCAGTGCTCTGGCGCCGGAGGACCCGTATGTGATGTCTACGCTGGGGGCCTTGCTGGCTGCGAACGGGCAAGCTGTCGAGGGCGAGCAATTGCTGCGCAAAGCGGTGGCGCTTTACCCGGATAATATACAGTCCAAGCTGGATCTAGCGCGCCTGCTGCTCAATTTGGGTAGGCACTCTGCTGCGCAGCCGTATCTGCAGGAAGTTATTGGGAGTAAAGGGGCCGATGGCTTGGTAGCAGAAGCCAAAACCCTGCTGGAGGCGTCGCATAAGGGGGCTAACCTCAATGGCGACGGTGCAGCCCCGCAGTAGTTGTCAGTTTTTTTTACATTTAGGTGTTCAGGATTGCGTGTGTGTGGGAAGAATTTTTACTAACTCGCTGTTATTTATAAAGAAATTACTTTTGGCACACGCATTGCATTAAACAACCCGAAGACGCTCCGATCTCAGCGAGAAATGGCGAGTCTGGAATCGGGAAAGGCTTACTACTTTAGGTGTTTTAAGGAGATCGACATGAAATTAAGCAAAAAGAAACTCGGAGTTTTGGTCGGTGCTGCACTGAGTTTTGGTGTGGCTGGTCAGGCGTCAGCAGATGTGTACGGGTTAAGCACAGTGTCTATTGATAACCTTGTCGTTGTTTTTGATGGTGCAGGTTCTGCCGGGCTGTTCGAATTCAATACTGATCAGAACGCACGGCTTAACGGGCTCGCGGATCTCACCGATGGCTCAGCCAGTTGCGGTGGGACCTTTGGCGTCTCCAACGATTGCGCTCCTGGCCCGGGCAGTGTTGCGAACCCCCGCCTGAGTGGCGCGGTGCAAAACGCACCGGGCAGCACCTCGATCCGTGGTGATAACGATTATCAAGTGTTTGGGTCGACAGGGGACTACTCCAACGCCGAGGCTGCGATTGTTACGGCGACGCTACTGCTCGATGGGCCGACCGCCACGCGATCCATTTCCGAAAGTAATCTCGACACAGCAACTACTGCATCCGCGACGACGCTTGTCCAATCTATCACCAACCTGACTTTGGACTTTAGCATCCAAGAAGAGAATGGGTCGTTTAGTGTTAACTTTGATGCCTTGGTCAATGTGCTTGCGGAGGTTACTGGTGGTGATATTGGCGCAGCGCAAGCTAACTCAAGTTTAACCGTGGAACTGCAGAAGGACGGCGTTACTTTGGCACGCTGGACGCCGCAGGGAAACAACACAGTTGCAAATTGCGCCACTGGCTTGACCTGTACGGCTACCGAGGCTGCAACGTCTCTGAACAATTCCAAAGGGAGCAGTGGCGCCGCCAACCAGACGGTAGGCGGTGGCAACTATAACCTGGATGTAGCGGGTTTAGAGACGGGTGACTACACGTTGACGTTAGCCAACAACACCTCTACACAGCTGCGTCGTACGCCAGTAGTACCTGTGCCAGGCACACTGTTTCTGATGGGAATTGGCTTGTTGGCGGCTGCACGTGCATCGCGACGCAACAAGTAGTATCGGTAACGCCACTGTCCTAAAGCAATAAGACAGTAGCCTAAACGAAGACCGCGCCTTTTGGGTGCGGTTTTTTTTTGGGCTGGGATTGATCCTGTGGGCGATAGTTAGCTTAGAAGTACCGCGTTAATTCGACTCCCAGGTAATCATCGGCTTTGATGAAATACAGGTTTTCCTGCTCGTCGGCATTGGAGGTAAAACGCAGTTCCATGCCCAATGTCCAAGCTTCGCTCAATCGGCGCGATGCCTCTATATTACCGAATACGGATTGGGTATCGGTGTCGTATATGATGCCTGCCAGCGCCATGGTGCTGGCAATGTCATTCGCGCTTAGCCGCAGTCCCACGTAAATATCGCTTTGCAGGCCGAGGGTGGCTTCATCGCCGCGCTCATCATAGTGATATTCGGCCAAGAGGCCCACG
This sequence comes from Haliea sp., assembly GCA_031409615.1. Taxonomy (GTDB): domain Bacteria; phylum Pseudomonadota; class Gammaproteobacteria; order Pseudomonadales; family Halieaceae; genus Marimicrobium. The sequence continues at coordinate 10,599 of JANNXP010000105.1, read as the reverse complement.
TCGGCCGGCGTATCGGCCACACCAAAACTGGTTCGCTCGAAGCCGCCCACATAGGCGTAGTAATTATCCAGATTATTCTGGTTGTAAATGGCCTCGAGTTTCCACAACCATGCCCCCTTGGTGGCCTGGGCGTCTAAACTGGTCTGGTCTATTTGCTGATAGAGCGGAATTAATCTGAGCGAGCCGCTCGAATATTCCGGCATCAGGTACGGCTCCCGGCTGGTACCTGAAAACTGGGCCAGGCCGATATCCCAGTCCCCCACATTGTGGCTCCAGCGCAGCGCGAAATCTTTGTGGTTCTTTTCAGAATTGGAGTCGAATTGCGGGTGACGCGTGTCTACCGCCGGTTCGGTTCGCAGCCGACCATGTTTGCCGGGGAAGGTCCGCTCCCTGAAATACGGCAGGAAATAAAATTGCCAGTTGCCCCAATCACTCAAATAGTCGAGATTTATCATGGGCTGTCCGAGTTTTTCTTCTCCGTCGATATTCTCTACTAGATCCGTCTGATTGATAATGTCGATCAGGTGCTGGGACTCAGCGACACCCCAGAACACAACATCGACGCCCACTTTGGCGATCAAGCGATCACGCTCCAGTCGCCAGTACAACTCCCTGATATCGGCGTGCGTTCTCTGGTCATCGGCGCTGTCATAGCGAAAAAATGGGCTGAAGCCGAACTGCTGCTCACCACTGGCCCAGTCGACATAGTATTCGGGCTGAAACGCCGCGGAAAAATCTTGATCTTTCTGCTCGGGATACGCTGGCGACTGCAAGAAATAGCGCGTATCCACGCTGACGTAGCCCGACCACTCCCCGGTGTATTCTCGTGGCTGGGTCTGTACGGAAGACGAAGCAGTAGTGGGCGGCGGCCTCGCTCTCGTGGCTTGGCCCACATGTTGGGTGCTAGCCGAGGACTGGGCCAGAGTTGCAGTTTCTGCAGGAGTATTTGGGGTCGCCGATGCCGCATTCTGCAAATCTATTACCAGTCGGTGACCATGGTTCTCGTAGGGTTTGAGTAGGAAGGCCCGTGCATTGGTGCCAGGTGCAACAGCAATGAGATAACGCAGTGATCCTTGTGCCTTGTGGTCGAGACTGATCCCCTTAATGAGAGTCCCCTTCAGGGGTGGGGATGCATGGTCTGTTGTGGTCTCGCTACCCGGTAGATCAATCACCACCTGGGCAGGATTATCCAGCGTTGAGAGCGAGTAACTGGCAGGGCCAGAGAGATCAAAGACCAGCCTGGTTGTTTTCGCCATGACACCGACTCGGATATCCTTGACCAGTATGTCCGGCGCTGCGGTGCTGTCACCTATGACCCGGCCTGCGTAGGTCAGTATCGACAAGACTATCGCACGCGTCAGCGCAGAGCGCGTCACTGTAAATTTCCCAGAGGCTCACACATTCTAGCGGATACGAGAGATTGCACTGGGGCTGAAATCGGAGTCGTCTAATCCCGTCCCGAATTGGTAATTCTTGAACCTCAATGTCGTACTCTTTCCTGTCTGGTGATTGGTCATGACGGTTTCCCCGGGCCGCCAGTAGTGATCAAGGTATTTTTGATAATCCCTGGCCATCATGGTTTTCAACAGTACATTCTTGCGGTCATAGTAGTCCACCCGTTGCACCCGGTACTCTGCTTGATCAACCCAGGTTTCTTGTCGCGTATAGCCGGAGTTCTTGTCGGTCGGGATGCGCTCCACCACGTAGCTTGGTAGACCATCAACGGGCTCATCACGAAGGTATCGATAGCTATACTTTTCAACCTCCTGTGATGACAAATCTTCGTAGGCGAATTCACTGCCCATAAAAGGACCAGATTTGTCTGCCGAGGAGATACGCTTTACGCGCTTCAATGCGGGCAGGTAGAGCCACTGCTCATCGGGTGCGGTTTTGTGTGTAAACGTCAGAATGGCTGTACCTTTCAAGTCTTTGGGGCGATCAAAGACGATGATGCTTTTGTCGCCATCGCCCGCTACCTCCAGACTTACCTGGCGCATTTCACGGCTTATTACCTCATCGGATGAAGACGCAATCAGCATGGTCAGGTCAACAGTGGTGTCCCTGAAACCGGCGTCACGGCGATCGGCTTCGGTGGCAATCGCTGTGCCTTTTTCAACATCCGATTCGGCAAGTACGACGGGGCCATGAACCGCGCACAGACTCAGCGCACCAGCGCGCAACAATCTGAGCATCGCGGCAGATATTCCGTACACACTGAGTTTGAACCCTCTACCTTTCATGATCTGTTCCCCCCAAGCAGAATTTCATAGTGGTGTTTGACTAGTCAACTCAACGGTCGCCCTTACTAATGGGTCGACAGGAAGAGAGCGTCGAGCGCGATAGCCGCCTTTACCAGTTGTCCTGCGCCCGACGTTACAGCGAGATCGTCCGCACGAGTAGACTGTTCACTGTTCGGATGATAGCGCATCGATCCCAAGGACTGATGACATAATTTCTCCTGTGCAGGGCCTATTTAGGTCACTTGTGGGGCGTCGGGGACACGTTAGCCCGGTGATCACAGTTCTTCTGGCCCCGCTGGGTCACCCCTACCACAATGATTGCGGCCGCCGAACAGTGTCGCATTTTTGCGACAGCATAAAGCGATGATTTATTTGGATATTGTCATTCGGTAGGAAAAGTTGTCGTAGCTCGCCTACAGAAACATGGAGAAAAAGCGGTAATTTTCCCCGTTTTCTCGGGACCATTTTAAGTTGATATTGTAACGTAATGATTTTTAAAGATATTTGTTATCATGGTTCGTATATTGCAAAGTTTGCGGCAGTGCCCAATCTGGGGCATCATGGATAATATAGAGGGGAAATGTTTTGTCGATTGAATTCAAAATCAGCAGTGATTCTCAGTTGTTAGAGCAGTACTACGCACTGCGCCAGCGGTGCTTTCGTCAGGAACTCGGCTTGGTCGATTTCGATGGATCGGAAGAAGAGCAGGATCGGCAGGGCGTAATCCTGCTCGCGCTTAAGCATGGTCGTTGTGTGGGTGGCGCCAGGATATCATCGCATATCACCCTAACCAGCCAATTGGAGCTGTTGGAACTCGATCAAAGCACCTGTTGTATGTGGGAACGCTTTGTCATCGACCCAACGGTGCGGACGGTGTATTTGGTACGCGAATTTGTTGTCCACTTGATACAAGCCTCCCGCGACGGTGGCTATCAAAACGCGATGGTTTTGAGTTCATTGCGCAATGCACGATTCTACCGGCGTTGCCACACGGCGGTAGGAGTGGCATTTCAGATTCATCGATCCGTACCACACTGCGCTCAGGGTGCTTTTGCCGGATTGGAGCATTATCTCTCGGTGGCGCAATTAGAGTACCGGCAGCCGCTGAGGTTGGCTGTCTGACCTGTCTTTTTTTGCGGCTTGCGTCCTATCCAGCCCTTCTAGTGCGGTTCTAGTCGTCTACCAAAACGCCTGAAGAGGTCGCTCACGCTCTGGCGTAAAGAGCGGGTTGTTGCCAGAATTTTTTACACTTCGCACGTATCGACTACACAAGTAAAAAATGGAATTGGCAGCTATCAGTAATTTAAGATGCTTGGCACCAGAAGTGGACTCAACTGATTGGACAGTGAGTAGACGAAGATAATTGCTTTCCTCCATGATGAGCCAAGGGGCTCAGGAGAGAAGCAATGAAACGAAAGGACGCACCCAGTCAGCCGAGTTCAAGGCCAAGGTTTCCCTGGCTGCTGTGCACGGTGATATGACCATGGCGGAATTGGTCAAGAAATTTGATGTGCATGCCAATCAAATCACTGATTGGAAGAAGCAACTGCTCAGCAGCGCGCCGGATGTCTTTGGCAAGGATGCCAAGAAGTCAGAGGAATGTACGGAAGCGGTGCAACGGCTGCATACCACGACCTGTCAGTTGACCATGGATAACGATTTTTTAGAACGCGGGCTTGAACGGATTCACGGGCCCAGATGAAAGACATGGTAGATCGGAAGGATCCGTTACCGGTGACGCGCCAGTGTGCAGTGCTGGATCTGCCTCGCTCGACGTTCTATCATGTCCCTCGGCCGGTGTCCGAGAAGGAGCTTGCAATCGTGGCGCTGATCGATCGCTTTCATCTCGATCATCCGTTTTATGGCAGTCGGCGCATTCGAGACTGGCTGGTACACCAAGGCGATCAAGTCAGGTCGGTGGTGCATGAAATACAACGTATGCTGGTGATGTCCTGTAGTATGTTCATCCAGAAGAATGGATCATAGACACCTAAAACAAATGAACCCGCTCATACGCACCCTATTAATCCTGCTTGTTAGTTGCATGCTGTTGTCATGTGACGAAGACCTTACCAGTGAAGATCACCTCAACAATGCTGCGGCACTTCTCGAACAGTCTGATAATGCCGCGGCGATTATCGAACTGAAAAATGCGCTTAAGAAGGATGTAAACAACTCCCAAGCTCGTGCGCTACTTGGCAAGGTGTATTTCGAGACTGGCGCGTATGAAGATGCCGACAAGGAGCTGTCGCGGGCGCTTTCCGCTGGCGTGGATATAGCCGTCGTCGCTCCTGTTCTAGCTCAGGTGCTATTGGGTTTGGGGGACTACGAGCGACTTGATACTTTAAGCTTGGATGGCCTCGATCCGGAAAATCGCTCTACTGTGCAGGCCGCGAAGGGCCTTTCCATGATTTACCGCCAGGATCTGGTGGTAGCGGCTGAGATCATGGAAACTGCGATGCAGAACGAGCCGAACTCACCCTATGCTCAGGTGGCGGCGGCGCGACTGGCCATGGAGAAAGGGGAGTATGACGAAGCACGCCGCCGATTGGTCGTAGTTTTCGCAAAAGATCCTACGTACACCCCTGCGTGGAATCTACTGGGAGATATCGAGAGTGCGCAAAGACAGCCGCAAAAAGCTGAGCTAGCGTATACCAAGGTCATTGAATTCGCAGCGAACAGTTTTGAAGCCCGAGCGAATCGGGCAATGATGCGCATCTATCAACGTAACTTTGAAGGGGCTTTCGAGGATTTGTCAACGTTGGGGCAGACTCACGGTGCGGTGACGAGTATGCATCCTGGCGTACAATTTGCGTGGGGTTTGTATTATCTGCAGACTAAACAGATCGACCCGGCCGCAAGGGCATTCGAACAGACCGCCCAATTTTCCGATACCTACCCCCAGGCATTGTATTATTTGGCGGCTATTAAGTTGGAGCAGGGTCTGTTTGAGCAGGCCATGACCAATGCCTATCGCTTTCTCGGTCTAGTGCCTGGCAGTGTGGTGGGTATAAAGCTGGCGGCGAAACTTGAGCTTGGACAAAAAAAATATGCCAAGGCTGAAAAGCTTCTGGAGCCACTGGTCGCCGTCCGTCCCGATGATATTGAAGCTATGAATCTTCTGGCGAGCGCACTTCTGGCGCAGGGCAAGAGTGGAGAGGGGGTAGAGATGTTGGCTAAGATTGCAGAATTGCGCCCTGATTCTGCGGAGGCAAAGGCTCGACTTGGCGCGGGCTTTCTTGCAGCGGGCTCTGAGGAGTTGGGAGTTGAAACGCTGCGCGCTCTTCTGGAAAAGGACCCCAGTTATGAACAGGCCGACATCCTCATCATTTTGAATTATCTGCGCCGAGATAAAGTGGCGGAAGCGGTCCGCGCAGCGAAGGAGTATCAATCTCGCAATCCCGACAGCGCAACGTCGTATGACTTATTGGGGCGGGCCTACCTTGCGAACAAGGAGAATGATCCCGCGCAGGCCGCATTTACCAGGGCCCTGGAACTACGGCCGGGGGATCCCGGGGCGGGTAATAGCCTGGCGGATTTTGCGCTTGCCAATAATGACTATGAATCTGCGCGTGAGTACTACCAGAAGATTCTGCAGCATAATCCTGAGCACATGCCGACTCGAATGAAGGTTGCTGCATCCTATGCCGTCGAAGGCAAAGAGCAGGAAATGCTGGATAGTCTACAGAGTACTCTTGCGGCGTATCCAAGAGCTATGGAACCTAGGCTTGTCCAAGCGCGATATTACATTGCCAAGGGGCAGTTGGAAAAGGTAACTCCTTTGTTTGAAGAACTTACCGCAGAACAAAAGCAGCACCCTGACGCACTGGTAACTCTCGCGGGCTTTGAGCTGGCAGGAAGCCGATATAACCAGGCGCTCGGCACTCTGGGAAAGTTGATCGATGAATATCCGAATGTAAGTCAGTACCACTATATGAAGTCCAAAGCCTATGCCGGGCTGGGTGATATGGAGAAGTTTTCCGCTGAGCTACAGCGCACGGTGGAGCTGGACCCCAACCACTTTTATGCCAAGATAGCCCAGGCCCGATTAGCAATGTTATCCAACCGGATGGCTCTGTTCGAGGAGAAATTGGCTGAGCTAAGGGAGATGGCTCCGGACAATCCTGATGTCATCAAGCTTGAGGTCGCCTCGGCGCAAAAGAAGGGCGACAATACGGCGGCCGTGCGATTTCTGGAGACCCTCTATAACCGGGAGCCGACCGCTGGTAACGTGATCGCGCTTGCTACATTGCGTCAGTCTGGTGGCAATATCAATGGTGCTATCGAGCAGTTGCAACACTGGGTGGAGAACCATCCGGGCGATGTCATTGTGCGAGAGAAGTTGGCAGAGGTGTATGGCAGTAATAGTCAAACAGGAGGCGTAATCTACCAGTACCGTGAGATTCTGAAGGTGGACCCGAACCACATAATCGCTCTCAATAATCTTGCCTGGTACTTACGCAGTGACGATCCGAAACAGGCACTTGCCTATGCCGAAAAAGCGATGGAATTGTCTCCGGAATCAAGCTCCATACTTGATACTCTGGCGTTGGTGCAATTGAAAAACCGCAGTACGCTCGAAGCCAGACGAGCCATTGATCGCGCCATAGCCTTAGCCCCCACCAGCCCCGAGATACGCTTTCATGAAGCTCAAATCAGGGCGGCAGAAGGCGATAACAAGGGTGCAATTATTGCCCTGACTGCATTGCTAGAGAAGCATGAGAAATTTTCGGAGCGGTCGGAGGCTGAGGCATTTCTGAAAAAATTGGCGGCGCAATAGGGTGCGATATCAGAAGCTGATCCCTTGCTCTGTGGTTTGTCTTAGGCCTTCAGCCCCAAACGTTCCAGCAGACTGTAAAGAGTGGGTCTGGTGATTCCCAAAGCATTGGCCGCGTCGGATATATTTTGATTGCTGTGACTCATGGCACGAACTATTGCTCTGCGTTCCGCTTGCTCCCGGACTTCTTTCAGGTTTAGCGGCATGGGTTCTACGTTGGTGTCTCCTAACTCTAGATCCTCCGTGCTGATCATGCCGCCTTCTGCCATAATCACCCCACGTTTTATGCGACTCTCCAATTCGCGTACGTTACCCGGCCAGTCATAAGACTCCATGGCCGCGATAGCCTCGGGAGAAAAGTCCGTTGCTGAGCTACCATACTCTTTGCTCCACAAGCTTAGAAAGGATTTGGCCAAAACAAGAATGTCGCCGTCGCGGTCTTTTAGTGGTGGTATCTCCAGTACGATCTCACTAATACGGTAGTACAAGTCCTCCCGGAACAAACCTTTCGAGATCAAGGCGCGCAGATTCTGGTGCGTAGCGCATAGAATTCGTACATCAACCGGTATTTCTTTGCGTCCCCCAATGCGCTCAACGACTCGTTCCTGCAGAAACCGTAAGAGCTTGGCCTGCAGTTCCATCGGAAGGTCTCCTATTTCGTCAAGAAATAGCGTTCCCTGATCGGCGTACTCAATTTTCCCGGGAGTTTGCTTGGCCGCTCCGGTGAACGCCCCTTTTTCGTAGCCGAATAGCTCGCTTTCCAGAAGGTTCTCGGGAATAGCGGCACAATTGATTGCCACCAACGGCTTATGGGCTCGCGGGCTCAACTCATGCAGCGCTTGGGCGCAGCGTTCTTTACCAGTTCCACTTGCGCCCAATAGCAAAGTGGTGATGTTCGAAGGAGCAATTTTTTCAATTGTACGACAGACTTTAAGCATTTGCGGGCTGGTTGTGATGATGCCTCTTAGAGGCATATTCTGATCATGTTTCTGGAGTCTGCGATTCTCTATCTCCAGTTCATAGACGTGATATGCGCGATCTACAAGTAGGGCCAATAGTTCCGGGTCGGCCGGCTTCTGATGAAAATCATAGGCGCCCAGCGCGATCGCCTTTACCGCATTGGCGCGGTCGTTATCTCCGGTAACAATGATGACTTTGGTTTCGGGCGTCAGTGACAGAATCTCACTCAGCGTTGCTAGCCCTTCGGTAACGCCGCCCGGGTCTGGTGGAAGCCCTAGATCCAGTAACACAACCCCGGGCTGGATGCGACGGAGCTGGCTAATTGCCTCGCTACGATCGCCGCTGACTGTCACCTCGAAGCTGTCAAAGGCCCAGCGTAATTGACTTTGTAGCCCCTTGTCATCCTCTACCACCAGGAGATGTTTCTTATCGCTCTTCACAGTATGCTTACCTTGTGCGGTGTGTATGTATGTCCAAATACTGCCTCCTCCGCGCAGGGTATGCGCACGCGGAATACTGAACCGTGCCCCGGTTTGCTATCTACGCTTATGTTGCCTCCCAAACTACGAATGAAATCGCGGCTCTCGAACGCACCGATACCCATACCGGTTAGCCCCTTGGTCGAATCAAAAGGTTTGAAGAGACGGTGACGGATGAAGTGCTCATCCATGCCAATGCCGCTATCTTCAATCTCGATTACAGCTGCACCATTGCTGCTCAGCAGTCGGATACTGATATGTCCATCCTTGTCAGTTGCCTCTTGTGCATTTTGTACCAAGTGCCCGAATACCGTATGTAATCGTTCCCGGTCACACGTTAGCATAAACGTACTCTCCACCAGAGCAAGTTCTGGAATCGGTGATCGAAGTTTGCTTTCCGCTACAACGGCTTCAAGCAATTCTACTAACTGAAACTTCTGTTGTTCTGTTTGGCCCGTGCCGCTACGCAATTGGGCCATCAGTTTGCTCATGCGATTAACGGTGTTACTGACTGTATCCACCATATCATCAATAAACTCAGGATTATGCTTGTGCTTTTGTGCGTTAGCGACCATGAGGGAGAGCTGCGCCAAAATATTTTTGAGATCATGAATCACATAAGCAGATAGACGGTTGAAAGCCTCGAACTGTCGCGACTCGACTAGAGCCTGATCTGCTTGGAACTGGGCGAGGTGACTGGCTGCTTGTCTACCTGCCAATTTGAGAAGATCACGATCCTCCCAGTTTAGGTCTCGCAATAGCTCCGATTCACGAAGTAGCAGAATGCCTTGAAGTCGATCGCCAAATAATAGAGGGATGATAAGCCACGCGCGCGGAATACCGACAAGAACTTTGGGCAATTCAAGATTTCGATACATGTCTGGAGCAATTCGCCATTCTCGAAGATCGACAATCCACCCATGTGTTTGCAGCCACTGCGAAAAATCGTACAGATCGATATCTGTATCAGGAGGTGGCATCTCCCAAGTGGCCACAATGTTGAATCTCCCATCCTCGGCTTTGCTCCAAAGAATACCTGCCGGACTTTTGGCAAGATTGGCTACAGCGCGGGTGATATTCTCCGGGATATCATTGTTGCCGCTCGCCAAGATTCCTGTGAATTGCAACCACTCGAGGCGGTAATCATATTTGTAGCTGAAGAAATTCTTACTCAGCCAAACCCTGGTACGAGCACGTATTTGTCCGGAGAAAAGCAACACCACGAGGATGAGTCCAGAGGCGCACAGAAAAGCAATCTGCAATACACCCCCCCAACTTCCGCCAAGATATCGAATGAAATACGCTGCCAGTGCCATCGTGATCAGGTAAACGCCGGAGGCCATCAATGTGAATGAGTGGAATGCGACGTGCCGAGAGAGGTGAACGCCTTGCGCGCTGTCCTGTGCTTTACTGCGATCCGTGCGGCCTACGCTGATCGCCATCAGGATGGCTGCCATTGTGGCTACTATGCCCCGAGCTTGCCAAAGATTTTCATCCAGCTGGCGAAATAGCAGGCCCTCTGCATACATAAAAAAGTCGAAAGTGAATATGATTCCCAGACCAAGGCATAAGTGCTTAGTGGCCCAGAGCTCTCCCTCGTTACTATTGCGGAAAAATTGCTCCAGCAGCAGCATGCCCGCAATCGACATCGCCAACCACGCACTAAAGCTTGCATACATGGAAAGGTCGTAGACTGGTGTCAGTTCTTCCACCAGCGGATCAGCGGCCAGTAGTACGACCAGAATCAAAAAGAAGCAGAAGGCAAACCACGGTATCCAACGGTTAGACGCTAATACGTGATCTGTGCCCTGCAGTCGTACGCCAATGAGTTTGAGCAAGACGAAAATCCAGGCGCCATTGCGTGCTACCTCGGCTAGTTGTATGAGTATAACTTGGGGCTCGACGACCGCCGTGGAAACGGTGATGACTGCGGCCCAAACCGCGGACAGGGTGCTCGCCGTCAATAATGCGCCGCCCAGGGGGTTGTTGCGCCTGACGATAAAGACGAGGACTACCAGCATAATGTAGGCGAGAAGCGCTGTACCGTAGCTATACAAGCCGATATTCCCGAATATCCCCGTCTGCATCTCCAATTCTAAACTCACTAAATCGTGTACCAAGTCACGTTCCGCGATAGCGGTAC